>CAZGZL010000015.1:0-29670 GCA_964530595.1 uncultured Prevotellaceae bacterium | reverse complement strand
TTGCCAAGCCATGTGCCCAAAATTGTAATTATTGCGGTAAGAATGCTTGTCACCAAGAAGATCGGCATGAAAATCAGCCATTGGTAAAGAAAATAGAAAACCATCATAGATGCAACGAAAAAATGCGTGTAGAATGATAATTGCGGGCAAAGATAAACCATTTTACCCTCTTGAAATGTTTTTTTTGCTCTTTTTTGATGCTTCGTAAAGAAAAAAGAGCTTTATTTGTAACAAAATTTGGAGCGAAGCCCTTGGGAAGGTCTCCGCTCCGGCATTGGAAACATCAATTAAATATACTTATATTATGAGATTCTTGAAGCAATATTTCGGCGTGTTAATCATCTTGATCACCGTTGCTCTCTTAGCTTATTACTTCTTTAACGGTATCATGACGAATACCATCCTTTTGATCTCCCTCGTTCTCGTGATCGTGGGTATTTTGGCTATGATTTTCGGCGGTCGTTCTGCCGATAAGATCGGCGGAAAGTAATCCGCTTAGCCCACTCTTCCCACTGTTGCATCCACGCGAAGAAGTTTGGGACAAACAACGTCCCCAACAGTCCGCACGCCGCCATACCGAACACTACGGCAACGCCCAAGGAGATTCGTCCTGCGGCTCCGGCGCCTGATGCAAACATCAAGGGCATAACCCCCAACACGAAGGCGAGTGATGTCATCATCACAGGTCTGAGTCGTATGTTTCCCCCGTCCAACGCAGCGCGTAGGATGGGGGATCCTTTTTTGCGTGCGTCGCGCGCAAAGGCTACAATCAAGATAGCGTTTTTGGCGCACAGAGCGATGAGTAGAATTAGACCGATCTGCGTATAGACGCTGACGGGCAAGCCCCATACCGTGCACCCTACGACCACGCCGAGCACCGCCATCGGCACACCTAAAAGCACGGCGATCGACGCCGCCCACGATTCGTATTGCGCCGCTAAGACCAGATAGACCAAGACGAACGCCAATAAGTAGATGATCACCAACGAGGCGCCGGACTCTAACTCCTGCAACGCTGTCCCCGTCCATTGATATCCGAAGCTATTTCCGAGTTGTGCCTCGATCAATGCTTCCGTTTCGCGAATGGCGTTGCCTGAACTGCCACCGGACTTCACCGAGAGGTCTATGTTGGCGCTGCGATACATATTATAACGTGTCAAGGCTGCGGGCGCCGTCGTGTAGTCGAATGAGACGAATGTCGATAGAGGTACCGCCTCGCCTTGACTGTTGACGATGCTGAGCGCTACGATGTCTTCCAACTCAGCCCTTGCAGCCGCTTTACCGCCGACATTCACCTGCCAAACTCGTCCAAAGGCAATGTAGTCATTCACATATGCCGTGCCGAGATAATACGCCAACGTGTGTGCCACTTGTTCGTAGGTGAGCCCTAACAAACGCAAACGCGAGCGGTCGATATTGATCTCGTATTGCGGCACATTGGGACTATAGAAAGAATTGATGCGTGACAAGGATGGCGCCTCCTCGCGGTGATCCAACAGCTGTACATACGCCTCGTAGAGCGCTTGCGCCCCCAAGTTGTTGCGGTCTTGCAACTCCAAAGAGAGTCCGCCGCTCACCCCCAATCCCTGAATGGCTGGGGGATTGACGGCGTATACCATAGCCTGAGGCACGCCGAGATAAGCTTCTCGATTGATGCGTTCCACCAACGCGGTGGCGTGTTCCGAAGCACTCTTGCGCTCTTTCCACGGTTTCAGCACTACCCAAACCATGCCGCTGTTGTTGCTCGCGCCGCCCATCATGCTGAAGCCTGTCACTTCCACATAACTTTCCACTCCGGGGAGTCTTGCAATATAATTCTGTGCAAGGTCGTTCATAGCCTCCTCCGTGCGCGCCTTGGTCGCCCCGTCGGGTAGTTGCACCATGACCATCAGATACCCCTGATCTTCTGAGGGCAGGAACGTCGTGGGGTAGCGGGCAAACAGCCACAGTGCGGGGACTGCCAACAACAGAAACACCCCTGCTGCCAACCACGGACGGTGCAACAGCCGTTGCATCAAGAAATCGTATCCGCGGGTCACAGCGCCAAATCCAGCATCGAACCAACGATAGATCAAGTTCTTGGGATGCGCTTCGGTCTGTTCCTCGATCATCTCTTTGGGTTGGAGTAGCAGCGCGCATAGGGTAGGGGTCAACGTCAATGAGACGAAGCCGGAAATTACTGTCGAGGCTGCGATCGTCAACGCAAATTGCTGAATCAGCTGTCCGGTAATGCCGGGAATAAATGCCGCCGGTACGAAAACTGCCAACATACACAAATCGATCGAAATGATTGGTCCGATGAGTTCCCCTACCGCCTCTTCTACCGCTTGGTGTACCGGGTTGCCCTGCGGCTGCTCCATACCAGCGGTACCCCGCTTTCGTGCCCGTTCGCTCATGATACGATCTGCATTTTCCACCACCACGATGGCATCATCCACCACAATCGCGATTGCTAAGATCAACCCGAATAGGGTCAATAGGTTCAGGGAGAATCCCAACAGTCCCATCACTGCAAAGGTGGCAATCAGCGACACGGGGATCGTCACCGCAGGGATCAACACCGCCTTCCAGTTTTGTAGGAACAACAAAATCACAAGCATCACTAAAAGCAACGTTTCGAAGAACGTCACCACTACCTCTCGCATTGAATCGCGAATAAAGTCTGTCGTGTTTAGAGCCTCCACGTAGCGTACTCCCTGCGGCAGATAGCTCGCTAAGTGTTGCATCTCATCTGCCACATCGTTTGCCACATCGAGCGCATTGGCACCGGGCGTTTGACTGATAGCAATGAGGGCGCATGGTGCGCCGGTATAACTGCTGGTCGTCGTGTAACTCTGACTGCCTAATTCGATGCTTGCAATGTCGCCCAAGCGGAGGTACTCACCGGTCTCGGTGCTCCGCACGATGATCTCGGCAAATTCCTCTACTGAAGTCAACTGTCCCGGAGTTGTCAATGTATATTCGAATGCCACGGGACGATCTAACGGTGCTTGTCCCACGGCGCCTGCCGTAGACTCCAAATTTTGTGCCGCGATCGCCTCATAGATATCCGAAGCCGACACACAACGCACTCGCAGCACTTCGGGATCCATCCACACGCGAATACTGTACTTACTGCTACCAAACAGTGAGACTTCGCCCACTCCGGGTACGCGCGTCAGCGGATCGACCAAATTGAGCGTAGCATAATTGGCCAGATAGAGATCGTCGTATTCATCGTGATCGGAGAGAAGGCAGAAGATCATTAAGATGTCGGTCGAAGTCTTTTCGACCGTGATCCCCTGTTGCTGTACCGATTCGGGCAGCGTGCTCGTGACGGTATTCAACTTGTTTTGTACGTGAATGGTTGCCAAATCAATGTCTGTCCCCACTTCGAATGTCACAGTTAGGGAGTAACTGCCTTGTGTTGAACTGGACGACATATAGATCATTCCCTCCACGCCGTTTACCGCCTCCTCGATCGGCGCTCCAATCGTGGTGGCGATCAGTTGCGGGTCGGCGCCGGGATAAGAGGCGGAAACCTTCACGGTGGGAGGCGTAATGTCAGGATATTGTGCCACGGGCAGCTCTACCATCGTGAAGAGTCCCGCGATCACCGCCAAGATACTGAGCACGATGCTGAACACCGGGCGCTCAATGAAAAAACGAGCTATATTCATACTTGCGCTTTATTTAATCGTCGGCTGCACCGTCATTCCGGCGCGTACTTTGAGCTGGGCATTTACCACATAGCGATCTGTAGGTTGCAGCCCGGCGGAAATCAGCCGCAGGGAGTCGTCGATCAGTTGCCCGGCAGTCACAGCCTGACGCACTACGCGATTCTGAGTATCGACCGTATAGAGATATGTCCCTGCCTGATCATGTCCGATAGAGGCGTCCGGTACCACGATGGCACGCTCTACGACGGCGTAAGGTAACGTTGCCAACACATACATACCGTCGCGGAGTAACCCGCTCGTGTTGGGTAGCATTGCGCGGAGTTGCAATGTTCCCGTCGATCGACTCACGCCGGGCGAGGTGTATTCCAAGCGGGCGCGTGCCGACTGTTGCAACATCCGATCCTGCTCGTCGCGAAAGGCAGGGATGCACAGTGCGATCTCGTTCAGCGCTTGCATCTCGGATGTGACGTTCAGTTGTCGCTTTAGGTATTGATTTTCACTAACATTGAAGTAAACGTATAATGTGTCGTCTTTATAGAGGGTTGCCAATACGGGATTTTCGGCGGCGTTGATATAATTGCCGGTGTCGTAGGTGTTCAACGATACGTGTCCGCAATAAGGGGCGGTGATCGAGCAGTAGCCTAAAGAGATCTGTGCTAAGTTTAACGCCGCCTCAGCTTGCGCCACTTGTGCTGCCGCCTCGAGGTACGCCGATTGCGTCTGCAACACTTGGATCTGTGCCACGGCATCTGCCATCGCCGCCTGCTGCGTTCGTTCGTAGGAGGCGTGCGTATAAGCCAACGTCGCTTGTGCATTGTGGAGCGATGCTTGTGCTTCGGCTACTTGTTGCTCGTAGGTGGAAGGGTCGATCAGGAACAGTCGCTCTCCGGGCTGGACGCGGCTGCCCGGATGGTAGAAACAATCAACCAAGGTGCCTGATACGCGCGCAATGAGCTGTACGGTCTTGTCTGCCTTCAGATAGCCGGGATATTCCTTAGAGAGCGTCACCGTACGTACCTCCGGATGCGCCACGGTTATGGGCATCGCCTCCGCCGCCTCTCGACTACGTTCTGAGTGGCACGACATCAATAGTGGTAAAAATAATAGTAAACGTTTCATAGTCAAAGCTATTACGAATAATTTATTGCATGAAATAAAATAATCTCGGAATTTCGCTTTCTGAGTGCAAACCATTCGCTTTATTCCGATACTCCGGGACTGATCGCCACCCACAGTGCTACCGCTTGTTGCAAGGCACTGTTTTGCGCTCCCACTAAAGAGACTTGATATTGCAACACCGATTGTTGCGCCTGTACCACGTTGATGAAGGCGGTAAGTCCTTGCTTATATAGCGTCAGAGAGAGCTGTAGTGATTGCTCCGCTTGCGACACTGCCGTTGTTAAGGCTTGGACTTGTTGACAGGCTTCTCGATAGGCTATCAGGGCGCTTTCCACCTGCTGCACAGCGGTGAGCAGTAGCAGGTTGTAATTGTCTACCTCGGCTTGCAGTGTCGCCTTAGCTTGCCGAATCTCGGCAGTGCGAATGCCGCCGTCGAAGACTGTCCATTGCAGCACCGGCGCCACTTGCCATGCCATTGCCTTGCGGCGGGGCAGTTCCGGTAGGTCATGCGCAGTCATCCCGATGCTACCGTCTACCAATAGTTGTGGCAACCATTCCTTGCGCGCTACCCCTAAGAGTGCCGCTTGCTCATCCACGAGCCATTCCCCTTGTCGCAAATCAGGACGTTGGCGCAGCTGCTCCGTGGCGATCGAGTCGGGTAGGAGTAGCTGCACTGTGGGGAGCGAATCGCCCTGCGGCGGGTCGGTTTGCCATCGTTGTGGCGTCGTCCCTAACAGTGTTGCCAACTGGTTGAGGTAACTACTCTCATCGCTGCGATAGCCGGTGATCCCCGCCTCAGTGTTGTAGAGCGTCGCCAATGCCTGTGTTACGTCCAAACGGGATTCTAACCCCGCTTCATAGCGTACTTGTGTCAGTCGGGCTATCTCTCGTTGGGAGGCAATGTTTCCCTCTGTGACCGCTATCAGGTGACGTGTAGCACAGAGGTTCAGATAGGTGACAGCTACCTCCTTGCTGAGTGTGAGTAGGACGAGGGCGCGATCCATCTGTGCTGCTCGATAGGCTGCACGCTTGGCCTCGGCTGCCCGGCGTAGATGCCCGAAGAGGTCTACCGTCCACGTGCCGCTCAGCCTGCCGTCGTAGTACGACTCATAGGTGACGGGCAACAGCCGTTCCGTCGCCACGCGCGACGAGGCGCTGCGTGTCCATCCGCCGGATAGCGTTATGTCGGGCGCCAAAGCTCCCAATGCACCGCGATAGACTGCGCGGGCTTGCATGATGCGTTCTTGCGCAATGCGCAGATCGTAATTTTGGGCGATTGCTTCCGTCATCAGTCTGTCTAATTCGGGCAAATCCAATGCGCGCCACCATTGCTGTGCGCTGACGGTGTTGCAACAGAAGGGGAGAAGCAAAAACAGCAGAAATCTCATAAGGAGGTGCTTTATTTTAGGTGAACTTACAGGACGCACCTGTCCTGCCGCTGGGCGGGACATTCCGGACGTCGTTTGTAAAAAAGAAACGAATGATTCATACAATGGGTTCACGGGGCTTTGTGCTTTCGGATGCACATCGCAAATTCCGTGTTTTGCTCTCAGAAAAGCCTTTTTTGAAAAGATTAGATACAAAAACCGGTCAGAAAGGGACTGAAAAACGTTGTAAAAACAAAAAAACGGGTAGATTTTGAATTGGAACAAAATAAAAAACTATATTTGCTTCGTCAAAAGAGGTAGCTATAGTGAATCCTACTTGAGATTCTGCCTTAATGTACAAGTCAAACGAAATCTTGATGATGACAAAAAAAAGTTTATTGCTCCTGACTATAGGAATCGCGACTATTACCCCGACGTTTGCACAGAAATTTACGAAGAAAGAGAAAGAGCGTGCCGAAGCGCGCGCTGCAAATTACTTTTATGGGCATTCTTTTACGCTGACCGGTGGCTATGAACATAGCTGGATCACCAACGGCGAAGTCACAGCCACGACGACTAAATTCGGTCAGAGCGAGTGTCTGAAAAATACCCACGACGCTTTTAATGTCGGCTTCCTTTGGGATTATGCTTTTAATCCGCGTTGGGGCATGCAATATGGCTTGTACTACACGCAGAAGGGAGGGGAGAAAATCTCCTACTACGACAATGGTTTCGGCGTTGGACCGCTCCCCAAGAGCGAGGATGGCGTGCTGATCAGCGGTCTTGAACTGCAAGGCATGGCTCGCTATTTCATTCCCCTCACGCATAAGAGTCGTCTATCTATCAATGCAGGCGCTTTCATCACGAAGTTCCTGAACGGCGAAGACGACGGTATTCGGAAATGGGATATGGGGCTGCAATGCGGCTTAGGTTACGATTACAAGCATTTGGCGCTGAGCGCTACCTATCAGCCGGGTATTTATAGCCACATCGCTAAGAATTCCGATGCACGGATGAATGCCTTCAGCGTTAATGTAGGCTTCCGCTTTTGGCGTAAATAAGTGAATTTTCTGTCTAAACGGTTAGATAAGAATATTTTGACGTCTGAAAATGACCGATAAATTTCTGAATGGTACCGAAGGAAAACTGTTGTAAGAGAATAAAGTAGTTTCTAATTATCTTCGAAACTCAAAATAAACATATCACACGGGTCGAGAGACTCATTTGTAAACACAAAGTATGGAATTTGAATTTTCTCCACTAACCGCTGTGTCGCCCATCGACGGACGATACCATGGCAAGACCGAGGTCTTGAGCGCTTATTTTTCTGAATATGCGTTGATCAAATATCGTGTGCGGGTCGAAATCGAGTACTTTATTTCGCTCTGCGAACTTCCGTTGCCTCAACTTAAAGAGGTGGATCACCAAGTATTCCCGGAACTGCGCGCCATTTATCGCGACTTTACCCCCGCAGAGGCGGCGCGTATTAAGGATATTGAGAAAGTTACGAATCACGATGTGAAGGCTGTTGAATACTTCTTGAAGGAGGAATTCGATCGTTTGCACCTCGAAGCCTACAAGGAGTTTATTCATTTCGGCCTCACCTCGCAGGATATCAACAATACCTCCGTGCCCCTCTCCATCAAGGATTGTCTGCACGAAGTTTATCTCCCCGCATTGCAGGAGGTCATCGACCAGTTGGCGGCTTATGCTGAGGCGTGGAAAGAGATCCCGATGTTGGCTCGAACCCACGGTCAGCCTGCATCTCCTACACGCTTGGGCAAGGAGATCGAAGTTTTTGTCTATCGTCTCCGTCAACAGAAAGAATTGCTTCTGCAGGTGCCGATCAGTGGAAAATTTGGTGGCGCAACAGGTAACTTCAATGCACATCATGTAGCTTATCCCAATTACGATTGGCGCGCGTTCGGCAATCGCTTCTTGAGCGAGAAGCTTGGTATTCAGCGTGAAGAATGGACAACGCAGATTTCCAATTACGATAACCTCGCAGCCCTCTTCGATGCCTTGAAGCGCATCAATGTGATCTTGTTGGATGTCGACAAAGACTTCTGGCAGTACATTTCTATGGAATACTTCAAGCAGCAGATTAAGGCTGGCGAAGTGGGCTCGTCGGCAATGCCTCATAAGGTCAATCCGATCGACTACGAGAATTCCGAAGGAAACTTGGGCATTGCCAATGCCATCCTCGACCATTTGGCTATGAAGCTCCCTATTTCGCGCTTGCAGCGTGACTTGACCGATTCGACGGTGTTGCGTAACGTCGGCGTTCCGATGGGACACATCTTGATCGCTTTTGCCTCCACTCTGAAGGGACTGCGTAAATTGTTGCTCAACGAGGCTGCTATTTCAGCCGATTTGGATCGCGCATGGGCTGTCGTAGCCGAAGGCATTCAGACCATCTTGCGTCGAGAGGGTTATCCCAAGCCTTACGAGGCGTTGAAGGCTCTGACTCGTGTCAACACCGGCATGAACGCTGAGACGATTGCCGCATTCATCGAGACATTGAATGTCTCCGAATCGGTGAAGGATGAGTTGCGTGCATTGACTCCCCACAATTACACCGGCATGTAATACCTTTGGGACAGAAATTGAAAGCCTTTGACCTTTCGATTTCGAAAATTAAAACAAAAAGAGATACGTACCTATTATATACGTAGTAACCAAACTCAAAAAACGGTTCTTAAAAAACAAAACTAAAAACTGAAGGCCGCGAGGCCTGACACACACAACACATTATTACATTTATGGAAGAAAAAGATTTTGATCAGGAATCTACCGGCGGCGTACAGTCGTCCGAGGGGAATGAAGGATCGGCAGCTCAGCAACCGCGCCGTCGTCCGAGAATCAGTGAAACACGTTTCCGCGAAGCCGGAAATTTCGAGTCGCGTCCCGCGTACATGAGAAATGACGCTCCGCGCGCCGACTATCAGCGTCCGAACGAGGGTTATAGCCGCCCGTCCAACAATTACCAACGCGATTACACGCAGGGTGGTCGTTCCGAAGGCTATCAGCCCTACCAGCGTCCCGCGCGTCCCAACACATCGTACCGTCGTTATGACAACGGCGACAATTATCAGCGCCCGCAGCAAGGCGGCTATCAGCGTCCTGAATACGACGCAGCCAATGCCACTACCGACGCTCAAGCACCGCAGGAGGGTGGCTACAGCCGTCCGCAGCAGGAGGGCGCTTACAGCCGTCCGCAGCAGGGCGGTTATGGTCGTCAGCAGGGTGGCTACGGTCGTCAGCAGGGTGGATATGGTCGTCAGCAGGGCGGTTACAACCGTGCACCCAAGGGTAACGGTTACGGTCGTCAGGGTGGCTATCAGCAGGGCGATGATTACGCTCAAGAGGGCGGTTACGGTCGTCAGCAGGGCGGTTACAACAATCGTTACAACAATCAGGGCGGTTACGACAATAATCGCTTCAATAATAATCAGGGCGGTGGCTACGGTCGTCAGCAGGGCGGCTATGGTCGTCAGCAGCAGGGTGGCGGCTACGGTCGTCAGCAACAAGGTGGTGGCTACGGTCGTCAGCAGGGCGGTTATGGTCGTCAGCAACAGGGCGGTTACGGTCGCCAGCAGCAGGGTGGCGGTTACGGTCGTCAGCAGCGCCGCGGCAACGGTTACAATCCGCATCGTCCCGTAGAATATCAGGAGACAGTCGTTGATCCGAACGAAGAGATTCGTTTGAACAAATTTCTCGCCAATGCAGGCGTTTGTTCCAGACGCGAAGCCGACGAGTACATTACCAAAGGCAACGTCAAAGTCAATGGCGAAGTCGTTACGGAATTGGGTACAAAGGTTACGCGCAAGGATGAAATCCTTTTCAACGAGCGTCCTGTCTCTTTGGAACGTAAGATCTACGTCCTCCTCAACAAACCGAAAGACACGGTGACAACCAGCGACGATCCGCAGGGTCGCCAGACCGTTATGGACTTGGTACGCAATGCAGCGCCCGAACGCATCTACCCCGTAGGTCGTCTGGACCGCAATACGACCGGCGTACTCCTTTTGACGAACGACGGCGACTTGGCTTCCAAGTTGACACACCCGAAGTACATCAAGAAGAAGATTTACCACGTATGGCTCGACAAGGACGTTACTGCCGAAGATTTGGCTAAGATCGCAGCCGGCGTCGAACTCGAAGACGGTCCGATCCATGCAGACGCTATCGCCTATGCCAACGACACCGATAAGAATCAGGTCGGCATCGAAATTCACTCAGGTAAGAACCGCGTCGTGCGTCGTATCTTCGAGCACCTCGGCTATCGCGTCGTGAAGTTGGATCGTGTTTACTTTGCCGGTCTGACTAAGAAGAATCTGCCTCGCGGACGCTGGCGTCACCTCACTCAGCAGGAGGTCAGCATCCTCAAGATGGGTGCTTTCGAATAAAAATCAATGTACTGAATAGCTATGAACAGAACACGAATCAAGGAGCTCTTGGCTTCTGAAAAATACGACACAGAGGTCTGCGTCAAGGGTTGGGTACGCTCCATGCGCGGCAACAAACAAGTCAAGTTCATCGCCCTCAACGATGGCTCTTGTTTGAGCGGCGTGCAGGTGGTGGCTGATGTAGAGAAGTTCTCAGACGAGATTTTGAAGCGCATCACTACCGGCGCTTGCATCAGCGTCGAAGGTCGCTTGGTGGCAAGCCAAGGAGGTAAACAGGCGTGCGAGGTACAAGCCACCACGATCGAAATTTTGGGCGACTGCGACTCGCAGGAGTATCCGTTGCAGAAAAAGGGTCACTCCCTCGAATTTCTGCGTGAAAAGGCTTATCTGCGTCCTCGCACCAACACATTCGGCGCGGTGTTCCGCATCCGCCACAATATGGCGATCGCGATCCACGATTTCTTCCATCGTCGCGGTTTCTTCTATTGGCACACGCCGCTTATCACAGCTTCTGACTGTGAAGGCGCCGGACAGATGTTCCAAGTGACGACACTCAATCTGTACGATCTGAAGAAGGACGAGAACGGAAGCATTGACTATAGCAATGACTTCTTCGGCAAGATGGCTTCTCTGACGGTTTCCGGTCAGTTGGAAGGTGAATTGGGCGCCCTCTCATTGGGGCAGATTTACACTTTCGGTCCCACGTTCCGCGCCGAGAACAGCAACACGCCGCGTCACCTCTCTGAATTCTGGATGGTGGAGCCGGAAGTGGCATTCGCTGACATCAACGAAAATATGCAGTTGGCAGAGGATTTCATCAAGCATTGTATTCAATGGGCGTTGGATCATTGCGCCGAAGACCTTCAGTTCCTGAACGATATGGTGGACAACACCCTTTTGGAGCGTTTGCACTTCGTGATGGCTAATAGCTTCCAACGTCTGACTTACACGGAAGGAATTAAGATTCTCGAAGAGGCGGTCAAGGACGGACACAAATTTGAGTTCCCCGTTTATTGGGGCGTCGATTTGGCGTCGGAACACGAACGTTTCTTGGTCGAAGAGCATTTTAAGCGTCCGGTAATCCTTACCGATTATCCTAAGGAGATCAAGTCGTTCTACATGAAGCAGAACGACGACGGAAAGACGGTGCGCGCTATGGATGTGCTTTTCCCCAAGATTGGCGAGATCATTGGCGGCTCCGAGCGTGAAGAAAACTACGAGAAGTTGGCTAAGCGCAGCGAAGAGATGGGCGTGCCGATGAAGGACATCTGGTGGTATCTCGACACACGTCGTTTCGGTACAGCTCCACATTCCGGCTTCGGACTTGGCTTTGAACGCCTGATCTTGTTCGTGACCGGCATGGCTAATATTCGTGACGTTATCCCCTTCCCGCGTACCCCTAATAACGCGGAATTTTAATACAAAACATCTCTGCCGAGCGCTCACCGAGAGTGGCTCGGCAGTTCATCTAAAGAAATGAAACCTAAATTTACATTGAATGTGTTGGCGTTAGCCGGTTTGACCCTCGCTATTGCCACTTCGTGTGCTACCGAGCAGGCTCCGCGCCTCGTTATCGTACACACCAACGATACACACAGCCAAGTCGATCCCGCTCCGATGACGGATCGCTATGTTCCCGGTCAGGGCGGTTTGGAGCAACGTGCTGCCATCATTGCCACGATGCGTGACAGTTTCCCCGATTTGCTTTACTTGGACGGTGGAGACATGGTGCAAGGTTCTCCCTACTTCAACATTTACAAGGGACGCATGGAGATGGAGGCTATGAATCGTCAAGGATTGGTAGCTTCGACCTTCGGTAATCATGAGTTTGACAACGGTTTGGATTTTCTGCAAAACATGATGCAGTATGCTGAGTTCCCGATCCTCTCGTGCAACTACGACTTCACCGAGACAGATCTTCGCGACATGGTACAGCCCTATCGCATTGTGGAGCAGGACGGCATGAAGATTGGTATCACCGGCGTCACTTGCGATCCTACCGACCTGATTTTCATGAAGAACGTCGCCGGAGTGCACTACAACGACCCGATCGCCTCTGCCAACAAGATGGCAGACTCGTTGCGCTCTTTGGGCTGCGACTTGGTGATTTTGTTGTCGCACGTCGGCTACTTCGACAACGATACGGTGCTTGGCGATCGCCTCATCGCGCAGCAGTCTAAAGAAATCGACCTCATCATCGGCGGTCACACCCATACGAACATCGAGAATGGTTGTGTGGTGAATAACCTCGACGGAAAGCCCGTCACGATCACGCAGACCGGCGGAAAGGTGAATCCGATCGGCGCCATCGACATCCGCATGAAGCGCAACCCGCAGCACGACAACCAGAGACATTGGGTGGTAGATACCATTCGCTGCTGGAAGCTGCATCCGGATTCTATCGACTACAGCGCGCATAGCAACGAGTTGACCGACTTTGTTACTCCCTATCGCGATTCTTTGCTGGAACAAATGAACCAAGTGGTCGGTACGGCTCCGGTAGGGATGACCAAAGGACATCCGCAGGGCTTGCTCGGCAATTTCACGGCTGATGCCTTGCGTAGCATGGGCGAACGTGAGCTGAAGGCTCTCGGCTTGGGCGATCACGTATCACTCGCTGTCATGAACAACGGCGGTCTGCGTGCCAACCTCGAAGAGGGCGACGTTACGTTGGGCGACCTCTTCAAGATCTATCCCTTCGAGAATAGCCTCGATCTGCTTTGCTTGCGTGGCGAATATGTCGAGCAGCTCTTGCAGAGTTTGGCGGGACGTGGTATGGAGGCCGTTTCCGGTTGTCAAGTTACTTTGGTCACGGATGCACAGCACAAGACTACCGCAAGCAAGATCTTGGTGGACGGTAAGCCGATCGACCCCGCGAAAAACTACTGGATTGCCACTATCGACTATCTTTCGGAGGGCAACAGTGGTATGCATGCGCTGACACAGGCAGACAAACATTCCACAGGCATTCTTTTGCGCGACTTGATGATTGACTATGTTCGGGAGCTGACCGAACAAGGCAAGCCGGTTGAATCGGCGATCGACAATCGCGTCCTCTGGATCAAATAACAGTTCTAAAACGATCGGTGCGGCTCGGAGTTCTCCGGACTGCGCCGATCGTCTCTTAGGGAAGCTATAAACCCTACACCTACTATTTTGCCTAATGACCTCATCTTTTTTACTTATCTTTGCACCATGAAATTCTTTCGTATCTACTTATTCTTTCTGTTTGCCTTGTCGGGAATCTCTCTGTCGCTACATGCCGCTGTTACGCCGCGCCTCATGCAACACGTCGACCGGCTCCGCATGGAGCAGTGGGTTGATTCCGTCTTTGCTACACTGACTGCCGAAGAGCGGTTGGGGCAACTCATCATTCCCATTGTCGACGCGCGCGGATGTACCGACGCGCAACGGAAGATTCTGCTCGACGATGTGGAACAATTACACGTTGGTGGTTTGCTTTTTTCGGGCTGTTCCATGTCTGATCAAGCTGCATTCACCAATTTAGCACAAGCCCATGCACGGGTACCGCTCCTCATCACCCTCGACGGAGAATGGGGGCTGAATATGCGTATGAAGGATGCGCCGCGTTATCCTCGCAATATGGCGTTGGGCTGCATCAACGATAGTCTCCGCACAGCAGATGGCACCTCTCTGCGCGACAGTTTGCTCTATGAATATGGTCGCGAGGTGGCGCGACAGTGTCGCGCCATGGGAATCGCTGTCAACTTCGCTCCTGTGCTCGACATCAACAACAACCCGGCGAATCCCGTCATCGGGACGCGTTCCTTCGGTGATACTCCGGAGGGGGTGATCGATCCGGCGCTTAGTTACGCTCGCGGCTTGGAAGAGGGGGGCGTGCTCTCTGTGGGTAAGCATTTCCCCGGTCATGGCGACACCGATCGCGATTCGCACCATACGTTGCCGATTTTGACCCATACACGGGCACGAATGCTCCAATTTGAGATGGAACCCTTTGTCCGTTATATCCGTTCCGGCGGTGGTGGGCTGATGGTGGGACACTTGGCAGTTCCTTCGTTAGAGACACAGCGCACCTTACCCGCATCGTTGTCGCACACCCTCATCACCGAATACCTCCGCCAAAACTACGGCTTCGAAGGGCTCATCTTCACCGACGGTCTTGCCATGGAGGGGGCACGCCGCATCTCTGATGTAGGTGTCAAAGCACTCAAGGCGGGGGTAGATATCCTGCTCGATCCTGTACCCTTGACTACACGCCGTCACGAACTGCTGAATGCCCTCAAACATGGCACTTTGTCGCAGAGTCTGGTGGATGACAAATGCCGCAGAGTCTTACGCTATAAATATCTCTTGGGATTGACCACTGCTCCCGAAGCGCATGCCGAAGCGGTCGAAACGCCTGCTGCACGGCAGCTTTCGCGCACCTTGTACGAGTCTTCGCTCTGTCTGTTGCGCAATCGGCGTGTGCCGGGCGAGGAATGTCCCATCATCCCTTTCCGACAGTTGGATCGCTACTCCATCACTGCTGTCGACATCGCTACTACGGGGGGAGACGAGGTTTTTCGCAATACCTTGAATCACTATGCCGCTGTTGCATCTTTTACGTTGACAGACAACCTTTCGGTAGCCTCTCGCGACAGCATTTTGCGCTGCGCCGCCACTTCCGGACGGTGCATCATTGCCTTGCACGATGCTGCTCCCAAGACGGTAGCATTGGCACGGGCGCTCTGTGGCTCATTGCGTTGCCCGTACATTTTGTGCTTTTTTACCTCACCCTACCGTATTTCTTCGTATGCTGACCTCATTGCGGGTGCCGCAGCCATTTTGCAGGCGCACGACGACAGTCCGATGGCACACACGGTGGCGGCTGAAGCCCTCTTCGGTGGTGTTGCCTTGCATGGTCGCCTGAGTGTCACCCTTCCCAATCTTTTTGCCGTTGGCAGCGGCTGCGATACGGAACGTATCCGTCTGAGTGTCGCCGAGCCGGAACAAGTGGGGCTGCGTTCGGAGGTGCTGGCGCAAATTGATACCTTGGTATGCGAAGCCCTGAATAATGGCGCCTTTCCTGGTTGTCAAGTTTTGGTGGCTAAGGATGGCTACATCGTCTATCAACGAGCGTTCGGCTACACGGATTATCAGTCCCACGTCCCTGTCACCGACCGATCCCTCTACGATTTGGCATCCGTCAGCAAAGCCGCCGCCACCGTCCCCGCGGTGATGATGGCAAGGGATGACTGTCACCTACGTCTGAACGATCGCTTCAGTACCTACCTTTCGTCGCTTCGAGGCACCGATTTGGCACCCATCACCATCCGCGAAGCGCTGCTGCACGAGACCGGACTCCCCGAAGGTTATCCTTTCTACCGATTGGTGGATAGCCTTCTGCTTCGTGCCGAGGGGGACGCCGATTTCTCGCTGCAAGTGGCTGACGGTATGTTCTTGCATCGATCCTTCCGCGACACCATTTTCCAGCAGTTGACGCAGCTCCCCCTCAAAGGGCGCGGTCGCTATCGCTATAGTTGTCTTGGTTTCGTGCTCCTTCGCGCCTTGGTGGAACAATGTACGGCTCAGCCTTTGGATTGCTATCTGCGGCAGCGTCTCTTTGCCCCCATCGGCGCATCGCGTTTGTGTTACAATCCCCGACAGACCTTGAGCGCCGCGGAGTGTGCTCACCTCGTGCCGACCGAGGTAGACACCCTGCTACGCCATCAACAGTTGTTGGGCTATGTCCATGACGAGTTGGCGGCATATAGTGGCGGTGTGGAGGGCAACGCCGGACTTTTTGGCTCTGCCGTCGACTTGGTTAAGGTCTTGCAGATGTTTCTGAATGGTGGCGTTTATGGTGGAGATCGATACATCACCGAGGAGACTTGTCGCCTCTTTACGGGCACACGTTCGGCTCATTCCCGTCGCGGGTTGGGGTTTGATAAGCCCGCCATAGATCGCCCGGAATTAGGGCCTACGGCGCCCGAATGTCCCGCTTCTGTTTACGGACATACAGGGTTTACCGGTACCTGCTTCTGGGTTGATCCCGAAAACGACATGATCTATATATTCTTATGTAATCGCATTCATCCGTCGCGTGACAATACCCTCTTGTTGCAGGGCAATTATCGCACCCGCATACAGAGCCTGCTCTACAGCGCCATGAAGTAAAACGAAATCTTCGGATCCTGTCGAAATAAAAAGCGACCGATGTGCACTAAGCGTGCCGTCGGTCGCTTTTCCGTTACACTTTGTCGGCTGTTTCCAAAAAACTCGCTATTTTTGCGGTTCAAAATAACCTTGTTATGCAGATTATATTGCTTTCGGGCGGCTCCGGCAAACATCTGTGGCCGCTCTCTAACGATACACGCTCCAAGCAATTTCTCTTCTTGCTCCCGGCACCTGACGGCGGCAAAGAGTCGATGGTGCAGCGTGTCGTGCGTCAACTCAAAGAAACTGGCCTTGCGGAACACATCACCTTTGCCACTTCACTTGCACAGAAAGACATTATCACCAATCAGTTGGGTGAGGAGATCTCAATCGTCCTCGAACCGGAACGTCGCGACACTTTCCCTGCGATCGCGTTGGCATCGGCTTATTTGTCCGAACAGCCACAATGCAAGGAGGACGAAGTCATCGTCGTGTTGCCTTGCGACACCTATGCCGATGTGTCGTACTATGCGGCGATCCGTCCGATGGTCGAAGCGGTGGAGCGAGGCGATGCTGATTTGGCGCTGTTGGGAATCCGTCCGACGAACGCTGATCTTAATTACGGTTATGTCCTGCCTGAGGCGGTGACAGATGCTGCTCCCTGTCGGGTTTGCGGCTTTACCGCCAAACCGGATGCCAAGAATGTCCAACAACTCATCGCAGAAGGGGCTCTCTGGAACGGTGGCGTATTCGCTTTCCGTTTGGGCTTCATGAAGCAGTGGATTGCCCGTTATCTGAAGGATACTTCGTATGCCACCTTGCGCAGCTATTATACAGAGTTGCCGCAAGAGAGCTTTGACCGTGAGGTGGTAGAGCGCACACAACGTGCCGTAGTAATGCCTTATTCCGGCGCATGGAAAGACTTGGGTACGTGGAAAACGTTGACCGAGGAGATCCAAGACCCCGTTTTGGGCAACGTTCGGATGGACGAAGCGTCACACGGAACGCACGTGCTGAACGAGTTAGAATTGCCCATACTATGTGTTGGGGCGCCCAACTTGGTTGTGGCGGCTTCGCACGACGGAATTCTCATCGCCGACAAAGCGCATTGCGAAGAGGTAAAGACCTATGCCGACCAATTAGCGCGTCGACCTATGTACGAAGAGCGTCGTTGGGGCGAATACAAGGTGATCGACACCATCGAATTCCCCGACGGGCATAAAGCGCTGACCAAGCAGTTGGTCATCCGTGCCGGAAAGAATATCAGCTATCAAGTGCATCACCATCGTGACGAAGTGTGGACATTCATCGACGGCGAGGGACTCCTCGTTTTGGACGGAGTGGTTCAGAAGGTGACCCGCGGCGACGTGATCAATATTCGCAAAGGCGTCCGCCATGCCGTCAAAGGTCTAACCGATTTGCGCTTTATCGAAGTGCAAGCCGGCGACTTGCTTGTCGAAGAGGACATCGAACGCTTTGGATGGGAATGGTAATAATGAATGACCGAAAAGGTCGAAATGACTGAATGAAAGTTTGTATTGCAGAAAAACCGAGTGTGGCACAGAGCATCGCCTCTGTCTTAGGTGCCAACACGCGACATTCGGGATATTATGAGGGTAACGGCTACCAAGTAACGTGGACGTTCGGACATCTATGCACTTTGAAAGCGCCACACGAATACACCGATCAGTGGCGTCAATGGCGCATGGACTATTTGCCGATGATCCCACCGCGCTTTGGTATTTCTCTGATTGACGACGAAGGAATTCGTCGTCAATTCAGTGTTATCGAGCAACTCTATGCTTCGGCGGAATGTGTCATCAACTGCGGCGATGCCGGGCAGGAGGGCGAGCTCATCCAGCGTTGGGTGATGCAAAAGGCGGGGGTGCATTGTCCCGTCTATCGTCTTTGGATCTCCTCGCTGACGGACGATGCCATCCGTGAAGGGTTCTCTCATTTGGAGCTGCAAACCAAATATGACCGACTATATCAAGCCGGATTGTCACGCGCCATTGGCGACTGGCTGTTGGGTATGAATGCTACACGCCTCTACACGTTGCGTTATGGTGCGCAGAAGCAAGTGTTGAGCATAGGTCGTGTACAGACACCCACGTTGGCATTGATCGTGAAACGACATTGGGAAATCGCTAACTTTGAGCCTACTCAATATTGGGAACTCAAAACGATCTATCGTGATGTTACTTTTAATGCCACACAGGGAAAATTCAATTCTGTCGAGGAGGGTAACAAGGCGTTGGAATCTATTCAAAATGCGCCGTTCATCGTACAGGATGTTGCCAAGAAAGGGGGCAAAGAGGCGCCGCCGCGATTGTTCGACTTGACCTCTTTGCAGGTGGAGTGTAACCGCAAGTTTGGCTTGAGCGCCGATGACACGTTGCGTCTGATCCAAAGCTTGTATGAAAAGAAAGTAACCACCTACCCGCGTGTCGACACGACATTCCTCTCGGAAGATATTTATCCTAAATGCCCGGAGATTTTGCGCCGACTGAGCGGCTACGAAGCTCTAACTGCCCCGCTGACTGCTCCCGGTGTGCGTTTGCCCAAGACCAAAAAGGTGTTTGATAATAGCAAAGTGACCGATCACCACGCAATCATACCGACGAACGTTCCGGCACATAATTTATCGCCGGAAGAACGTCGTGTCTACGATCTGGTGGCTCGGCGCTTCATTGCGGTGTTCTATCCCGATTGCCAATTTAATACAACTACGGTACAGGGACGTGCCGCTGACGTTCCCTTTAAGGTGACGGGCAAAGTCATCACGGCTCCGGGGTGGCGTGCCGTTTATGCCGACACCCCGGCGGCTACCAATGCTCCCATCGCTGCGACGGACAACCAGAGCGGAGAGGAGAAGTCCGACGAGGCGACGGTGGGCATTCTGCCCGATTTCACCATCGGAGAGAGCGGTCCTCACGTACCCTCGCTGTTGGAGAAGTGGACGCAGCCACCGAAGCTCTATACCGAAGCTACGTTGCTTCGAGCCATGGAGACGGCGGGCAAGCTCTGTGACGATGAGGAGCTGCGAGATGCAATGAAGGAAAACGGTTTGGGACGTCCCTCCACGCGAGCGGCGATCATTGAAACCTTGTACAAGAGGCATTATATCCGTAAGGAACGCAAAAGCTTAGTGGCAACACAGACCGGCATCGAGGTGATCGGCACCATCCACGATGAGCTGCTGAAAAGCGCCGAGTTGACCGGTCAATGGGAGTCAAAGCTCCGCAAAATAGAACGCGGAGAGTATGAGGCGGCAACATTCCTTTCGGAACTGAAAGAAATGGTGCAGCTGATCGCTCAGAATGTAAAAAACGATCGTTTTTCGCAGCGCGTGGCGGTGACGGCAGACGAACCTAAGAATAAAGCCAAATCGTCGGCGAAGTCTTCTGCTAAGGAGGTCAACGTACAAAAAACGGGCAAGGAGAACGCTCCTGCTAAAGAAAAGAAACCACGCGCACCGCGACGCAAAAAAGAGTCGCAGGATGCTACCAATGCCGTGCAATCGGAAGCAAAAGCGGCTGAGCTGCTCTCCGTCAAGCGTTACACTTTAACAACGCTCCCGAAGGTCTGCCCGCTGTGTGGTAGAGGTCATCTTTTGCGCGGACGTACCGCTTATGGCTGTAGTGAGTATGCGGCAGGTTGTACCTTCCGCATCCCACTGTCGGAGGTGGATGAAGGGAATGAATGAAAAAACAAGGGCTCAAAGGTTGTAGAGTGCAGAAAATATTCCTACTTTTGTGCCCATTATTGACAGCTAAAAACAATCATGCGGTTGCATCAACCATATATATCTTTTTTACTGGTCGGAAGTCTGACGGCGGCGGCAGTTGCGTCCGCTGCGGTGTGCCCTAATCCGATGCCCTTCGTTCAGCCGCATCCCTCATATTTGTCCGATGATACATTGACCGCTGCGACAGAAGTCGAACCTCTGTCGACAGACTCTGCTGCGTTGCAGCCGGATTCAATGGCATTACAGACCGATTCATTGGCTGTGCCCGAGAAAAAGAAGAAACCTGCCGGAGGCGGGTTGACGGCTGTGGTCAATTATACGGCGCACGACTCTTTGGTCTTCTCGACCGGTAATTTGGCATTTTTGTATGGTCAGAGCCAAGTAACGTACGATGACATCAAATTGGATGCCGAACGCATTCAGATGACGTTAGACAGCTCTTTGGTTCATGCCTATGGCGTCCCGGATTCCACCGGAAAGCTGATTGGCTCTCCCGTCTTTGTGGATAAGAGCGGTCAGTATGACACGAAAGCTATTTCATACAACTTTAAGTCCGCCAAAGGTTACATTACGGACGTTGTGACTCAGCAGGGTGAGGGATATGTGACGGGTGGTATCACCAAGAAGATGCCCGACAACGACATCTATTTGAAGGACGGTCGCTACACGACGTGCGATTATCACGAATGCCCTCACTTCTATATTCAGCTGACTAAAGCCCGTGTGCGCCCCAATAAGAACGTCGTCACGGGTCCGGCATATCTTGTTGTCTCGGACGTACCGTTGCCGATTGCTATTCCCTTCGGCTTCTTCCCGTTCACCAAATCGTATTCTTCAGGTGTCATCATGCCGACGTATGGTGCCGATCAGACGCGTGGTCTCTACTTGCGCGATGGTGGTTACTATTTTGCCATCAACGACTACATAGATCTCTCTTTGTTGGGCGAAATCTATACTAAGGGGTCATGGGGAATCTCAGCGGCAAGTAAATATGCGTGGCGCTACAAGTTCCGCGGCAACTTCAGCTTCAGCTATCTCAAGACCATCACCGGAGACAAAGGTCTGCCGGATTATTCCTCGTTTACCAATATAAAAGCGGTGTGGTCGCACTCGCAAGACTCACGATTCAATCCGAACGTGACCCTTTCGGCGAGTGTCAATTTTACCACTTCCGGTTACGACCGTAATAACCTCACCAGTTATTATAGTACGGACATGACGCAGAGCACTAAGAGTTCAACCGTCAACATGTCCTACAAAGTGCCCAATAAGCCGTGGACGATATCGGCAAGTACAAGCATTACGCAGCGCACACAGGACTCAACGTTGGTCGTTTCGCTGCCCGATCTCTCGATCAGTATGAGCCGTGTTTATCCCTTCAAACGTAAGGTACAGAGCGGCGCAGACAAATGGTACGAGAAGATAGCCATGACCTATTCCGGTCGTATCACCAACTCTGTGACGTGTAAACAAGATGAATTCCGCGATCAGTCGTTGCTGAAGGACTGGAATAATGGTATGCAGCACAGTATTCCGATTTCCGCCACCTTCACAGCGTTGCGCTACATCAACATTACCCCCTCCATCAACTTTACAGACCGAATGTATTCGCACAAGACGAATAAGTTCTACGATGCAACGGTGATGAACGAGGATGGTACCTATGGTAGTCTGGTGAGCGATACTACTTATGGCTTTTACAATGTCTATAATTTTAGTACGAGCCTCAGCGCGAATACCAAGTTGTACGGCTTCTATAAACCGTTACCGATGTTCAATTCCCGCTTGGTGGCCGTGCGCCATTTGTTTACGCCGACGTTAAGCTTTACCTATACACCCGACTTTAGTGATCCTAAATGGGGTAGCTGGACTTCGTACGATATGCCGGACGAAAGCAGCCCGACGGGGTGGAAAAAGGTGAAATATTCCCCCTTCCAAGGTGCAACATTCGGTACCACCAGCCAAGGTAGAACCGGATCAATCTCTTTGAGCTTAAGCAATAACATCGAGGCTAAATTTCGCTCCGATAAGGACACAACAGGCTATAAGAAGGTGAGCATCATTGATAATCTCTCTACCAGCATCAGCTACAATCTTGTCGCCGATTCTATGCGGTGGAGCAGTACGATTCCTGTGACGATGAACTTGAAATTCGGCAAAGCCGGTTCAATGAATCTCTCTGCCACGTTCGATACCTATATGTATGAAGTGACGTCATCAGGATCGCCGTATCATATCGACAAACCGCGTTGGGAAGCCGGTCGCCTCCCGCGTTTGATGAATACCGGTTACTCTTATTCATACAGCTTGAGCAATGATAAGCTGGCGCAGTGGTTCGGGCTGAAAGATAAGGACGATGATGCTAAAGTGAACGCCATGACCCAAGCCGCCGAGGATGAGATGGAGGACACTCCAAACGAAGATGCTGACCCCTTCGCAGTGATGGAAGAAAAGCCGCGCAAGAGTAAAAACTCTGAGCGTAAGAGCGGCTCGAAGTACGACGCCGATGGATATCTGTTTTGGTCGGTGCCGTGGTCGATGAATATCTCCTACACCATGCGTTATGCGTATAGCACCTTCAATGTGAAGAAAAAAGAATATAATTTGAAGTTGACACATAGTGCTACCGTCTCAGGCAGCATTCAGCCGACACAGAATTGGAATTTTAGCTACAATTTTACCTACGATATCAACGCGCACGAGGTGACTTATATGAATATCAACTGTACGCGCGATATGCACTGTTGGAATCTGACAGCTTCGCTGAACCCGATGGGGCAATATGCTTCGTTTAATGTTTGCGTGGCGGTTAAGGCTTCGATGTTGCGCGACATGAAGTATGAAAAGACATCTGTGTCACGCTCCAACAAGATCAACTGGTATGACGATTGATGAACCCATAATAGCAAAAGAACATGAGAGTCGCAATGGTTAAGTATAATGCGGGAAACATCTACTCGGTCTACTGCGCCCTACAGCGTCTTGGAGCCGAGGTCGAGATCACGGACGATGCGGCACGGCTACGTGCAGCGGACAAAGTGCTCTTCCCCGGTGTGGGGCAGGCTGCCGCTTCGATGGCATATCTGCGGGAACATGGTTTGGACGATGTAATCCGCTCTTTGCAGCAACCGGTGTTGGGTATCTGCATCGGAATGCAGTTGCTCTGTCGGCACTCTGCCGAGGGCGATGTGGATTGTTTGGGCATCTTCGATCGGGACGTCCTGCGCTTCGAACCCGATGAGGCGAAGGCTTCCGACTACAAGGTGCCGCAAATGGGTTGGAATCAGATACACACGTTGCAGACACCGCTGTTCCGTCATGTGGAGGAGCAAAGCAACGTCTACTATGTGCACAGCTATTATGTGCCGTTGTCGGCAGAGAGCATCGCCGTGACAGATTATATTCATCCGTACAGCGCTGCATTGCATCGCGACAACTTCTATGCGACGCAGTTTCATCCGGAGAAGAGTGGCTCTGTAGGAGAACAAGTGCTCCGCAATTTTCTTGAATTATAATTAAACGAAATCTCATGATAGAAATCATACCGGCCATTGACATTATAGAGGGTCGTCTGGTACGCCTTTCGCAGGGCGATTATGACGATATGAAGGTCTATAGCAACGATCCTGTGGAGATGGCTAAGAAGTTCGAAGGCGTGGGCGTGAAACGTTTGCACGTAGTGGATTTGGATGGCGCCAGAGCCAATCATATTGTCAACTATGCCACGCTGGAGAAGATCGCCTCGCAAACCTCTCTCGTCGTCGATTTCGGCGGCGGATTAAAGAGCGACGACGATGTGCGCATTGCTTTTGAGTGTGGTGCGAAGATGATCACCGGCGGCAGCATTGCGGTGCGTCAACCTGCTTTGTTTTTGAGCTGGGTGGAGCGTTACGGCTCCGAAAGCATCATTCTTGGCGCAGACATCAAGGAGGGCAAAATCGCCGTGTCGGGATGGACGGAATCTTCCGATGCCCGTTGGCAAACCTTCATTCAGAGCTTCGTGGAACGTGGCGTGACACAGGTAATCAGCACCGATATCTCACGCGACGGAATGCTTTCGGGCCCCTCAACAGAGCTCTATAAGGATATGATGCAGGAGTTTCCTACGCTGCGTGTTACAGCCAGTGGGGGAATTAGTTGCATGAGCGACGTGTATCAGTTGGACGCCGCAGGTGTTCCGGCGGTAATCATGGGTAAGGCACTTTACGAAGGGCGGATCACGATGTCGGAATTGGAAAAGTTCCAACGAGAGAATGCCTGAGGTATAAAACTAAAATTAAAGCGATGCTAACGAAACGTATCATTCCATGCTTAGACGTGAAGAACGGCACAACGGTCAAAGGGGTGCAGTTCGTCAATTTTCGTGAAGCGGGCGACCCCGTGGCATTAGGCAAGCAGTATAGCGCTATGGGCGCTGATGAATTGGTCTATCTGGACATCACTGCCTCACACGAAGGACGTAAGACCTTTGTCGAGTTGGTGGGCAAGATCGCAGCGGAGGTGAACATTCCTTTCACGGTGGGGGGCGGAATCAATGCCCTCGAAGATGTAGAACGTCTATTAGGCGCCGGTGCAGACAAAGTTTCGATCAATTCCGCCGCGTTGCGCCATCCGGAACTGATTACTCAGATCGCGCAACGTTTCGGGGCGCAGGAATGTGTCGTTGCCATTGACGCGCACGAGGAGGAGGGTACATGGTGGTGCTATCTCAACGGCGGACGGATTCGAAGCGAACGCACTCTCTTTGAATGGGCACGTGAGGCACAAGAGCGAGGCGCAGGCGAAATTCTATTCACCTCCATGAACCATGATGGCAGCAAGCAAGGGTACGCCAACGACGCCTTGTCGCGCTTGCACGAAGAGCTCTCTATTCCTGTCATCGCTTCGGGCGGCGCCGGAACTAAAGAGCACTTCCGCGACGCCTTCCTTTGCGGTCACGCAGACGCAGCGTTAGCTGCCAGCGTCTTTCATTTTGGAGAAATTCCAATCGCGGAGCTGAAACGATATCTTAGCGCCGAGGGAATCCCCATGAGATTAGTTTGAAACGATTGAATCAAAAAGAACAAATATCTATCACTATGGAAATAAATTTCGAGAAAATGGGCGGACTTGTACCGGCCATCATCCAAGACAAGGTAACATCCAAGGTTTTGATGTTAGGTTTCATGAACGAGGAGGCATACAACAAGACGGTAGAAACCGGCAAGGTGACTTTCTGGTCTCGGACACGTCAATGTCTCTGGACAAAGGGGGAGACCTCCGGCAACTTTCTGCACGTCGTCGATATCTTGAACGACTGCGACGGAGATACTTTGCTCATCAAAGTACGTCCCGATGGACCTGTTTGTCACACAGGTAGTGATACTTGTTGGGGCGAGCGCAACGAAGGCGATATTGCATTCCTCCAGTATCTGCAAGATTTCATCACGCGTCGTCATGCTGAGATGCCTGAAGGATCATACACAACATCGCTTTTCAAGAGCGGCGTCAATCGTATGGCTCAGAAAGTGGGAGAGGAGGCTGTCGAAACGGTGATTGAGGCTACCAACGGCACTGACGAGCGTATGATTTACGAAGCTTCAGACTTGATTTACCACTTGATCGTACTTTTGACCTCCAAAGGTCACAGCATTGCAGAGTTGGGCGCTGAATTGCGTGAACGTCACAAAGAAAACTGGACGAAGCATTGAGATCCGTGTGCCATGGCGCATACGCATCGATATTTGCGTGAGCATACTTGCGGGGATGTGGCAAAGGCATTCCCGCAAATCATTCTTCTGCGATAGAATTACACAATAACAATGGAACTCATTCATTTCAAATCTGTCGTCATCGAGCGTGAGGAACAGACCTTGTTAGACGGGATTGACTTTCAAATCTCGTCGGGCGAATTTGTGTACCTGATTGGAAAGGTGGGATGCGGCAAGAGCTCGCTGTTGCAGACCATCTACGGCGAATTGCCGATTGCTGCCGGTGAAGCACAAGTTTTAGACTACGATTTGCGTCATTTGCGCCGAAGCCAGATCCCGTATTTGCGTCGCAAGTTGGGCATCATATTTCAAGACTTTCAGCTCCTCACGGATCGCATTGTCTCTGAAAACTTGCGCTTCGTGTTGAAAGCTACCGGATGGCATTCTAAGCAAGAAATTGACGAGCGGATAGAGACGGTTTTGGCTCAAGTCGGAATGGAGAACAAAGGCTATCGTATGCCGAACACCCTCTCCGGCGGTGAACAACAGCGTGTCGTTATTGCGCGAGCATTGCTCAATGCTCCCGATCTGATTTTGGCGGACGAGCCTACCGGCAATCTCGACCCCGAAACGGGCGGAAATATTGTGCAGTTGCTGCACGATATTTGCAACAATCAGCATACTTCGGTCATCATGTCGACGCATAACTTAAATTTGCCTGAACTCTATCCCGGTCGTGTTTTGATGGTCGAGGATCGCAAGTTGATCGACGTCACAGAACGTTACTGTCCGCAGAAGGCTGCGTCTGTATCAATTCCTGATACGACGGAATGTGATCCAAAAATTCAAAGCGCATCTTTTGCCGATTCAGCCGACAACAGTAATGACGAAGCCCATTGCTCACCAACAGAAAATCCACTTGCAGCGCAATGTTGTAACGAGCAATCTGATCAAACACCCGCTGAGTCAACGGCACAGTAGCCGCTTTGTACTCAACAATCGCCACGGCCTCACCATTGCGCCCAAATACGATGCTGTCACAGCGTTTAGAGGTCGTCCCAACAGTGATCTCAATTTCATTGCCTATGCAGCCGCACGGGTAATTATTGGGTGGCGCAATTAGAAAGTGTACAAAGTTCTGGCGCACCCACTCTTCGGGGGTCAACCGGACGTAGCGATGTCGCTGCGGGTCGAAGATTTCGAGCACTCCGGCGGTTGTCCTTCGTAATTTGGGACTAAAAACGGGCAGATTGAGTTGAGGAAGGGGCATAGCTGTCTAAAATTTCACGGCAAAGATAACAATAACGGAACACATACGCACCACATCATGGCAAAGAAAACCGACGCTTACGTTGCAATCAAAGCTGACATTTTGAAACATAAATTTCAGCCCGTCTACTTCCTGCATGGCGAGGAGTCCTATTACATTGATTCGCTGACGCAGTTGATCTTGGATCATGCCTTGACGGAGGATGAGAAAGATTTTAATCTAACGCAATTCTACGGCGCTGAGGCTTCGATTGCCGATGTCATTTCGGCGTGCAGACGTTACCCGATGATGGCGGAACGTCAAGTCGTATTGCTCCGCGAGGCGCAGATGTTGGACGCTCGAAGCAATAAGTTGGAAGACTTGGAACACTACCTTGCGCACCCTTTAGAGAGCACAATTTTGGTCATTACTTATAAAAATAAGAGCTATGATGCCCGAAAGAAGCTTGTCAAACTCTGTGGTGAATTAGGCGTTGTCTTCGAGAGCAAACGCTTACGCGATTACGAATTGCCGCAGGTAGTCGCCGCTTACCTCAAAGAAAATGGATTGAGCGTTGACGATCGTGCTGTGCAGACTTTGTGTGACAACGTTGGCACCGATCTCAGCCGAATGTTTTCGGAAATTCAAAAGTTGATCATCGCTGCGCCCGACAAGAAGATTACCTACGACCGTGTGATGGCACATATCGGGCTTTCTAAAGAATATAACAACTGGGAGCTCCAAACAGCCATCGCGCACCGCGACTTGCGTAAGATAGAACTAATCCGCCGCTACTTCGCTCAGAATCCCAAAGCCAACCCCTATGTCGTGACGTTGACAATGCTCTTCAACTTCTTTAGCAACTTAATGTTGGCGCACTACGCGGGAGACAAAAGCGAACGCGGATTGATGGAAGCGCTACACCTCAGCAATCCGTATGCCACACGCGACTACCTTGCGGCGATGAAAATCTATAATGCGTGGAAAACGATGTTCAATATCGCGTTAATTCGCGAATATGACGCCCGAAACAAGGGCGCGCGTCCCAATGCGGCTCCAGAAAGTGCCTTACTTCAAGAATTGCTGTTCAAATTGACTCATTGATTATGCACGGCGGACGGTGGGTGTTGTCTCTCTGTTGCCGCGCTCAATTATTGCTGGGCCACGTCATCAGAAGTACTGCTCCCCAATGTAACATGGTGCCGATGATCACAAAGATGTGCCAAATGCCGTGATAATACTTTTTGCGGCGATCATTGATAAAGAAATATACCCCCGTGGTGTAGCTTAGCCCTTCAGCAAGAATCAGAGCCACTGTCAGCGGTGTACATGCGCGCCATACCGGTTCGGCAATAAAAAGCACAGACCAGCCCATCAACACGTAGAGGAATAGAGAAAGCTTAGGGTAGCGGTCGATGAAAAACACTTTATAGAAGATCCCCAACAGCGCCAACAACCAAATCACTCCGAAGAACACCCAGCCGCCTACGACCTCTTTGTCTTCCACCAATTCCATACAAATCGGCGTATAGCTACACGCAATCATCACATAAATGCCAATGTGGTCTAATTGCCGTAGGATTCGCTTGCCTCTGCCGGGGCGCCACCAATGGTACATGCTTGACGCTAAATACATCAAAAGCATCCCCACAGTGAAAAACGTTACACCGAAAGCGTGTTGCCAGCTCTTGGTGTAACCGAACCAGATCAGTACCCAAGAAATGCAAGGTACCAAACAAAGCCCAACGAAGTGCGTTAGGGTGTTGAAGATTTCCTCCTTAGTGCGCTTCGTTGGGGTAGTTTTTGATTCTTGTAGAATATTTTTTTCGATTTCCTTCAATACGATGGGAGTTTAGCCGTAAATCTCGCCGAGCATCGTCTTAAATGCCGGGAAAGAGGGTTCGATGTCGATCACTTGCTTCTGTCCGTTCATGAAGCGTTGTAACGTTGCGGGAATCTCGACCGGAGCATTGATGACGCCCTCTACCACCTCCTTGAACTTAGCAGGATGTGCCGTTTCGAGGAAGATGCCGTGCTCGTCGGGGGCAAGCAGATCTGCCAATGCCTGATAGCCACACGCGCCGTGCGGATCGAGCAGATAGTGGTCTTCTTGATATGCTGTGTGGATGGCGTGTTCAATTTGCGCGTCCGTGTAGCTGACACCTGCGATTTGAGCGGCAATAGCGTCGTGGTTACGACCGTAGAGATCCATGATGCGGGCAAAGTTGCTCGGATCACCCACATCCATCGCATTCGCAATGGTTTGTACCGACGGTCTCGGCGTATAGACACCGCTGTTCAGGTATTGTAAG
>CAZGZL010000014.1:14053-29815 GCA_964530595.1 uncultured Prevotellaceae bacterium | reverse complement strand
CCGCGCTCCACGAGCAGATGAAGCGGGCCGGCATCGAGGAGGTGAACCAGATCACGTGGGAGAAGGTGGGCCGCAAGGTGGTCGACAACTACAAGCGCCTCTTGGGCTGGTCTTAACAAAACAATAATAAAAAAAACATAACTACCGATGAAAACCATTTGTCTGCTGTTTGAAATCCATCAGCCCCTGCGACTGAAGAAGTACCGCTTCTACGACATCGGCGCGGATCATTATTATTACGACTCTTATCAAAACGAGGAAATCATCCGCCGCAACACGGAATGTAGCTATATGCCCGCCGTCAAGATGCTGCGCGAAATGGTGTTGGCTTCGAAAGGCGCCTTCAAGGTGGCCCTCTCGCTGTCCGGCACGACGATTGAGCAGTTCCAGACGACGTGTCCGGAACTCCTGGACGCCATCTCGGAATTGGTAGCCACAGGCTGCTGCGAGCTGACGTGCGAGCCCTATGCCCACTCGTTGTCGTCGTTGGTTGACCCCGAAGAGTTCCGCGTCGAGAGTTTGCGCCAGAAGGCATTCATTGAGGAGACGTTTAAGTACACGCCAAGCGTCTTCACCAACACCGCCCTCATCTACAACGACGAAATCGGAGCCGAAATCGCCGCTATGGGCTTTAAGGGCATCATCACCGAAGGCACGAAGCACGTGCTGGGCTGGAAGAGTGCCAACTACGTCTACAACACGACGGCCAGCCACGAGGTGGGACTCCTCTTCCGCAACCAGAAGCTCAGCGAGGACATCGCCCTCAACTTCCAAGGCGGCCTCGACGCCGAGACCTACACCCGCTGGATCCAAGAGAGCCCCGAGGGGGAACAGGTCTACCTCATCGCCATGAACTTCGACGTCATCGGTGGCATCCATCCCGCCTCGACGGGCATCTTCGAATTCTTCCGCGCCCTGCCGCACCACGCCGCCCAGCGCGGACTCACCTTCTCCACCCCCTCCGAAGTCTTTGACCACATCACCCCCGTCGACACCGCCGCCGTCGGTCACCCCATCAGCTGGGACGGCTACGACAAGGACGTCAGCGGCTGGAACGGCAACGACCTGCAACAAGAGGCTCTGCGCTCCATCTACAGCATCAGCGAACGCCTCCACCTCAGTGGCAACCTCCTGCTCGAAGAGGACTACTACGACCTGCTCTGCGCCGACCACTTCAAGTTCATGAGCACCAAGAACGGTACCTACAACCCCTTCTCGCCCTACGACTCGTCGTACGACGCCTTCATCAACTACATGAACGTCGTCAGCGACCTCCAGATCCGCCTCAAACAACAGTTCCCCGAAGGCATCGAGACCGAAGAGCTCAACCCCCTGCTCCAACAGATCGAGAACCAAGGTCAGGAGATCGAGGAGCTCACCACCGAGCTCTCCGAAGCCCGCGCCGAGATCGAACGCCTCACCGCCGAACACGCGGCTGCATCCTCTGCTGCACCTGCATCCTCTGCGGCACCTGCTGCACCTGCTGCTGCATCGGCTAAGAAGGCTCCCGCCAAGAAGGCTGCTGCTGCCTCATCGGCTAAGAAGTCGGCTAAGAAGTAAGGCTGCGAAGGAATAATGTCGGATCGCACACCTAAACGGCGTGCGTCTCTTGAGAGAACCTGTCACGAGATACCCACAGTTTCGGGGGGCTAACGCCTCCCTCACTGTGGGCTAACATAATACCACCGCTGACGCGGTGGTGCGTACCGCTACGCGGTAGCTCTCGAAGCGAAAGCATGATTCGCGGTGGTGCGTACCGCTACGCGGTAGCTCTCGAAGCGAAAGCATGATTCGCGGTGGTGCGTACCGCTACGCGGTAGCTCTCGAAGCGAAAGCAACGACGCGGTAGTGTTTTCAACGATTCATGGTTTGCGTTCATGTCGTTTTTAATGCTGCATGATTCGCGTTGTAACGGCGTAGCCGTTTGGGGTACCGCGTTGGCGGTACCATAATGATAGCCCACGGTTAGGGCGGCGTTAGCCCCCGTAACCGTGGGTATATTGTATGCGTTCTATACGACGCACGCCGTTTAGGTGTGCGGTCACAAGTTCTCGCCCGCTCACGCTTGGCGGAGTTCCTGTTCGTAGGTCTCGATGTAGCGTTGGTGTTTCTCCTCGTTGATCTCGTCGATGGTGATGAGGATGCCGGACTCCTCGACGTCGCCGAACTCGTCGTTGATGGCTGTGCCGAACATCTTCATCGTGGGCGAAAGGAGCATGTAGGCGTTCACCAACGGGGGAATGTTATAGCCCAAGCGGCGCACCTCGGCGTTGAGGACGCGATAGTCTTCCTGAAACGTGTCGTGGCAGAAAAGTTGGCGCATGGCCTCGACGTCGGTCTGCGTGTCGATGGGGTGGAAGGGATAGACCAGGCCTTCGTGGTCGGGGTAATATTTCGAGAGGAAATAGAGAATCATGTTGCGCCCCTCCTTGGGATAGGTGGGGTACATGGTGAACTTGCCGTAGTAGTAGCGCGCGCCGTGGTTGTCGATGGCGAGGGCTCCCAAGCCGTCCCACAGGTTGTCTAAGGTGAAGAGCGCTTTGGCACCCTCGCGGCTGGATTGGTAGCCTACGGCGACAAAGCTGCGCCCTAACTCTAAGGTGTAGGGCAGGTAGTCGCGGATGAAGCGCTCGGAGTAGCCGAACATGTGCGAGGTGGCTAAGATGGGCGCTCCCGTCGCATCGAGGCGTACGTTGGGACCGAAGATGTAGCGGTAGCCCCCTAAGATGGCTTCGGCAGTCGGATCCCACACGATGAGCTGCCAGTAGGGTTCCTCCATCGTGTCGAAGCTGTCGATGTCGACGGCTAAGCCGGTGCCCCCTCCCGCTTCGCGAAAGGCGATCTCGCGTAGTCTGCCCACCTCTTGCATCAGGTGGGGACATTGTGCTGCGGTGAAGACGTAGAGTAGGTTGCCCCCCTTGCGTGTGTGGCGCAATAGGCGGGCTTGTTTCAGGTCGTGTCGCAGCAGGGCACGGTCGATGGGTTGGATGATATTTTCCACTGTTCTATGTTGTTGTTTTCGGTTGACGTTCGTTATAGGGCGAGGCTTCATTGTGCGTCGCGCAGCTTGTAGGTCTCTCGGCGCAGCCATTCCGCCCATTCGGTGGGGCTCTTGCTGCGGTCGAAGGTCTGCCAGGCTATGGGACGTCCTACGCGGATGTGGTAGGTCTTGCCTCGCGAGGTCTTCATCATCTGCCACGGCAGCAGGATCAGTCCGATGTTGAACTTCATGCCGCATACGCGTCGCAGCCATTCGATGAGGTAGAAGAGGGTGGAGTTGCGCCCTCCGAAGTAGATGGGTATGATGTCGCGTTGCGATTCGATGGCTTGGGTGATGACCGACTTCTTCCACGCTACATCTTGGATCCGCCCCCCGATGAAGCGGGAGCAGAAGCCGGCGGGGAAGGTGAGCAGCTGCATCTCCGGGTCACGGTACGCCTGCTCGATGGCTGCCATGTCGCCCCGGCGTTGCCCCCCTAAGGTGTTGACGGGCAGGAAGACGGGTCGCAGCGGGTAGATGTACATCAGCAGGTCGTTGACGATGACCTTGAAGCGTCCCGGGTATTTGCGCCCGAAGATCTTGATGTACGAGATGCCGTCGAAGGCACCTAACGGGTGGTTGGAGACGAAGATGTAACGCCCCTCGTCGGGGATGTGCTCCATGCCTTGCAGGTCGTAGTCGACGTGCAGCTGACGGGTCATGCCGTCGGCAAAGTCCGCCCCCTCGACGTCACGTAGGGTACTGAGGGTCTCGTTCATCTCGCGCTGACAGATCAGCCATGCCGCCAGGCGGAACACCCAGCGCGGCAGCTTGGCGTAGTGTCGCGGCAGCTTGTTGCGTACTACCGATTCGATGTCTATGTAATGTGGCTCCATAAGCTCTGTGTGCTGTTGCTAATCGCGTCAGAGGTCGTAGCTGAGTGCTTCACCACCGGGAGCTCCGTCGACGATCTGTGTGCCGTCGTAGCGCTTCCTGCCCCCTACCCACACTCCGGCGATGCGGTGGTGGAAGGTGGTGCCTTCGAAGGGCGACCAGCCGCATTTCGAGAGGATCCCCGCGCTCGTGACTACTGTCTCGGCATGGGGCTGCACCCATACGACGTCGGCTTTGTAGCCGGGGGCGAGGATGCCGCGCTGACGGATGCGGTAGCGTCGTGCGGGGGCTTCGGCCATCAGGCGTACGACGTCGGCGAGGGTGCATACCCCTTGATGCATCAGTTCGAGCATCGCCAAGAGGGAGTATTGCACCGAGGGCATGCCCGATGCCGCTTGTAACGCGCCTCCCTGCTTGTCGCTGAGCAGGTGTGGGGCATGGTCGGTGGCTACGAGGGTGATGCGTCCGTCGGTGAGCCCTCGACGTAGGGCGTCGCGATCGGCGGCACTCTTGATGGCGGGGTTACACTTGATGCGGGCTCCTAAGCGTTCGTAGTCTGCGTCGGTGAACCAGAGGTGTGCTACGCATGCCTCGGTGGTGATGTTCGCCTCGGTGGGACAGAGTGCTACCTCGTCTGCCGTCGTCAGGTGGCAGAGGTGTAGCTGTGCCCCGGTCTCGTGCGCCAGACGGAGGATGTCGCGTGTGGTGGCGATGCAGGCCTCGCGGCTACGGATCTGGGGGTGTAGCGTCACGGGCACGGCGTCGCCCCACAGGGCGCGGTAGTGCTCGGCGTTGCGTCGGATGATGGGTTCGCTCTCGCTATGTACGGCGATGACGCGTTGTGTGGCTCCCAATAGCCTGCGGAGCAGCGTAGGATCGTCCATCAGCATCCCGCCGGTAGAGGAGCCCAAGAAGACTTTGTAGCCGCAGAATGACTGCGCAGGGAGCTGTAGCGCGCTCTCGATGTTGTCGTGTGTGATGCCGTAGTAGAGTCCGTAGTTCACCTCCGATCGGGCGGCGAAGAGGCGCCCCTTCTCCGCCAACGCTTCGGGCGTCGTCGTGGTAGGCTTGACGTTGGGCATGTCTAATACGGTGGTGACTCCGCCGGAGACGGCAGCGCGGCTCTCGCTCGCGATGTCGGCCTTGGCGGTCAGTCCCGGTTCGCGGAAGTGTACGTGTGCGTCGATGGCGCCGGGCAGGAGCCAGCCCCCCTCGGCGTCGATCACCTCGTCGGCACGTCGCTCGGCAGCGGCGATCTCGTCGGCAGCGGTCAGTACCCCCGCGATGAGGTCGCCCTCCATCAGGAGTGCTGCATCGTGGTGTAGGGTAGAGGTCTCGGTGTCGGCGGAGGTGCGCCCGTAGAGGGTGGCGTTCTTGATCAATATCATAGCCGAAATGTCTCCTTTCAGTGGATCTGCGGATAGCGTCGTGTCAGGGAGCTGAGCTTCAGGCGGATGACGCCGAATACCGCTTCGCTGAAGATGCCGCCGCTCATCTTGGAGGTGCCCAATACGCGGTTGGTGAAGATGATCGGCACCTCTTTGATCCGGGCACCCATCTTCGAGGCGGTGAACTTCATCTCGATCTGGAAGGCGTAGCCTTTGAAGCGGATCCGGTCTAACTCCATACGCTCCAACAGGCGCCGTGTGTAGCAGACGAAGCCCGCCGTGCTGTCATGCACCTGCATGCCGGTGACGATGCGCACGTAGCGCGAGGCGAAGTAGGACATCAGGACGCGCCCCATAGGCCAGTTGACGACGTTGACCCCCGTCACGTAACGCGAGCCGATAGCGAGGTCGGCACCCCCCTCGGCGCACGCTTGGTGCAGGCGGAGCAGGTCGTCGGGGTTGTGCGAGAAGTCGGCGTCCATCTCGAATATATAGTCATAGCCCCGCTCCAACGCCCAACGGAATCCGGCGATGTAGGCGGTGCCCAAGCCCTGTTTGCCACTACGTTCCACCAAGTGCAGCTGCTGCGCGAACTCCTGCTGCAGGCGCTTCACGATGGCTGCTGTGCCGTCGGGCGATCCATCGTCGATCACCAAGATGTCGAACGGGTGACTCAAGCCGAAGACGTAGCGCACGATGTGCTCGATGTTCTCTTTCTCATTATAGGTCGGAATGATCACCAGTGAGCGATCGCTGTCCGAGGCAGTAATGTTTTTCATAACACGATGTTATAATGAACAATATACATGGCGAAGACTTTCATCGTTTTCGCGAAGCAAAGATAGGGAGAAAAAGAGTTTCAGAGGCACGAAGCGTTTATTTTTTGCCCCAAAAGACAAAAAGGGGGCTCACGGACAGATCTTTAACCGGAAAATATCGTTACTTTTGTGGGCATATTTTAATCGGATGAAGACATTCTATACCCTCTGTGCCGTCCTGTGGCTGTCGTGCAGTCTGCTGACTACGGCACGCGCCGTGACCCTCGACGAGGCTCGCGGCTATATTCAGGCGGGCGACTACGCCGCGGCGTTGCACGCCTTCCGCACCCTGATGACCAACAAGACGTACGCCCAACGCGCCGACTGCAATAAGTGGTTCGGCGAGTCGCTCTGCATGACCGGCTCGTATGCCGAGGCGTTGCCCTACTTGGAATACGCTGCTAAGCGGCAAGTCAAGGGGGCGTACTGGTATCTCGCCCTCTGTCGTCAGAAGCAATACGACTTCGAGGGGGCGATCAAGGTCGCCAACCAGTACCGTACGGCGATGAAGAGCTCCCCCCTGTGGGTGCAACGGGTAGACAGCCTGTTGGTGGAGTTAGACGCCGATCAGCGCGCCGTTGAACGGGTGCGCCGCGTGGTGATCATCGACAGCATGACGGTGTCACGCGATCAGTTCTTCCGCCACTATCACACCGGCTCCGAATCGGGACGCCTGTTGCCCGCCTCGGAGTGTGGCGGCGAGTTCGAGACGGCGGCTCAGGGGGTGGTCTTCGAGTCGCAAGCCGGCACCTACCGCCTGTGGGTGCCCGAGAGCGACGACCGTCACATCTACGAGTCGCACCTCATCAGCGGCGCATGGGAGCCCTCGCGTCCGCTCAGCGGTCTGGAGGTCGACGGCGCCCGCTTGGCTTATCCCTACTTGCGCTCCGACGGAGAGAGTCTATACTTCGCTCAGCTCGGCACTTCGGGCTTGGGTGGATGGGATCTCTACCGCACCCATTACGACAGCGAGAGCGAGGCTTATTACACGCCAGAACGCCTCCCGATGCCCTTCAACTCGCCCGAAGATGACTACCTGATGGCGATCGACGAGACGCATCAGGTGGGGTGGTGGGCTACCTCCCGCCACGCGACGCCGGAGTTTGTGACCCTCTACCTCTACCTGTTGGAGGAGGAGCCTGCGTACCTCGCCGGCGAACAGATCTCCCGCGCCCGCATCGACAACATCCGCGACACGTGGACGGTGACACAGGGCTACGCCGACCTCGTGGCTGAGCTGATGAGCGATGAGCCCGCTCCGCTCACTACGGGCGCCCTGCACATCGTCATCAACGACCGCGTGGTCTACAGCTCCGTCGACGACTTCCGCAGCGATGACGCCCGCCGCCTCTACGAACGCGCCCAAGAGGTGCTGGAACAGCTACAGGAGGTGCGCGACGCCCTGACACAAGCCCGCGACGAGTGGCGCACCGCCGACGCCGCACAACGCCGTACGTTGCAGCCTCGGATGCTCCAAGCCGAACAGTCGCTCCTCGCCCTGCAACGCCAATACGAGCAGCTGCAACGCAGTTATCGCAACTTGGAGAACATTGCCCTTTCCTAAATATTTTGACTTATGATACCCTCATCTGAACTCGTCATCAATGCAGATGGCAGCTGCTTCCACCTGCACATCCGTCCCGAACAGTTGGCGGACAAGGTGGTCATGTGCGGCGATCCCGGTCGCGTGGATATGATTGCCTCCTTCTTCGACACGAAAGAGTGCGACATCTCCAGTCGCGAGTTCCACACCATCACCGGTACCTATCACGGCAAGCGCATCACCGCCTTGAGCCACGGCATCGGTCCCGACAACATCGACATCGTCATGAACGAGTTAGACGCGCTGAAGAATATCGACTTCAACACCCGCGAGATCCTGCCCGAACACCACACCTTGGAGTTGGTGCGCATCGGTACCTGCGGCGGATTGCAGCCCTACGTGCCCTGTGGCACCGCCATCGTCTCGGAACGCTCGGTGGGCTTCGACGGCGTGTTGGACTGGTACGCCGGACGCGACACGGTGTGCGACTTGGACTTCGAACGCGCCCTGACCTCCTACATCGGCTATCCCAAGCGGGCGGCAGATCCCTATGTGGTCGAAGCCGATCCCGAACTGACGGCACGCATCGCCGCCGGCGACATGGTGCGCGGCACGACGGTGAGCGCTGTGGGCTTCTACGGCCCTCAGGGGCGTGTCTTGCGCCTCCCCTTAGCCTCACCGTGGCTCAACGAACGCTTGGAGCGCTTCGAGTACAGAGGCGCCCGGATCACCAACTACGAGATGGAGTCGGCACCCCTCGCCGGCTTTGCCCGCCTGATGGGCCACCGCGCCGTCACCGTCTGCTCGGTGGTCGCTAATCGCGTCGCCCTGAACAGCAACCCCTCGTACAAGGATGCCATCCGCGAGCTGGTACACACCGTCTTGGAACGCATCTGAGCCCCCGTGTCGTCCTATCCGACGCCTCCGCTTGCCACTTTGAGCTATCCGCGACGTAGAATCTGATTTTCACCCCGAAACCTTAAATATTGCTGACCGACATTGCGCGGAAATAGTTATCTTCGCGCTCCGATTGAGTTGCAATATTTAAGGTCTATTTGTGAAATGAAAAAGAAAGAACTGCTACGTCGTTACATCGTGTATATCGTCGGTCTGTACATCCTCTCCGTGGGCTTGTCCCTGATCATTAACTCCGGTCTCGGCACCTCGCCCATCTCCACTTGGGCTTACGTGATGAGCCGCAACACCGTCCTCTCGGTGGGCACCTACACCTTCATCATCAACATGGCGATGATCTTGGGTCAATGCCTCATCTTGCGCCACCGCGGCCTGCGTCAACAGCTGGTCAACATCGCCCTGCAAATACCTTTCTCGTTCGTCTTCTCCACCTTCATCGACCTCAACCTCTGGTTGACTCACCCCCTCGTCACCAGTCATTACTGGGGCTGTCTGCTGCTGCTTGTGGCGGGCTGCTTGGTGCAGAGTGTCGGCGTCGTCATGGAGGTCAAGGCGGGGGTCACGATGATGAGCGCCGAGGCCTTTGTCTACTACATCTGCTACCGCTTCAGCCGCGAGTTCGGCAAGGTTAAGGTACGCTTTGACGTCTCGATGGTGCTCTTCGCCCTGCTCTGTTCGCTGCTCTTCCAGCCCAACCTGAACGGAGTGCTGACCGCTGTGCGCGAAGGTACCGTTGTCGCCGCCTTAGGGGTGGGTCAGATCGTCCGAAGGATCTCTCCCCGCATGGAGTTCCTCACTCGCTGGTGCAAAGGCTGAGAACGCGCGAGAGGACTGCTGTCTGAGGATGGTAGCCCTCTCGTGTGTTAAATCTGTCAATATATTGCCAAAAATAGCCCGAATTATTTCTGAATTCCATATAAAATTACTACCTTTGTGCACATGGAGCGGGAATGCGCATCCCACTCCGTAATCCATGGGAAGCGCCGTCGTGCATCTATTTGCCGTCCAACGCTTTGCAGATCAATTAAAGAAGACTCGGAATAATGAAAATAATCGTAAGCGGTGGCGGCACCGGGGGACACATCTTCCCCGCCATAGCCATTGCAGATGCTATAAAGAAAGCTCAGCCCGATGCAGAGATCCTGTTCATCGGCGCTTTGGGACGGATGGAGATGGAACGTGTGCCCAAAGCGGGCTATCCCATCGTCGGTCTGCCTGTACGTGGCTTTTACCGCCCATTGTATCACCCCAAGAATATCGGCGTCCTCTGCGACCTGCTGAAGAGTCAGCGCTTGGCACGCAAGACCCTGCTCCAATTCCGCCCCGACGCAGTGGTGGGGGTCGGAGGCTATGCCAGCGGCCCCACGCTGAACATGGCGTACAAGTTGGGCATTCCCTGCCTCGTCCAAGAACAGAACTCCTACGCCGGCGTCACCAACAAGCTGTTGGCTGACAAGGCTGCCCTCTTCTGCGTAGCCTACGAGGGGATGGAACGCTTCTTCCCGGCTCAGAAGATCGTCCTGACGGGTAACCCCGTCCGCGCCTCCCTGCTCTCCAACACCGAGACGCCGCAGGAGGCACGCCTCCGCTTAGGCTTGGAGCCCGAACGCCCCACCGTGCTCGTCATCGGCGGCAGCTTGGGCGCCCGTACCATCAACGAGAGCATTGCCGCAGGCATAGAACGCTTCGAACAAGCCGGCGTACAGGTACTCTGGCAGACAGGCAAGAACTACGCCCAGCACTGCACACAACAGGCACAGCAGCACGGAGCGGTGTTGGTACATCCCACCCCCTTCATCGCCGACATGGCACAAGCCTATCGCGCCGCCAACGTGGTCATCTCACGCGCCGGCGCCAGCTCGATCTCCGAGCTCTGTCTGTTGGGCAAGGCCTCGATCTTGGTGCCCTCGCCCAATGTGGCTGAAGACCATCAGACCAAGAACGCCCGCGCCCTCTCCAACCGCGACGCCGCCCTCTTCGTCGCCGACCATCACGCCGCCTCGCGGCTCGTCACCGCCGCCCTCGACTTGGTGAGCAATGCCGCTCGTCGGCAGACCTTAGAACGCAACATCCTGCAATTAGCCCTGCATGACAGCGCCGAACACATCGCCGCCCACGTCCTCCGCTTGGCAGCAGGACATTAAACCAACCCTCCACGTACACCATCCATCGTACACACCACACAATGACAGACATCAACGCAATATACTTTGTCGGCGCCGGAGGCATCGGAATGAGCGCCTTGGAACGCTACTTCCGGGCTGAAGGTCTCCGCGTCGGGGGCTATGATCGCACCCCCTCCAAGCTCACCGAAACCCTCGCCGCCGAGGGCATCAGCATCCACTACGAAGACAACATCGACGCCGTGGACGCTGCCTTCAAAGATCCGCAACACACCTTGGTGGTCTATACGCCCGCCATCCCCGCCACCCACGGCGAACTCAACTACTTCCGTACCCACGGCTTCCGCGTCCTGAAGCGTGCGCAGCTCTTGGGCTTGATCACCGAACACAAGCGCGGTCTCTGCGTGGCAGGTACCCACGGCAAGACCACCACGTCGAGCATGATCGCCCACATGCTGAAGCAGAGCCATACGACCGACTGCGCCGCCTTCCTCGGCGGCATCCTCAAGCCCTATGGCACCAACCTGATGCTCTCCGACAGCTCCGACCTCACCGTCATCGAGGCGGACGAGTTCGACCGCTCCTTCCACACCCTGAGCCCCTACATGGCGGTGATCACGTCGTGCGACCCCGACCACTTGGACATCTACGGCACGGAGGAGGCTTATCGCGAGAGCTTCGCCCACTTCACCTCACTGATCCGTCCCGGCGGCGTGTTGCTGATGCACCGCGACATCAAGGTGCAGCCCCGTCTGCAGCCCGACGTCCGTCAGTTCAGCTATGCGGTAGAGGCACCTGCCGACTTCGAGGCGGTCAACGTCCGCATCGGCGGCGGCACCATCCTCTTCGACCTCAAGGTGGCTCCCGGCTGCTGCGCACAGTACCCTGAGGGCGCCCTCCTGCGCGACATGGAGCCCGGTGTACCCGCCCCCATCAACGTCGACAACGCCACCGCAGCCTTGGCGATCTGCCTGCTGAACGGCTGTGAGGAGGAGGAACTGCGTGAGGCACTGAAGAGCTTCGGCGGCGCCTGCCGTCGCTTCGACTTCTACATCAAGAGCGATCACCTCGTCCTGATGGACGACTACGCCCACCACCCCGACGAGATCAAAGCCAGCCTCCGCTCCGTGCGTCAGCTCTATCCCGGACGACGTCTGACGGTGGTCTTCCAGCCCCATCTCTACACCCGTACACGCGACTTGGCAGAGGGCTTTGCCGAGGCATTGTCCCTGCCCGATCACACCTTGCTGCTCCCCATCTATCCCGCCCGCGAACTTCCCATCGAGGGGGTCAACTCCGAGATGCTCTTGGCTCGTATGACCACCCCTGAACGCGAAGTCTGCCCCCGCCAGCAGCTGATAGAACGCCTCCTCGCCCTGCAAGCCGAGGGTCGCTTAGACCTCTTGGTCATGATGGGCGCCGGCGACATCGAACGCTTGGTACTCCCCGTACGCGACGCCCTATTGGCGGCTCAAGAGCAGTAAACGACGACCCTAAAGCAGTAAACGACGACCCTAAAAAATCATCCCGCCGTGTTCAAGAAGATCCTCAAGATAAGCGCTTGCCTCCTGATCGTAGGCTATCTGTTGGTGGCCGGAGTCCTCTACGACTTCGGCGCGGCACCGATGCGCTATCGCGAAGTACAGATACACCTCTGCGACACGGCAGAGAGCTCCTTCCTGCGCGTCTCGGACGTTCGCGCCATGATCACCCAAGCAGGCCTCTCGCCCATCGGCAAGACGGTAGAGGAGTACGATACCTACAAGCTCTCACAACGCTTGGAGCAGAACAAGCTGGTGCGTCGCGCCGACTGCTACCACACCCCGGACAGCATCCTCCGTGTGGACATCTATCTGCGTCACCCCATCCTGCGCGTACGTACGGCACAGGGGGGCGACTACTTCGTAGACACCGAACGTGCCGTCATGCCGGTACAGAACAACGCCCCCGCCATCCATCTGCCATTGGCTACAGGCTACGTCACGACCGAGATGGCACAGGGCGCCCTCTACGACTTCGCACGCTACCTACAGGAACACCACTTCTGGCGTAGCGCTATTGTGCAGATCAACGTCACACACTCCGGCGAGGTGCAACTGATACCGCGTGTGGGACGCTATACGATCCTCCTCGGCTCGTTGGACGACTTCGAGCAGAAGCTGGATAACCTGATGGCATTCTACCGCCAAGTGCCCCGACACAAAGGGTGGAACGCCTATAGCGAGATCAACCTGAAGTTCAAAGGTCAGGTGATCGCCACCCGCAACACTACCCGTTAAGTATTCCCCATCAACCCAATAATAAGTTCTCCTCAAGATATGAATACGCTAATATGCGCCATCGAATTCGGCTCCGCCCACCTCAGTGCCATCGCCGCACGGCGGGACGAGACCGGACACATCACCGTCCTCGCCGTCGAGCAAGAAGCCTCTAACGGCTGCATCCGTCACGGCAACATTCGGGACATCGACGCGGCTGCTGTTAAGGTCAAGTCGTTGATCTTGAAGCTCAACAACCGCATCAGCACGCAGAGCCCTACCACCATCGGCAAGGCTTATGTCGGCATCGCCGGAATCTCTATTCACTCTATGCCCCACAGCCCCTCGTGCCACTTGGACGACGGGGATCGCATCACCCCCGAAACCCTCGAAACGCTGCGCAACTACAGCCGCCGGACGACCCTCGAGGGCTACGACGTCATCGGCGTAGAGAACTCATACTATACCCTCGACGAACGCTTCTGTCAGAACCCCCTCGATCAGCAGTGCTCCGAGATCATCGCCCACAATCAGCTCATCGTAGCGCGTAGCTACCTGAAGCGCCACATCCAGCAGACCATGGAGCGCGCCGGCATCGAGATCGCCGGCTACGTGGCTCTCCCCCTCTCGACCGCCGTCATCCTACAGGAGATCGAGAAGCAGCAGGGCTGTATCTTGGTCAACTTCGGCGCCGCCACTACGACAGTCTCGATCTACAAGCCTACGTTGCAACACTTGGCGGTCATCCCATTGGGTGGCGACGTCGTGACCAACGACATCATGAGCGCCGGTCTGAGCCGCGAGAAGGCTGAGAACGCCAAGATCCAATGGAGCTCCGCCTATCCTTCGGGCACCGACAACTGCATCTCTGGCATCGACGCCATCGGCATCGATCACACCCTGCTCAACTCCATCGTTCAGGCTCGTATCGAGGAGATCCTCGCCAACATCAAGCACCAGATCGAGATCTCAGGCTTGGACGGCGAACTGAACGGCGGCTTCATCATCACTGGCGAGGCTTCGAGCCAGAAGGGTCTCAGCACCCTGCTCAGCCAGCAATTCAACTGGGCTGTCAAGACCCGTACCTACACCAATCCCAACATCACCGCCAACGGCAACGAACGCCGCGTGCGCTACACTTCGCTGCTCAGCATGATCGCCCTCGCTACGATCGACTGCGAGAAGCCGCGCCCCGTACAGCAGCCCATACAGCCCGCTCAACCCTACGCTCAGCAGCCCGCACAACAACCCTACAGACAGCCGACTTACGCACAGCAGAACGCCCCGCAGGCAGCTCAGCAGCCTTATGCTCAACACCCTGCACAGCAGCAGAACGCCCCGCAGCAGGGACAGCAAACGGCGTCACAGAACGATCCGCGTCAGGCAAACGAGCGTCATGGTAACGACAACTCACGCCGAGGCAGCTTGTTTCAGCGCGTCAAGGAATTTAGCAAAGACCTCTTCGGTCAAGATGAATAATCGGTCGCCGCAGACCGCAGCAGATACAACAATATTAAACACGACATTATAATAATGGAAGATACACTATATTTCGATCCTACGTCTCAGACGCAACCGAATGTACCTGACATGACCTCCTATAACGCTACGGAGGCAGACGCTTCCTCTGCCGCAACTACACCCGCTGCAGCAGGGGAGAAAGCTACCGAAACGTTGGACTTCGAATACACCACAGGTGAGAACGATCACGACGTCATCATCAAGGTGATCGGTGTCGGCGGCGGTGGCGGTAACGCCGTCAGCCACATGTTCCGCGAGGGCATCCGCGACGTCTCATTCCTCGTCATCAATACCGACAAGCAGGCTCTGCGTAGCTCACCCGTGCCCAACAAGCTCCAGATCGGTACCGGACTCGGTGCCGGCGCTCGTCCGGCGGTAGCCTATCAGTACGCCAACGAGAGCTTGGACGAGATCCGCGCCGCCCTCAACGACGGTACGCAGATGGTCTTCATCACAGCCGGTATGGGCGGTGGTACGGGTACCGGTGCGTCACCTGTCGTAGCTCGCGTCGCCAAGGAGATGGGGCTCTTGACCGTCGGTATCGTGACCATACCCTTCGCCTTCGAGGGCAAGCGTAAGATCCAGATGGCGTTAGAGGGTGTAGAGAACATCCGCAAATGGGTCGACGCCCTGCTGATCATCAACAACGACCGCCTGACCAAGATCTATCCCGACTTGGAATTCACCAACGCCTTCAGCAAGGCCGACGATACGTTGACGATCGCAGCCCGCAGCATCTCGGAGATCATCACGATGGAGAGCTATATGAACTTGGACTTCGCCGACATCCAGACGACTCTGAAAGACAGCGGCGTGGCCATCATCAGCACCGGCTACGGCATCGGTGAACATCGCGTCACAACGGCTATCAACGACGCTATGAACTCTCCGCTCCTGATGGGCAATCAGATCAATGGCGCGCAACACATCTTATTTAATATGTGCTTCAGCCGCGAGCACGCCGTCACGATGCAGGAGGTGAGCGAGCTTAACGAATTCATCAACCAGTTCAAAGACGAGAACATTGAGGTGATCTGGGGTGCCACCTACGATGATTCTTTGGGCGAGAATGTGAAGATGATCATGTTGGCGAGTGGCTTCAACATGGAGGTGCAGAACAATGGCTCCGGCTATGCCGAGCCGCAACCTGCTACCCCCGCTCAGCCTGCCGTTTTCGCACAGTCTGCCGCTCCCGCTCAACCAGCCGCTGCACCTCGGCCGACAGCTCCCGCCTTCGTACAGCAGCCCTCCGCCCCCGTACCTACTGCTGCTGCCTCACAGCCTGCCGCGTCCGCATCCGCTGCGTCTGTCGCGGCATCCGC
>CAZGZL010000014.1:0-13953 GCA_964530595.1 uncultured Prevotellaceae bacterium | reverse complement strand
CAGCCCGCAGGTGTTACTCACGCATCTGCACAGCCCGCGGCATCTGCACAGCCCGCACAACCGTCCGCACAGCACGGTGCTGCCTCTGTCGCCGCACAGCCTGTCGCCGCACAACCATCCACTGCCTCGGTTCAGCCCGCAGCTTCGGTTCAGCCCGCAGCCTCGGTTCAGCCCGCAGCTTCGGTTCAGTCGGCTGCTTCGGTTCAGTCGGCTGCAGCCCCGACGCAGCAACCGGCACGTCACCCCTTGCCGCAAGAAGGCTCCGTCTTCGACCAGCAACCCTCTGCGGCTCCGCAGTCTGTCTATGTTACGCCTCATCCCGTCAGCACTCCCGTCTCCAGCCCGGACGACAACGTGATCGGCACCTACTATGGCAAGGATCTCGTCGAACAGCTCCGTACACAGTCTGCCCGCAATGCCTACTGCATCTTGGAGGACAAGGAGCTGGACAACGAGGAGTTTATCACCCTCTTGGAGCAGCTCCCCGCACACAACCGCAAACGCGAAGATCTCAAGAAGATACGCGGTGGATATTGATCGTTACATCTCGTTGAATCAATAAATATTGAATCAATAAATAGCCCACGGTAATCGGCAGCTAACGCCGCTTTTACCGTGGGCTATTTATGTTATCGACTGTAGGCTATTTGTTGTTATTTACTGTGGGCTATGTTATTATCTCTTCCACCGTTTATGCGTCCAGAGCCACAGCTCAGGTTGCTGACGGATGTCTGCCTCGAAGCGGCGCATATACTCGTCGGTCAACGCGAACTCCGGCTCCTCCTTCGGTGTGGTGGTCATCACCTCGAACTCAATCTCGTAATAGCCACGACGAGGTCGCCGAACACGTACGTAGCAGAACGATGCATCCAACATGACGCCGATCTTCTCTGACCCCGTGAAGACCGCCGTCCGCTGATTCAAGAATGTGACGTGATGGTGCACATTCTCCGCCTTGGGCAACTGATCGGCAATGCAGCCCAATAGGTAGCCCTGCACGTCGCTCTTGCCGCTCTTCAGGTCGGCACGCAACGTCATCAGGCGTCGTAACGTCTGCTTCATCGGGATATTGATGGCACCAAAACGGCTACGATTGGCACAGAACCAACGATCGAACGACTTGTTACGCATCGGGTGATAGATCTGCGTCATGCCGCTCTGATGCAAGAATAAGGGTAGTCCGGTGAGCCATTCCCAGTTGCCGAAATGCCCCAAGAAGCAGAGGCAGAAGTCTTGCTTCACCAAGGTCTCTTCGACCGCCTCCAAGCCCACGAAGTGCATCCTTCGCTTGTACTCCGCAGGACTCATCGTTACCCCCTTGACGATCTCGATGATCAAGTCGCAGAAATAATGATAGAATCGGCGTTCTATGCGGCGCCGTTCCTCATCGCTCAGCTCCGGGAAGGAGTTGTGCAGATTCTGACGCACCACGGCACGTCGGTAGTGGATCACATAATGCACCAACGGGTAGAGTACAACGTCCGACAGCACGTAGAGTACGCGCAACGGACAGTAGGAGAGTAGGCGAATCAAGCCGAAAAGTAGGGGGTACATATTCCTAAGTGATGAATTAGAGTGAAGAGTTTCTGCCGCTCAACGTTTGCGTTCGTAGAGCTCGAAAGTCACGTCGTAGGCGTTCCGTTCGTCGGCGGCACACTCGGTGGCACGACTGAGACGCCATATCGCCCGATCGACGGCAGGGATCGAGGCATCGAAGGCGGGCACCGTCGTGTGCACGCGCGTCAGATAGAGCCGATCGGCGCTCTGCCATGCCTGTCGATAGATCTGCGCTCCGCCGATGATGAACACCTCGTCCGCTTCGGGCAGCAGGGAGAGCGCCTCCTCGATCGAACGACACACCTCGCAGCCCTCGGCGATGTAGTCCGCCTGCCGACTGACGACCACATTACGACGTCCCGGCAAGGGGCGTCCGATGGCTTCGTAGGTCTTGCGTCCCATCACAACGGGATGTCCCAAGGTAGTCTGTTTGAAGTAACGGAGATCGGCAGGCAGATGCCAAGGCATAGCGCCCGACAGCCCGATAGCGCCTTGTTCGTCGGCGGCAACGATGATGGAGAGTATAGGGGTCATTATATATGAAATAAAATAACGAATTACGAACCGGCGCTCAGGCACGGCTCATAATTCGTAGTGTGTGGGTTCGTAGCGATCATTCCACGTAGAGCACCAAGCCCTTCAGATATTCACCTTCGGGATGGTAGATGTTGTTGGGGTGATCGGCTGGTTGATGCAGCTGATGCAGGATGCGCACACGTCGCCCGCTCTGAGCGGCTGCCGAGAATACGGCGCAACGGAACTCGTCTTTGGTCACCACTTGCGAGCAGCTGAAGGTGAAGAGAATACCTCCGGGACGAATCTTCTCGAACGCCTTGGCGTTGAGGCGACGATAGCCTTGCAGGGCATTGTGCAGCACCTTGCGATGCTTGGCAAAGGCCGGTGGATCGAGGATGATGAGGTCGTACTGATCGCCGGCACGATCTAAGTAGTGGAACGCCTCCTCGCAGATCGCCTCGTGACGTGCGTCTCCGGGAAAGTTTAGCTCCACATTGCGACGGGTTAGCTCGATGGCTTGCGCCGAACTATCCACTGAGTGGACGCACTTCGCGCCGCCTCGCATGGCGTAGAACGAGAAACCGCCTGTGTAGCAGAACATATTGAGTACGTTGCGTCCGCGGGCATAATGCTCCACGCACGAACGGTTGTCGCGTTGGTCGACGAAGAAGCCTGTTTTCTGCCCCTTCAGCCAGTCGACGTGGAACTTCAGACCGTTCTCCACAGCGATGTCCGTATTGCCTGTACCCCCGATCAGATAGCCGTTCTCGGCGTCGAGATCGGCTTTGTAGGGCAGCGTAGTTTCCGACTTATAATATACGTGCTGAATATCGGCTCCGGCTACCTGAATCAGTGCCTCTGCCAACTCGCGACGCAGATAATGGATGCCCGGTGTATGTGCTTGCATGACGGCGGTGTGGGCATAGACGTCCACGATCAAGCCGGGCAGCAGGTCGCCCTCGCCGTGTACCAGACGGTAGGCGTTGTTCTCCTCGCCACGGATCAAGCCGAGGGTACGACGCAGCTCGAACGCCACTTGTAAACGGTGACGCAGGAAGGCTGTGTCGATCACTTCGTCTTCGAAACTGAAGATACGTACGGCAATGCTACCGATCTGATATTGTCCGACGGCAAGAAAGTCTCCGGAACGGGAAACAACACGCACCCAGTCGCCCTCTTCGGGCTGTCCGTCTATATGGGCGATGGCACCGGAGAAGACCCACGGGTGAAAACGCAGCAGGGAATCCTCCTTCTTGGCTTTGAGAGTGATGGTGATCATATAATAAACAGGGATTTATTCAATCAGAGGTTTGATAATGAAGCGATAGATGTCGTTGGCGTTGGCAAAGACCAAAAGCGCCAAAACGATGAAGAAGCCCACGTACTGAGCACGTTCGAGCACCTTGTCGCTCGGTTTGCGGCGCGTGATGACTTCGTAGATCAAGAAGAACAGGTGTCCGCCGTCCAACGCCGGGATCGGCAGGATGTTCATGAATGCCAATGCGATAGAGAAGAATGCCGAGAGAGACCAGAACGCCATCCAATCCCACGACGTGGGGAAGATGCTGCCCATGGTGGCAAAGCCTCCGACGCTTTTGGCGCCCTCTTTCGTGAAGACTAACTTGAACTGTCGCACATAATTATATAACACGTCGCTGCAACGCTTCAAACCTGCGGGAATAGCTTGCAGCAGTGAATAGTCTACATGCGTCAGCATTTCCGGCGCCAATGCGAAGGGTTTCATCGCAATACCGATCATGCCGCTGTCATTCACTGCGACGGGGGTCGTCAGTGTCTCGTTACCGCGAATGTAGGTCAGTTGCACCGTATCGCCGGAACACTGTGACAGATAATGCTTCACCTCGTCCGCATAGCGTGTAGGGACGCCTTGAGCCGCGATGATGCTGTCGCCGGGCAACAGTCCGGCTTGTGCCGCATTGCCCCCCTCGATCGTTGCGCCGACCACCATCGGGCGACGGAAGAAGGCGAAGAGATCCAGCTCCTCGTTGGCGCGCAAGAAGTGGGTTCCTATCGAGTCGGGTAGGGTGATGTCGATCAGCTCGCCGTGACGGTTCACCGTCGCATTATTCGCCAAGAGGAGTGCCGACCGCATCGAGGCATAGTCCACCTCATGACCATCCACAGCCCAGAGAATGTCACCGTTGTGGAAGCCTAACTCCTGCGCGTAGGCGCTGTATTCCATGCCCTCCTTGATCGGGCGGAGCTTGATGGTATCGGTGCCCCAATACCACATCATGCCGACGTAGATCACCAATGCTAACAACACGTTGTTGATCACGCCGCCGGAGATGATCAGTGCGCGGCGTCCTGCCGACTGTGTGCGGTATTCCCACGGCTGCGGTGCTTGCGCCAGTTGCTCCTTGTCCATCGACTCGTCCACCATGCCGGAGATCTTGCAATATCCGCCGAAGGGGATCCAACCGATGCCGTATTCCGTATCGCTCCCCTTGGGCTTCCAGCGCCAGAGGGCTTTGCCGTAAGCGTCAAAGAAGAGGTAGAATTTCTCGACACGTACCTTGAAGAGTCGTGCCCAGAAGAAGTGTCCTAACTCGTGAATGAAGATCAGGAGCGAGAGGGACAAGATGAATTGTATCGCTTTAATCAAAAAAGTTTCCAAGACAAACTATGTATTTTAAGAGTGTTTTCAAATCGTGTGGTCTCTGTGGACGACCTTACAACGCACGGAGCAATTCCTCCGCACGGCGACGTGCCTCGGCGTCGATGGCGAAGTAGTCGTCCAACTGACATTCCGACTGATAGGGCATTTGCTCTAACGTCTGTTCGATGATCTGCGACATCTGGAGGAAGCCGCAACGCCCTTCGCGGAAGGCGGCATTGACCACCTCGTTTGCCGCATTCAGGACGCACGTACGATCGCCTCCCTGCGCCAACGCCTCGAACGCTAAGCGGAGGTTCGGGAAGCGCTCTGCGTCGGGCGCCTCGAACGTCAGGTGGGCATAATCGCTCACCTTCAGCTTGCTGTTGATCTGGCTGGGCATTCGCTCCGGATAGGAGAGGGCGCAAGCGATGGGCACCTTCATGTCGGGGCAACCCAACTGCGCCTTGACCGCTCCGTCCACGAATTGCACCATGCTGTGTACGATGCTCTGCGGATGTACCACCACCTCGATTCGGTCGGGGGTCATGTCGAACAGCCAACGTGCCTCGATCACTTCGAAGCCCTTGTTCATCATCGAAGCGGAGTCGATGGTGATCTTAGCTCCCATGCTCCAGTTGGGGTGCTTCAGCGCCTGTGCCGCCGTGACATTGCGCATCTGGTCGAGTGTGAAGGTGCGGAAGGGACCTCCTGACGCGGTGATGATCAGCTTCTCGACCGCCTCGGGACGTTCTCCGATCAGGCATTGGAAGATCGCTGAATGTTCGCTGTCGACGGGGAGGATCATCGTATGATACTGTTGTACCAACTGTTCGATCAGACCGCCTGCCACGACTAATGTCTCCTTGTTGGCTAAGGCGATCGCCTTGCCTGCACGGATCGCTGCCACCGTCGGGCGTAGTCCTGCAAAGCCTACCATGGCTGTCACCACGATGTCGATCGGCTCGGCGGTCACTACGTCACACAACGCATCGGCACCCGCCCACACCTTGATGGGGAGGTCGGCGAGGGCTTCGGAGACTTTAGGATAGAGAGATTCGTCGGCGATCACCACCATTTCGGGGTGAAAAGCTCGCGCCTGTTCGATGAGGAGGTCGGCGCTACGATTAGCGGTGATGGCGTAGACGCTGAACAGGTCCGGATGTTCGCCGATCACTTCCAAGGTCTGTCTGCCGATCGAACCGGTAGAGCCTAAGATAGCTATTTGTCGCATAAATAGAATGTTAGAAAGAGATGATACTTTGCGGGTCGATCGAGGTGCCGCGATGCCAAATGCGTAACCCGATCCACTGCGGTCCGCTCGCTGCGTCGCCCGCCTGTCCCACGACACTGCCGGCGCGGACGTTCTGTCCGATGCGCACGGGGACTTCGCTCAGATGTCGCAACTCCGTCACGTAGTCGTTCAGATGTTGTAACACGAGCGAATAGCTGCCGTCCCACTGTTGGTGGACAGCTACCACGCGCCCGTCGGCGGGTGCCAAGATGGTATGAGGTTGAGCGGGGAAGATGCGTATATCGTGCACATCGTAGGTGCATTGTGCGGCATCATCGCCCGTAAGCAACGTGTCGGCGGGGAAGATATGCCCCTTGACCGGGGCGATAAAAGAGATGGTCGGTGCGGTTCCTGCTGCGGTCACGGCGGTCAGGCTATAACGCTCCTGCTCCTCGAAGGCGGCGGTGAAAGCCCGCTCGCGGTCGCTCGCTTCCATCAGCGAGTCGGTGAAGCGTACCACCTCGCCCGAATTGTAGGGGATGATGCTATCGCTCTGTACACGTCCGCTCAAGATGGCGGTCAGGTTGTACAGATAGGCGTCGCGCATAGCGCTCTCGCGCTCTAAAGAGTCGAGGCGTAGCGTCGCTTCGACCACGACGGCTTTCTTCTCGACGTCCAAATAGCCGGGCAGGAAGCTACGCAGCGGCGTTCGGGTCATGATGAGCACCACCAAGAGGGCGGTCAGCACCACCAAGAACGCCAACAGTGCGGCAGCTACCCACGTGTACATTCTGAAGGCGAAGACCACCTGCCCTTTACGTTCATTGAGGAACATCAACTTATAACGACTACCTCGACGCGGGGTCGCCTCTTGCGGTTTTTCGGTGTGATTCTTCTGCTCTTTCATTATGTACATTGGTTCATGCTCGACGGCGAACCTACGGATCGTTACCGACAGCAGCACGGAGTGCGCACGGCAGAAATCCATGGTTCCTGAGGCGCAAAAATAACTAATTTTTCTGAGAATGTGGGGCTTTTCTACTTTTTTATAGATAATGCGACGGGTCGAGAGATCTTACGCAAAACTTTTTCGGAGTGAATCTCCTGAGAAACCCTTATCTTTGCCTCCGTCGGAACTTCCCGACAGCGAACCTTTAGCCCACAGATATGAACATTGCCGTCCTTTTGGCCGCCGGTAGCGGCAAAAGAATGGGTGCCCCCGAACCGAAGCAATTCATTGCCCTCGCCGGACGCACCCTGTTGGAACATAGCATCCGCGCCTTTCATGCGGTGGATGCCATAGACGAAATTCTGATTATTGCCCACGCCGACTACATGGATCGTGTGCGTGAGATCGCCGCCCCCTATTGTAAGGTGCGACACATCTTGCCCGGCGGTCGTGAGCGCTACGACTCGACGTTAGCCGCCTTGCAGTGCGTGCGTCAGACACACGCCGATCGGCTGTCGGAGGTACGCCTCCTGATCCACGACGCGGTACGTCCGTTGGTCTCGGCACGCATCATCGAGGACTGCCTTGCCGCCTTGCAACAATACCGTGCCGTCGACGTCGCTGTGCCTGCCACCGATACGATGGTCGAGGTGGATGCCTACGGTCGCATCTGTCGCATTCCGTTGCGTTCCATGCTGCGCAACGTTCAGACCCCGCAATGCTTCCACTATGAGGTCATCGAGCAGGCGTATCGACTCGGAATGCAAGATCCCGACTTTGTGACTACGGACGACTGTGGCGTCGTCTTTCGCTATCTGCCCGCCGAGCCGATCTACGTCGTACCCGGCGAGCCGACTAATATCAAGTTGACTTATCCCGCCGATCTGTTAATGGCAGAAGAGCTGCTCAACGCGAGAAGCGTCTGACCGCCCAAAGTTCTGCCAACGAGAGCTGATAGTCGCGTTCATCGCCCAGCAGCTGACGGCAGACGTCGAAGTGGTCTAACAGTTCCGTCAGGTATTCGTGCAGCGTCAGCTGTCCCTCGTCGTACGCCACGGTGAGTAGCGTCTCGGTGTCTTGTGCCTGCAAGAGGGTAGCCAAGTCGCGCGCCACCTGTTGCTCGGTCAACGTACGTTGATAGAGCGCTTGCAGACGGCTGTAGAACGCTAACTTGGTGTCCAATGCCTCCATCTCAGCCGACTTCAACTCTGCGCGCGCTTGACGCACCTTGTAGCGGTTGTTCCACACGGGGAGTGACACACCGACTTTGAAGCCGCGTAGCGTCTCGGTGGCGTTCTCGCTGGCATAACCCACGGCAAACTTAGGCCACCATTCACTGCGCGCCGTGCGCAATTCCTGTTGCGAGCGAGCCACGACCCCTGCTACATATTGCATCATCGGGCTTTCGGTCGATACCTCTTGCCACCACGCCTCGAAGTCGGTCGGGGGCAACATCGCCTCCGCGCCGAACGTCGTATCGGCGAGTTCCACCGCGATGCCGCCGTTCAGGGCTTGGAGCTCTAAGGCTACCGCCTCGCGTTCGTTCTCCAAGTGTTTCAACTCATTCAGACGCAGCTGGTGGTTGGTCTGAATCTTATTGTAATCCAATACCGTGATGTCGCCCTGTTCGAAGCGCTTGGCACTGCCTGTCATCAACCGGTCAGCCAACGCCAACTGTCGACGCGCTAACGAGAGCGTACCGTTGTAATAGACCATTTCGATGCAGAGTTGTTGTGCCTGCAACAACAGATCTTGACGCTCGGCGCGATATTGCCACTCCGCATTGCGTATCGCCTGACGTGCCGCACGATGACGATGCAGATAGGTGGTCGGGAAGTCGAACGACTGCGTAGCCGAGAGATCCCAACGATTGCCCACCGACGACGGATCGCCCCAGAAGTAGCCAAATTCCACCTCCGGATCTTCTAAACGGGTGCTTTGACGCGCCTCCATCTCTTGTGCTTCACGCTTGGCCTTCAAGGCTTGGAGTTTCGGCGCGTGGGCTTCGATCGAGTCCAATATCGCGGAGAACTGCGTCAGCTCCTGACCCTGCGCGTTGACCGCACAAGCTGTAGCTACGCAGAGTAGCGTAGCATGTAACCATGTATGTAGTTTCATAAAGTTCTTATTTTGAGGGCGCAAAGTTATAGATTTTCGTCCAATTTTTCAATCGACGGCGCACCCTTTTGCTTTCGCGCGCGCTCTGTCAACAGATACATCACGGGGATGATATAGGCGTTGAGCAACGTCGAGCTCAGTAGACCGCCCAACATCACTTGTGCCATAGGGCTCTGGATCTCGTTGCCCGGCAGATCGCTACCGACTGCCAAGGGGATCAATGCCAACGCCGAGGTCAATGCCGTCATGATGATGGGGTTCAGACGGTCTAACGAACCTTGGCGGATCGCCTCAGGCAGCGTCAGCCCTTCGCGGCGCAATTCATTGTAACGATCTATGAGCAGCATACCGTTGCGTGTAGCGATACCGAACAGCGAGATGAAGCCGATGATGGCGGGAATGCTCACCACGCCTCCCGTACAAGCGAGCGCCAAGACGCCACCGATCAGCGCCAACGGCAGGTTGAACAGGATGACGACCGACTGTCGCATGTCGTGGAATTGCTGATAGAGCAACATCAAGATCACCAAGATGGAGATCGCCGATGCCAACCCTAAGGTGCGCGACGCACTCTGCTCACTCTCAAACTGTCCGCCGTATTCGATGCGGTAGCCGTCGGGGAGTGTTACCTTAGCAGCCACTTCGCGCTGGATGTCGTCCACCACGCTACGCAAGTCGCGGTCGGCAACGTTGGCAGAGACCACCAACTTGCGTGCCACGTTCTCACGACCGATGGTGTTCGGTCCCGACGAAGAACGGATCTCGGCGATGTCTGCTAACGGCACCTTCTCGCCGCTCGGAGTGTCCACCATCAGGTTGCCGATAGCCTCGATACCGTCGCGCGAGGGATCGTTGACGCGTACCGTCAAGTCGAACGCCTGATTGCCTTCGTAGACCTGCGAAACCACGTCTCCGCCCAACAAGACGCGAATATAGGCACCAAATTCGGGCAACGTGATGCCGTAGCGTGCCAACAACTCGCGACGCGGTACGATCTTGAGCTGCGGACGCTCGATCTGTTGCTCCACGTTGAGGTCGGCAACACCCGGCACGTCGGCAATGGCAGCCTTGATCTGATTGCCGATGGCATACATATGATTCAGATCGGTGCCGAAGAGCTTGATGGCAATGTTGGCACGAGTGCCCGAGAGCATTGCGTCCAAGCGGTGGGAGATGGGTTGTCCGATTTCAACGTTCACACCCGGCAGTGTGTTCAGCTTCCGGCGTACTTCGGCGATCACCTCCTCCTTGCTGCGTTTGTCTAAGGTGAACGGCGCCTCGATCTCCGAAGTGTTCACCCCTAAAGCGTGCTCGTCCAATTCGGCACGACCGGTCTTGCGCGCCACTGTGCGAATCTCCGGCACCGAGAGCAACAGCTCCTCCGCTTGATGTCCGATGCGATCGGACTCTTCGAGCGAGATGCCAGGCATCGAGCTGACGTTGATGGTGAATGAGCCCTCGTTGAAGGGGGGCAAGAAGCTATGTCCCAACGTAGCGAAAAGCGCCAACGTCCCCACGATCAACACCGCCAAAGCCCCCAACACCCAACGACGACGCTTCATGACGACGGCAAGGGTGTGGTCGTAGCCGTGCTTCAGATGTCGCACGACCCACGGCTCCGAAGCATCTTTTAGCTCCTTGTTTGTGCCCAGAAGGTAGCTACACAGTACCGGCGTCAAGGTCAACGCCACAGCGGTAGAGGCAAACAGCGAGACGATGAAGGCAATGCCTAACGGCGCCAACATACGCCCCTCCATACCCGACAGGAAGAACAGCGGAACGAAGCTGACGACGATGATCAACGTCGAGTTGAGGATCGGCATACGTACCTCGCGCGAGGCATGAAATACCACGTCGATCACCTTCTTGCGCTCGCCTGCAGGCAGTTGACGGTTGGCACGCAGCCGCTTGAAGACGTTCTCCACGTCCACCACGGCATCATCGACCAGCGAACCGATAGCGATAGCCATACCGCCGATGCTCATCGTGTTGAGGGTAAGCCCCATGAAGCGCAATGTCAAGATCGTCACCAAGAGCGCTAAAGGTATGGAGACCAGAGAGATCAACGTCGTGCGGGCATTCATCAAAAAGATAAACAACACCAAGACGACAAAGATGATACCCTCGACCAACGACTCTTGGATATTCCCGATCGAGCTGTCGATGAAGTTCTGTTGACGATAAATATCGGTGTGCATCTCTACCCCGGCGGGGAGAGCGTTCTGCATGGTCGCAAGCGCCTCGTCGAGACGTTGGGTCAGCTCCAAAGTGCTGACGTCCGGTTGCTTGGTTACAGTGAGCAATACACCGGGATGTCCGGCGATCGAGGCGACACCCGTCTTGGGCGACTTGCCGCCGATCTTCACCTCCGCGACGTCGCCTAAGAGCACCGTGCCTTTAGCATCGCTCCGCACGACAGCCTTCTTCATCTGCTCCGTATCGGAGGTGGCGAGCAAGCCGCGGATGATGTATTCGTTGCCATATTCATAGAGGACGCCACCCGAAGCTCCTTGGTTCATCCCCTCGGTAGCCGTCATGACTTCGGTCAACGAGACCCCGCAATGGCGCATCCGTTCGGGATGGATCAGGATCTGATACTCCTTGACGTCACCACCGAGGACGGAGACCTGCGCCACGCCCCCCATAGCCAATAGCTGCGGACGGATCGTCCAGTCTGCCAAGGTGCGCAGATCCAAGAGCGAGGTGGAGTCGGAGGTGAGACCGATGAAAAGCACTTCGCCCAAGATGGAAGATTGCGGCCCCATGGTGGGACGTCCTACCCCTTCGGGCAGGCTCTCTGTGGCAGCTGCCAACTTCTCCGAGACGATCTGACGGGCACGATAGATGTCTGTACCCCAGTCGAATTCCACCCATACGACGGAGAATCCCGTGGTCGAAGAGGAGCGGACGCGTCGCACATCGGTGGCGCCGTTTACCGCCGTCTCGATCGGGAAGGTCACTAACTGTTCCACCTCTTCGGACGCCATACCCGATGCCTCGGTCATGATGACGACTGTCGGGGCATTCAGGTCGGGGAATACGTCCACATCCATGTGCCACGCGGTATAACACCCCGCGATGAGCAACAGGATGGAGGTCGCTAAAATCAACAATCTATTGTTGAGCGAGAAACGAATGATACGATTCAGCATAGCGTCCCGACTTAATGGTTGTGGTTATGACCCGGAACGGTGCCGGAGAATGCTGCTAACTTGACTTGATGCGCTCCGACAGTGACTACCTCGTCGCCGGCTTTCAGACCGCTGACGATCTCCACGCGGTCGCCGCCGTTCTCGCCCAACTTAACCTCCTGTTTGCGGTAGCCATCTTCGTCGACACGTAGATAGACGTAATAGAGTCCTTGTTCCTCGCTCAACGCTTCAGTAGGAACGGAATAGACCCCTGTGCGGATCGCACCGAGCAACCAAATGTCCGCATAGGCGCCCGGCAGAAGCTGCGGCGTCGCGTTCAGCTCGAAGCTGACGGGTAGGTAGGGCGACCCATTGTCGCTGCTCTGTGCTACAGCTGTGAGGTGTCCTCCAAGTGCGGACACGGTGTAGATTTCTGACCCTGAGGTCAAGCGGAAACGGGCATCTGTAATTCCGGCGAGCTGTGTGTAATAGCGATCGGGTACCTCGGCTTGGAGCAATAGACGGTGATTCTGTGCCACTGTAGCCAACGGTTGCCCGATGCTGACGTAGCTGCCCGCCTGTACGAGGGTGTTGCGCAGATAGCCGTCCGCGGGGGCAGTCACGGCAATGCGTCCGCTCTGATTGCCATGCGTCACGCCGCGATAGGTGGCCTCTGCCTGCTCGTAGCGGAGACGTGCCGCCTCGAAGTCGCGCGCCGTGATCAGTTGGTCGTTCTGTAGGCGCTGAGCACGTTCGTAGTCTGCTCGGGCGGCTGCCAACTCAGTGCGGGCGTTCGTCACAAGATCCCCATCGCTGGTTGCTACCACCGTAATATAATATAAGGTCTCGCCTCGGCGTACAGCACGTCCGGCGCAAGGGGTCTCGCCTGCGTAAGAGACGACGCCGGCAGCCGTTGCCGTCAGTTGCTGTTCGTCGCTTCCTGCGGCTTGCAATCGTCCGCTGACGCGCACCACTGAGGCGAATTCGCCGGGTGCTGCCGTCTCGGTCGTTAAGCCGACTGCGGCGGCTTGTTCGGGTGTGAAATGTATCTCGTTGGGAGCGTGTGCTGCCTCTGTGTGTTCGTGTTCATCGTGATCCTCGTGATCGTGCTCTGTCGTCGCCTCATTGCGGCAGCCCGACAGCAGCCCCACGGTCCATAATATGAGCATCAAGCCGGTTGCCTTGCGGCATCCGACTGTAATCGTCTTGTGCATAATTGGTAGAATAAATTAAAAGATAGAAAAATGTTTTTCGGATAGAGTGTGGGTGGGCAGACGATTACTCGTCGCGCAGATCACCGCAGCGCAGGCGGTGCACGCAACGCACGGATCATGCCGCCGAATGGGGCATGATAGAGGCAGGTAATAGGTGGAAAATAGAAGCGTTGCCCCGGATCTAATAGCTTGAGGAGCAGCAACACCCCGATGAGGGGCAAGAAGAATTGGGGCGCTAAAGAATGTTGATGCGAATAGGCAGCAGGACATTGACTGTCCGGCTCGGTACTGATGCGCAGCAAGGCGTCAGATTCCTCCACAGAGCAGACCTGTTCAGGTGCCTCTTGTTCGCAGTGTAGACTGTTGTAGTGATGGTGATGGGGAAAGAACAGGTGGATCAGCAAAAGCAAGCTGATCGGAAGCAGCAATCGCGCGAAGCTCTTCTTGCGTTTTGAGTCCCGTTCCATGTTCTCGTATTTAGACCGACGGCAAAGATAACTCGCTCGTGAATAATCTGCAACTTTCTGCCGTCGAATCGCCCGAAAATACCTCTTTTTAGCAAATTTTGGATACAAAAAAGGACGCACCGAAGTACGTCCTTAGATAAGAGGGATTTT
>CAZGZL010000013.1:9738-30667 GCA_964530595.1 uncultured Prevotellaceae bacterium | reverse complement strand
TACATTTGTAGATTTTGAATAGTAGCTACATTTGTAGACAAAAATTTCAACAATGACAGAGCGTATCAAACAACTAATCGAAACCTTAGGTTTTTCGCAGACCCAATTTGCCGACCAAATTGGCATTAGTCGCACCGTGATCAATCACATCCTGACGGGGCGAAATAAGGTAAGCTTGGAGGTGACACTGAGTATCCTTGAGACTTTCAATCAGGTATCTCCCGATTGGCTGCTGCGTGGCGAAGGCGCCATGCTCCGCGGCGAGCGTGCCGGTCAACCGCGGGTCGAAATCCGCGAAACGATAAAAAAAGTGGATCACATCACAATATATTACGTCGATAATACGTATTGTAATTATTATCCTCGTCCGGAGGAAGAGACACGCGAATGAATGAACGCGAAACAACAATTTACACGATATGAAAACGATAAAAGACTTTCAAGTAGTCAGCAGTCAGATGCTGAATGAGAAGATTGTCCTACTCAAGGTGCGGCCTGCAGACGGCTCGGATTTATTGCCTATTGCACCGGGACAATTCGTCGAACTACGCATCGACAACGAACCCACGGTATTTCTGAGACGCCCGATCTCAATTCATTACGTAGATCGCTCGAATAACGAGATTTGGCTGTTGGTGCAGGTGGTGGGCGACGGTTCGCGCCATCTCTCTCAGCTCCGCGCAGGCGATGTGCTGAACATGGTCTATCCCTTGGGCAATGGCTTCACGTTGCCTGACGGTGAACAACCAAAGCGCTGCCTCTTAGTGGGCGGCGGTGTCGGCATCGCTCCACTGTTGGACTTGGGGGCAGCATTACAGCAGCGCGGACACGATGTGGTATTCTTGCTCGGAGCACGTCGCGCTGCGGATCTGGTGCAATTAGATGAATTTCGCAAATTTGGCGCAGTATACGTCACGACGGAGGACGGCTCGCAAGTGGATGGATGCCCTACGGAACAAGGCTTCGTAACCAACCACAGTGTGCTGCAAAAACAGCACTTTGACTGTATCCGTGTCTGCGGCCCCAAACCGATGATGATAGCGGTGGCTCGTTTTGCCCGGACGCAAGAGAAATGTACGACGGCACGCTACTGTGAAGTTTCGCTCGAAAACAAGATGGCGTGCGGCTTGGGCGTTTGTCTCTGCTGTGTGGAAGACACGCGCGCAGGTCACAAATGCGTATGTTCAGAGGGTCCCGTGTTTGATATCAATGACTTAAAATGGGAATGATCTATGGCAAATCTTAATGTAAATATCGGCGGTTTGGAGTTGCAGAATCCGGTGCTCACCGCCTCCGGAACATTTGGCTACGGTGTGGAGTTTGCAGACTTCATCGATTTGAACCGTTTGGGCGGTTTCATCGTCAAAGGTACTACGCTGCACGCTCGCGAGGGCAATCTCTATCCCCGTTTGGCAGAGACGCCTTCGGGCATGATCAACGCTGTGGGATTGCAAAATAAAGGGGTAGATTATTTTTGTGAACATATTTACCCGCAACTGACCGGCTTCACATCGCGTCCTATCGTCAATCTTTCCGGCTCGTGCATCGAAGATTATGTGACGGCAGCAGAGCGTCTCAATGCATTGGAGAAGATACCCGCCATCGAATTGAACATCTCTTGTCCGAATGTCAAGGCCGGCGGCATGGGATTCGGTACAAAATGCGATTTGGCGGAGTCTGTAGTCGCTGCGGTACGTCAGGTTTACCACAAGACGCTAATCGTGAAGCTTACACCCAACGTGACGAATATTGCCGAGATAGCCAAGGCGGTGGAAGCCGCCGGTGCCGATGCGGTCTCTATGATCAATACAGTGTTGGCTATGGCTGTTAATGCCGAAACACAGCGCCCGGTGCTCTCTACCGTAACAGGTGGATTGAGCGGTGCAGCTGTGAAGCCGATCGCTTTGCGCTGCGTTTGGCAAGCCTACAACGCGGTGAAGATACCGATCGTGGGCTTGGGCGGAATCATGAACGCTACAGACGCCATCGAGTTTATGCTTTGCGGCGCTCGCGCCATCGAAGTGGGAACGGCTAATTTCATTGATCCGACCGTTACGATCCAGATCATCGACGGCATCAACGAATATTTAGAACGTCATCACTGCACGTCAGTCAACGAGATTGTCGGAGCGCTGAAGGTATAAATCTCCGAATCGATCATTCTAAAAGCAAATTATGGTGCCATACAACAGGAAGTGTGGCTCCATAATTTGTTTTCAACATCGCTCGATTGGTAAATTTTCTACAAACCCTTGGGCTTATGTTGAAAATAGCGTTATCTTTGCCAAAAATATATTGGATATGGGAAAAATACAAGGTATGGGAGTGGCTTTGATCACGCCATACAAGCAAGATTTATCAATAGATTATCCGGCATTGCAGCGACTCATCAATTATCAAATCTCAGGTGGGGCTGACTTTATTGTCGCCTTAGGGACGACAGCCGAAACTCCCACGTTGACAGCCGAGGAAAAACAGACATTGAAGCAATTCATCATTGACGAGGTAAACGGACGTGTGCCGATTGTGCTCGGCTGTGGCGGCAATAATACGGCAGCGATTGTTCATGAACTCACAACTTCGGATTTTAAAGGAATTGACGCGATCTTGTCCGTCGTTCCGTATTACAATAAACCATCGCAAGAGGGAATCTATCAACATTATAAAGCAATCGCCAAGGCAAGTCCTGTGCCGGTAATCTTGTACAACGTTCCCGGACGTACCGGCGTCAATATGACCTCGGCGACAACGCTTCGGTTGGCTAATGATTTCGAGAATATCATCGCTATCAAGGAGGCTTCCGGCAATTTCGCCCAAATGGACGAGATTATTAAGAACAAACCGGAAAGATTCTCCGTAATCTCTGGTGACGACGGAATCACCTTCCCGCTGATTACATTGGGCGCCGTAGGCGTCATCTCTGTAATTGGCAACGCATTCCCTAAAGAATTTAGTCGTATGGTGCGTTTGGCAATGACCGGCGAGTACGACAGCGCTCGCACGATTCATCACCGCTTCTCGGAGCTGTTTAGCTTGCTTTTTGTGGATGGAAACCCCGCAGGCGTCAAGGCGATGCTCAACGCTATGGGTTTCTGCGAGAATGTCCTGCGTTTGCCGTTGGTGCCCACTCGTATCACCACGTTCGAACAGATTCAGAACATCTTGCGCCAACTGTCCTAACAAACGGGAGGTGCGTGTCATCCCCATAAAATAATCCTCCGATCGGCATGTTTTCGCACCCAAAATGCGTAGAGCAACTACATCGGGGGATTTTTTTATTTTCAAAGAGTGGTTGAGGAGCTGTTTCTATGATTTATAGATATTCATTGAATGAATTATAGTGATTCAAGGGGGTATTTCTACAAATTCAACGCAAGATACGCCACTTGGAAAATAATTCGAATTATGTAAAGTTGTGGTGCAAAATTATGGAATTGGAGTTATTTTTCCCTTTTGGGAAGTCCCATTCATCGAATGGCTCCTTTCGCCCCACTTTTTGAAGCTGCCGCTTCATTTTCACCCCAAAGGTTACAACACTTATGAACTTGCTGCATATTCTTTCGCCAGCAGAATGTTCCGGCTTGGTTCCGCCCAAAACATTCAATAATCCGTTTCATTATACGCCCGATGCGTTGTGTTTGTTGGCGCAACAGCACGTCATGGACTACGTGGCTGCAAATCCGACGTTGGAGCGTTTTTTTGCAGAAGGAAAAATGTTAGGCGTTTTGGTTGTGCGCCGAACGGACGGTTGGGCGTTTTTGGCGGCATATTCCGGATGTTCGGTTCCGGAGGCTGCGGAATACTTCGTCCCTCCAATTTTTGATTTGAACGCCGCCCATTCATTCTATTCAGCGCAAGATACGAAGATCTCCACGATCAATGAGGCAATCAAACACTTGGAACAACAACCCGAACGTTTGGCTCTGCTCCAAGAGCTTTCGGCTGTACAATGCCGCTCGAAGCAGGAACTTTCGGCTCTGAAAGAGATGATGCTTACCGCCAAGCAGCAGCGAGATGAGCGTCGCGCCCATGCGCCGAAACTATCCGCTGAAGAGGCTGCCGACATGATCCGCGAGAGCCAGTTTCAAAAAGCCGAACTCAAGCGTCGAAAAGAGCGTTTTCTATCAGAAATACAGGCTATTGAACAGCAATTAAAACGTTTCGATCAAGAGATTGCGACCCTGAAACAGCAACGCAAGGCGCTCTCGATAAAGCTTCAGACAGAGATCTTCCGACACTTCGAGATGCACAATGCGCTCGGAGCTCGCCGCTCACTCTTGGAAATCTTCAGACAATACGATCCGAAAGCGATTCCTCCGGCAGGTGCAGGCGAGTGTGCGGCTCCTCGCCTATTAGAATTTGCCTATCAGCATGGATTGATTCCAGTAGCGATGTCGGAGTTCTGGTACGGACGTCCCACCAAAGAGAGCAACCGAAAACACGGCTGTTGTTATCCGGCATGTCAAGAGAAGTGTGCCCCCATTCTGAGCTTCATGCTTCAGGGATTGCACGTTGCAGAACTGCCGAATCCAACGGCTGAGCCCGCTGGAGAGACTTTAGAGGTGGTGTATGAGGATCCTTTTCTGCTGATCGTGAACAAACCCTCAGGTTTGCTCTCCGTCCCCGGCAAAGAGGATCGGAGCTCTGTGCAGCAGCTGCTCACTCAACGGATGGCGACCAGCGCTCCTCCCCTTTTAGTTCATCGGTTGGATATGGACACCTCAGGACTGTTGGTGGTAGCCAAAGACCGCGAGACATTCATCCTCATGCAACGGCTATTTGCCGAGCGCAAAGTGGAGAAGGAATACCAAGCGTGGCTGTCGCGTCCGATTTTCGCGATGTGCGGGCTGATTCGCTTGCCTCTTTCGCCCGATTTTTATCACCGTCCCCTGCAACGGGTAGACAGCGACGGGAAGCCGGCTATTACCTATTTCGAAGTGATCCGGAGAACTGAGACGGCTACGTTGGTGCGTTTCTCTCCGCTGACCGGACGGACACATCAGTTGCGCGTTCATGCGTCGCATCACGAAGGACTGAACGCCCATATCCAAGGTGACCCGCTATATGGCATCGCTGACGATGCCCAAACTCAAAAATTATGCCTGCACGCGGCGGGTATCAAGTTCCGTCATCCGCGCACAGGCAAAATCGTAGAGGTGTTATGTAATCGTTGGGAGCCTTCTGCTCCGGAGGCTGTTACTCCTTACGCTGCATCCAACGAAGTATTTCAGCAAAGCTAAACTTCCTACCGTACATCAAAATACCTGTTCGGTAGATTTTTCCTGCCAAATAGGTGATTCCGAGCGCCGTTGCAAAAAGGAGGACAATACTGAACACTAATTCGCTCATCGGGACGTCGTAGGGCAACCTGCACATCATCACGATCGGCGACGTGAATGGAATAAGGCTACACCACCATGCCAAAGGTCCATCGGGATTGTTGCTACTGTAAATCCCTGCGTATAACGCAAAAATCAAGATCGTAGTCACCGGCAACGTAAATTGCGACGCATCGTTGGCCTGATCTACCGCGGAGCCGAATGCAGCGAACAAAGCCGCATAGAGCAAGTAGCCTCCGACAAAGTAAAGAACAAAGCAAAATAAGGTACCGCCCCAATCGACGGCGGCTATATTTTGCATGATTTCGGCGAAATTTCCCTCTCCGACCACCTGTGTCGTTTCGGCTGACATAGCGCCGTACTGTAATCCCAAGATCGAGATGCCGACCATGATCATCGCGCCCCAGATCGCAATCTGTGTCAGACCGACCAACGCGACGCCGATAATCTTGCCCAACATCAATTCCATCGGGCGACAGCTCGAAATGATGACTTCAACAATGCGGTTTGTCTTCTCCTCGATCACGCCGTTCATGACCATGGCTCCGTAGATGAGTACGAATGTATAGGTGAGTAGCGCTAAAAACATACCGAGAATTTGCGAGATCATCGTTTCCGAAAGGTTTTCTTTCCCCTCGTCACTCCATTTGATACTTTTGACTTCCATACGGGCGTTGCACGCTGTCATGATCTCCTCGGCTGATTCGGAGATGTACGGCGCAAGGCGTACGTTGCGTAATTCAGGCGTCAACTGTTCGGAGACCGTCGTTTCGAGCGACGGAGCTAACGATTGAGAAGAATAGATCGAAACTGACGCCAGCGAGTCTACGTATTCGGGGATCGAGAGGATGGCATAGACGGCATCGCGATCGTCATTATTACTCGTCGTGTACCATTCGTACAACGAACGATTTTCAGCTGCGGCAAGAGTTACGAAGTGATATTCATCGGTGTCGTGCAAAAGGGCGCCATAATGTCGCGAAGCATCTACGACGAAGACATTTTTGAGTTCGTCCGACTTAATTTCGGACAACAATGCCGGCAGTCCGCAGAGAAGCAGAAAAAGCAACGGCATCAACAAGGTCAAAATAATGAATGACCTCTTCCCTACCGTCGAAAGATATTCGCGGCGAATGATTAGGAATAAACGTGATATAGACATAGTTGTGTGGCAATATCTTTAATGGGTAGATTTAGGAACAAGAAGATTGAGGCGCAACGTCCTCTGCTGACTGCTCGGCGATAGCACCTTGCACCGTCTCAATAAATACCTCTTGCATCGAAGGCAAGATCTCTTGGAACGCATAAAGCGTATAGCGATCGTTCAGCATCCCTATGACATCATGCATTGTGGTTTGGGGCGACAAACGAAGGGTCACGTCGACCCCCTGCTCCGTGTGTCGCATCTCTTCGACCGAGAACAGTCCGGCAGCCTCTTGTTCCAAGGTAACACGTTCCGGCGTACCCATTAAGGCATTGGGTAATGAGATGCCCACGTGATAGAGTTGCTTCTTGAACTTTTGACGCACCTCGCTGACGCGCCCCTGCAACACCACCTCGGCATGGTTGATGAGGGTGATTTCCTCGCACACCTCCTCTACCGACGCCATATTATGCGTTGAGAAGAGCACCGTTGAGCCTTCGTCGCGCAAGCGCAAGATCTCGCGCTTCAACTGTTCCGCGTTGACCGGATCGAAGCCTGAAAACGGTTCGTCGAAGATCAGGAGCTTGGGCTGATGCAGTACCGTCGCTATAAATTGCACTTTCTGCGCCATTCCTTTAGAGAGCGCCTCCAATTTCTTGTCTTGCCACTCCGTCAGGTCAAATCGTTTCAGCCATTCCTGCATACGTACGACCGCCTCACGACGCGAAAGTCCTTTCAGTTGCGCCAAGTAAACGATCTGTTCGCCTACCTTCATCTTTTTATATAGTCCTCGTTCCTCAGGCATATAGCCTATTTGAGCTACACGCTCTGCCGTCAACGGTTGTCCGCCGATCAGCACCGTGCCGGAATCCGGACGGGTAATTCGGTTCAAAATGCGGATGAGAGAGGTCTTGCCGGCTCCGTTGGGACCCAACAAACCATAGATGCTACCTTCCGGCACCGATAGGGAGACATGGTTGAGCGCAACATGTCCGTCATATTTTTTCACAACATCCTTTACTTCGATATAATTCATAGCTGATTTATTTGATCTATTGAGGTTTTTAGAGTTCTTTCTTAAAGGTACATCTCCGCTTGTGTCTTTCGGGCGAGAAATACTGCCATTGCTCTTGCACCTTATGATTGGTATCTAATTCCGGATTGCTTTCTACCCAACGATATCCGTTGGCGATGGCTTGCGGGATCAAGTCCGTGAAAAGCAACGCATTGACCCCCTTGCCTTGATAATCCGGGCGGACGCCGACTAAATAGAGATCCCAGATGTCTGTACCGTGTCCGTAGAGTGCGTGGAGCAAATAATACCAACCCATGGGGAAAAGTCGTCCGCGTGCCTTCTGCTGTGCGCGTGACAAGGACGGGCAAGTGATTCCGAAGGCCACCACTTGATCTTCCTGATCGACGACTATACGCACACAATCCAAGCGGATAAAGGGAAGATACTGCGCAATGTAGTAACGAATCTGTTTGTCGGTCAAACTACAGAAGCCATAGAGCGGTTCGTAAGCTTGGTTCAACAGTTCAAAGATTTTACGTCCATAGCGGCGTACCAAGCGCACCCGATTGGTGGGTTTGATGACCTGCAAATGATAGCGTTTTGCCACCAGTTCGGCGACGCGCAAATGTTTTTCGGGCACCGCATCAGGCAGTTGCATCAAGTATTCGTTCCAAATGGCGTCTTGGGTTAAGCCATATTGTTCAAAATGATGGCGATAGTAGGGATAATTGTATATGGTAGACGACGTGCTCAACCGATCGAATCCTTCGATCAAACAGCCTTCGTAATCGAGATCCGTGAAGCCTAAGGGACCGACCAATTCGTTCATTCCCGCTGCATGACCCCATTCCGCTACAGCGTCGAGCAGGGCGCGGCTGACAGCCGGATCGTCAATGAAGTCCACAAAGCAAAAACGACACTGATGACAATCGAATTTCTCATTGAAGCGGCGATTGATGATGCCGGCAATGCGCCCGACCACCTCTTGAGCGTCATTGTACGCCAAGTAGTAAACTGTTTGACAGAAATCTAATGCCGGATTCTTTTGCCGATCCAAGCTATCTACCTCCGTGTCAATGATCGGAGGAACGTAGCAATCGTTGCCTTCATACAAGCGGATCGCGAACTGAACAAAGCGTCTTAGGTCGCTGCGACGCTCAACTTTACGAATTTGTATCATTGCATCGTACAAGATTATTTTTTCAACTAAAAGAGAGCGGTAAGTACCTTCCCTTGTGTCTTCGAAACACTGGACGGTCTTACAGCTCTCTCTATTTCCGCAAAATCGCGTCACTCCTATGTGCGGCGGATTTACTTCCGATCGGCAGCTCGGGCGTTGTGGTCAACCACTTCGCGAGCGCGATTCAATGCGCCATTGATGTGATCGAAGATGTTCTGACCGCCCAACATACCGTAGAGTGACGTGCGACGAATTACTTTCATCACTTCAGGACGAACGCCTGACAAGATGACGTGAATACCGTCTTGGTGGCTCTTCTGGATGAAGACCTCCAAGTTGTGCAAGCCAGTCGCATCGACAAAGGGCACTTTGCGCATACGGATGATGCGACAGATCGGAGTTTCGTCTAATTGAGCCGACATTTCTTCGAATTTGTTGGCGATACCGAAGAAGAAGGGACCGTCAATTTCGTAGATCTGCACGCCGGTGGGAATCACCAATTTCTCTTGATCAGCCACATCGACATCGGAGTCATTGTGTACGTCAATCTCGTCGCGCAGCAGGGAGACGTGTGCGGTGCTCGCGACACGGCGGAACAACAGCATACAAGCTAAGATCAAACCAAACTCGATGGCTACAGTCAAGTCGAAGATGATCGTCAAGAAGAATGTTACCAATAGAACAGAGACGTCGCTCTTCGGGTTCTTCATCAGAGCCTTAAAAGTACGCCATCCTGACATATTATAAGAGACGATGACCAAAACACCGGCAAGGCAAGCCATCGGGATATATTCTGCATAAGGCATCAAGACCAAAAGGATCAACAGCAACACTACGGCGTGCACAATGCCTGCTACAGGGGTACGACCTCCATTATTGATGTTCGTCATCGTGCGGGCAATCGCGCCGGTCGCGGGGATGCCGCCGAAGAGCGGTGTCACCATGTTGGCAACGCCCTGAGCGATCAATTCGGTGTTCGAGTTGTGACGGTCGCCAATCACACCATCAGCCACGGCTGCGGAGAGTAAAGACTCGATGGCGCCAAGGATAGCAATAGTAAAGGCTATCGGCATCAGGTTTTGCACCATCGACCACGAGATACTTGGAACTTCCATGCTCGGCAGTTGAGCCTGAATGTGGAAGCGATCGCCAATAGTATCAATGCCTGTAATGCCGCACCAAGTCTTCAACGCCAAAACGATCAGCGTCACAAAGATAATGGCATACAGAGAACCGGGGATCTTGTTCAGCCCCGGCACACGCTTGAACCATTTGGGAGAGAAGATGATGATCAAAATGCTAAGCATTGCCATCACAAAGTTCCACAAATTGAAGGATTTGATATGCTCAAAATAGACACCCCACTTGCCAATGAAGTCGCCCGGAGTTTTGAGCGGCGCCATCAACGGTTCGCCGGTCACGTGGTCGTAAATAACGCATCCCGACGCATCCAACGCCTCTTGCTTCAAGCCTAAGACGTCGCCGATCTGTGTCGTGAAGATCGTCACAGCGATACCTGCGGTAAAGCCGATGATGATGGGATAAGGGATGAATTTGATCACCGTCCCTAACTTGAATACCCCCATGAGCACAAGCAGAATACCCGCCAACAACGTGGCAACGGTAAGACCGCTGATACCGTACTGAGGATTGGTCACAATACCATAAATAATCACGATGAATGCGCCCGTAGGACCTCCAATTTGCACCTTGGTACCACCCAAGAGTGAAATGATGAAGCCCGCAACGATAGCGGTGATGATACCCTTTTCGGGCGAGACACCGGAGGCAATACCGAAGGCAATAGCCAACGGAAGCGCCACGACGCCCACAATCAGACCTGCTAACGCATCCTGTCCGAAGCGAGCTGCATTGTAGTCACGCAAACAGGTAAATAATCGCGGATGAAAATCCAAAAATTTCATACTGTCTCTAAATGATAAAATATAATAAATAATTGATGTACGCAACATGTAACGTCCTCAATGCGGGTACGGGTTCAGCGCAAAGATGATTATTCTTTTTCGCCGAACGCCAAATCGCCTGCGTCGCCTAATCCCGGCACAATGTACTTGTGCGGATCGAGGAATTCGTCGATGGCGCCCACCCAGAGGGTAGTATCCTCCGGGAAGTGCTCCTGCACGTAGTCTACAGCCTGCCGACTGGCGATGATCGAGATGAGGTGCACTCGGTCGGGCGTCCCCTTGGTGAGTAGCGCCTCGTAAGCCAACTCCATAGAGCCACCGGTGGCCAACATCGGGTCGGACAACAGGAGCACCTTGCCGTCCAACGATGGGGAGGCAATGTACTCTATATGAATGTCAAAGTTAATTTCGTCGTCATATTTACGATAGGCGGAAACAAACGCATTCTCAGCATCGTCAAAGACGTTCAGTACGCCGTTGTGCAAGGGCAAGCCGGCACGCAAGATCGTTCCTGCCACAATCTGATCGGCTGGGAGCGACGCATCGGCTACTCCCAACGGAGTGGTCACGCTGACGGTCTCGTAGTGTAATGTTCGACTGATCTCGTAGGCGATAGCCTCGCCAATGCGTTCCACATTGCGGCGGAAGCGCATTCTGTCGTTCTGGATGTTCACGTCACGAAGTTCTGCCACGAACTTGTTGATAATCGAATCAGACTGAGAAAAATTAACTACTTTCATAACTCACTGTTTTAATGGAGATGCGTCAAACGGCGTCACACAAAGCATTCATTTTTTTCGTGTACGCTCTTGAATCAGAGGTATCAAGACGATACTTCGCTGCAAAAGTATTCTTTTTTCTTATTTTCACACAATTTATTGATTAAAATAGCTGTGTTTGCTCCGAAAATAGTAAAATATTGTGTATCAAGATTCAGGTGCAGATGTCAATCGAATGAAAATAAGCTTTGTGCCGCCGTGGCTACGATCCATCCGATGGACAACGGGAAAACGCTGCATTGCTTCTCCCCTTTCGGCGGATGAGGTGCAACACAGCGTTTAGCAATCTATGGTTCAAAGCCTATCGGCACATTCGTTGATTCGACGTGCTAAATCTTTCAGCGCATCTTTGAATTGTTGGGTTTCTTCGGGGGTAAAGCCCGCCACATTGCCTTCGTCATCAATACCTTCGAATCTTTGATAAATCCATGTCGATGGTTTGCCGAAATACTTACGCGCTAATTGCTGCCAGTTGACAGCAATGATAATGTCCCACATACGAGCCTTCATATCGGTAATCAATGCGGGTGGATTGGAAGGGTTACTTGGTGTATTCATTTTTCATTAAATTACGAGCTATATACCTATAATATATACTCAAAATCTCTATTTTCTGATAACAAAGGGAGATATTTCCTGTCGTTTTTGCAAATATCGTATCATATATTTGTGCTGATAGGAAGATAAACATTATCTTTGGGGGCAAGATTTGTAAGCTACGGATTGAAAAATGAAAACAAAAGTGACAGCGATTATCGAACGAAACCATGAGGGGTATTACTCCATTTATACTTTGGAGTCGTTTGAGAAGTTCGGAATCTTCGGCTATGGAAATACCAAGGAAGAGGCAATCGAAAACTTTTGGCAAGTGTATCGCGAATATCGGGAACAATTTTCTCCTGAAGATGTTCCCGACCTCGATGTATCATTTCGCTACGATGCCGTCAGCTTCCTTCAAGAATGGTATCAACTCTTGGGGCTTACCGAATTGCGCGAGATGACCGGTCTCACCGCCAACAAACTCTTGGAATATATTTATGAGGTTTCAGTGCTGCGTCCCGCTGCCGTCAACAAGATCGAAGAACGGGTGCAACAGTACACCGACGCCCTGCGTCAAGTGTCATTGATGACCCCTAAAACTTATTTGGACAATCTCGATATCCAGCATGACTCCATCCCGGAGGGGGCTCAAGAGGAAGTCGCCATCGTGGAGCAAGCCAACGACGGACACTTTGAGATCGTACCGCTACGGACGTACCCCATGTTCTATTTCGGCGAAGGCGAAACGCTCAAGGAGGCAAAAGAAAATCTCACGGCGGTCTATGAGGCTTTGCGCAACGATCCTAAGGGAGAATTCTACGGTAAGCTGCCTGAGGTGCATTACATCTATAAATATAGTGCCCCCGACTATCTGCGCTATCTTTCTTTTCGTTTGGGCTCAGAACGAGCTCAGATCTTCACTGGTCTCACCCGTAAGAGCCTGATGCGCTACGCTACAGAGTCAACTCGGATTTCCGAATCGGTTTGTCGCCGCGTAGAGCAAGCGCTTCGCGCCTTGGCAGATTCGCTGACCCGTTATCCGTTGTATGTTGAATAATTTCTCGTTTCAGATGCTTAATTTTTCACCTATTCAGAAAAATTTCACCTCTCCGAAAGCAAAAAACGAGCATTTGTGGGACGGGGAAAGAAAGAACCACCTATCTTTGTGCTTCAGAATAAAAATGGTAATAAAATATATACCTTAATCCACTAATCCATTTCAATGAAATCGTTTCATGTATTCAGCACTTCGAGTGCTATGGTATTGGGAGGAGCTTTGTTCATCACAAGCTGTACTCCGAAACAACAACAGGCAGCTCTCACTCAGTCAGGGCTGGATCCGAAAAATTTCGAAACTGAACTCGACGGCAAGCAAACAGCGCTCTACACGTTGACCAACGACAACGGCATGGAGGTCTGCATCACCAATTTCGGCGGTCGCATCGTCTCTATCATGGTGCCCGATCGCGATGGAACGTTGCGCGACGTGGTGCTCGGCTTCGACAACATTACGGATTACATCAACATCCCCAGTGATTTCGGCGCATCCATCGGACGTTATGCCAATCGAATTGCCAACGGTCAATTCGTGTTGGACGGCGACACGATCACATTGCCACAGAACAATTTCGGGCACTGCTTGCACGGCGGTCCCACTGGATGGCAATATCAAGTCTACAACGTGCGCCAAGTGGACGGACAGAGCATAACGTTCGACATTACGTCGCCCGATGGAGATAATAACTTCCCCGGCACAGTGAATGCCTCCGTGACTTATACGTTGACACCGAAAAACGCGATCGACATCACCTATTCTGCTACCACGGACAAGCCGACGGTCATCAATATGACCAACCATTCTTATTTCAATCTAAGCGGTGATCCGACACAATCCATCTGCAATAATTATTTGACCATCAATGCCGAAGGCTATACCCCGGTAGACAGCACTTATATGACTACGGGACAGATCTCTTATGTCGAAGGTACACCGTTCGACTTTACGGGACGTAAGCAGGTAGGTCAAGATATTGAGGCAGACGACGAGCAGATCCACAACGGTAACGGTTACGATCACAACTGGGTGCTCAACACCAACGGAGACATTGCACAGCCCGCCGTCGTATTGGAAAGCATCGAAACAGGTATTTCTCTGACGGTCTACACCGACGAGCCCGGTATTCAGGTCTATACCGGCAACTTTTTGGACGGGACCGTTCAGGGCAAGCACGATATAACCTATCAGCAGCGCGTCGGCATCTGTCTGGAAACTCAGAAGTACCCCGACACGCCAAACAAACCGGAGTGGCCTTCTGCAGTCCTTCGCCCCGGCGAAACGTATAGTAGCCACACGATTTTCCAGTTCGGCACCTTCTGATAGCCCTACACGCACTAACACTTAATTAAAATACCAAATCTATGAATGTACTTGAAGCATTGCAGAACAATGGCTTTAGCGCTATAGACTACGTAGTCTTTGGTGTCTACATCGTTGTTCTGGTCGGCATGGGAGTCTTCCTCTCACGCAGTAAAAAAGGGGAAGAGAAATCCTCTACCGACTACTTCTTGGCGGGCAACACTCTGACGTGGTGGGCTGTCGGCGCCTCTTTGATCGCCGCCAATATCTCCGCAGAGCAATTCATCGGCATGTCCGGTTCCGCTTTTAAGTCCGGCATCGCAATGGCAGCTTACGAATTGATGGCAGCGGCTACGCTGATCATTGTCGGTAAGTTCCTGCTCCCTGTGATGATCGAGAAAAAGATTTTTACCATTCCGCAATTCTTGCGCGAGCGTTACAACTGGGGCGTCGGTCTTTCGTTCTCCATTTTCTGGTTGTTCCTCTACGTCTTTATCAACCTAACCTCTGTGGCTTGGTTGGGCGCATTGGCGATCAAGCAAATCTTGGGCCTGCCTGCTGTTCCCGGCGTATTCTTGGGCATGGACGTGGATATGACGTTGCTAACCATCATTTTATTACTCTTCGTAATTGCGGGCGTCTATTCTATCTATGGTGGCTTGGCTTCCGTAGCGTGGACGGATGTGATGCAGGTGACATTCTTGGTCGGCGGCGGTTTGATCACTGCCTATGCAGCCTTGAGCGTCATCGCTGAGGATATGGGCGCAAGCAACGCTTTTGCAGCCTTGCAACAGATCATGAGCGACCTCGCAAATGTTCAGGGTGACACCCACTTCAATTTGATCGTAGAACGCAACGCTGAGCTCTATCCCGTCATTAATGGCACGGCTACTCAGCCTTCCGACCCCTACTTCGACATTCCCGGCATCGTAGTGATTATTGGCGCCCTCTGGCTGACGAATCTCGGCTACTGGGGTTTCAACCAGTACATCATCCAGAAGGGTCTTGCCGCCAAGAGCTTGGCAGAGGCTAAGAAGGGTATGATCTTCGCCGCATTCTTGAAGATCTTGATCCCCTTCATCGTTTGTATTCCCGGTGTATGCGCGTTCTATATTATGACACAGAAGCCGGATCTCTATGCCACTTTGGCAGGCTCTATCGAGCGTTCGGATGACGCATATCCGTTCTTGATCCGCAACTTTACACCTGTCTTCGTCAAAGGTCTTTCGTTTGCAGCTCTTGCCGCAGCCGTTATTTCCTCTTTGGCATCTATGTTCAACTCAACGTCAACCATCTTCACGATGGATATTTACAAGCAGTTCATGAACCGGAACGCCTCAGAGAAGCGATTGGTAACGGTGGGTCGTTTGACCTCTGTCGCAGCGCTGATCTTGGCACTGATCGCTGTCTATCCTATCATGGGTGGGGCTGATCAGGCATTCCAGATCATTCAGGAGTATTCAGGCTTTGTTTATCCGGGTGTCGTGGTTATCTTCGGCTTAGGTCTGTTGTGGAAGCGCGCCTCCGGTACTGCCGCTGTCGTGGCAGCAATCGGTACCTTCGTCTTCTCGATTGCCTTCAAATTTATCTTCCCTGACGTACCCTTCCTGCTTCGTATGGGCTATGTATTCATGATCCTCGTTGCCTTGTTTATGGGCATCTCTTTCGCCAGCAAGAAGACTCAGCCGGCAGATAAGTTGGACGAGCATACGGTGACAATGCAGCTCAAATGGGGACGTATTCTTTTCGTGGGTGCAGTCATCAGCTTCGTATTGGGTATTCTCCAGAAGGTGATCTACTACTCTACCGGCGGTTGGGCTTATTTGCAGAATGTAGGCTTCGAAGCGATCTTCTTCCTCGGTGCCATGCTCTTGGTACTCTCCATTTACTTGCGTTCTAACGCTGTAGATAAGGTACAAGATCCCAAAGCCGTGTCTATCGACCTCGCCTTGTTCCGTTCCGATCGTGCCTTTACGCTCGGTGCTATCGGAGTGATAGTAATCTTAGCCATCCTCTACGTGGCTCTTTGGTAAATAATATGTCGCACGATCGTGCGGAATAGTTCCGAACGATCGTGCGATTTCAACGAAGACCACTTTTTCATCAAAAGACAATGTGCGAATGAACCGGTTTCATCTGTTACTGACTCTGTGAAGGAAAATTGTTGATACGATTAACGTTCTATTGACTGATCTAAATAAAGTTTTTTGTTATGCTCGAACAACTGAAGGAGAAAGTATTCCAAGCCAATATGGATCTTGTGAAGCACGGTCTCGTTATTTTTACTTGGGGAAATGTCTCCGCTATTGATCGTAAGACAGGCTTGGTAGTTATTAAGCCCAGCGGCGTGCCTTACGAAACCATGAAACCGTCCGATATGGTTGTGGTGGATTTGGAAGGTAAATTGGTCGAAGGAACGTTGCGTCCGTCGTCCGATACTCCGACCCACGTGGTGCTCTACCGTGAATTTCCGGAGATCGGAGGCGTGGTACACACCCATTCTACGTTTGCAACCGCTATGGCACAAGCCGGCGTAGATATTCCGAATGTCGGCACTACACACGCCGATTATTTTCACGAAAACATCCCTTGTACCGACGATATGACAGAAGCTGAGGTAAAAGGGAATTACGAATGGGAAACGGGCAACGTCATAGTGCGCCGTTTCAAGGGAATGAACCCCATGCACACTCCCGGAGTGCTCGTCAAGAATCACGGGCCTTTCGCTTGGGGTAAAGATGCCGCTGACGCCGTTCATAACGCTGTCGTCCTTGAACAGGTGGCAAAAATGTTCACTTTCGCTAAAATGGTTAATCCCGCATTAACTATGAATCCGTATTTGATAGAAAAGCATTATCTTCGCAAGCACGGTCCAAATGCTTATTACGGACAGAAATCGAAATAACAATCCGCAAATTTATACGACACAACAACTCGATATACCCAATAACAACAACATTCAAATCTTATTATTATGATTGAAGCATTCAAAGATCTTGAGGTCTGGTTCGTAACCGGCGCTCAGTTATTATATGGCGGCGATGCCGTTGTTCAAGTGGACGGACATTCCACTAAAATGGTCGAGGGGCTCAACGCTTCTGGTTTACTCCCGATCAAGGTGGTTTACAAAGGCACCGCCAATTCTTCGAACGAAGTTACAGAAGTGTTCAAGGCCGCTAATAACGATCCCAAATGCGTCGGTGTGATCACTTGGATGCACACTTTCTCTCCTGCCAAGATGTGGATTCACGGCTTGCAACAGCTGAAGAAGCCCCTCCTCCACCTGCACACACAGTTTAACAAAGAGATACCGTGGGACACGATGGATATGGATTTCATGAACTTGAACCAATCTGCCCATGGCGATCGTGAGTTCGGGCACATCTGCACTCGTATGCGCATCCGTCGCAAAGTCGTAGTGGGTTATTGGCAGGAAGCCAAGACGCAAGAGCACATCGCCGTATGGATGCGTGTCTGTGCAGCGTGGGCGGACGCTCAAGATATGTTGATTGTCCGTTTCGGTGACCAGATGAATAATGTTGCCGTGACGGATGGAGATAAGGTGGAGGCAGAGCAACGTTTAGGCTACCACGTAGATTACTGTCCGGTAAACGACTTGATGGAATATTATAAGGTAGTAGCTGATGAGGAGGTGAAATCTCTCGTCTCTACATACTTCAAAGAATATGATCACTGTCCCTCATTGGAACAAGAAGGCACAGAAGCCTACACTAAGGTTTGGAATTCTGCGAAAGCAGAGATCGCATTGCGTCGTCTACTGAAAGACAAAGGCGCCAAGGGTTTCACAACCAACTTCAATGACCTCGGTTTGTTAGATCAGATTCCGGGCTTGGCTTCTCAGCGTTTGATGGCTGAAGGTTTCGGCTTCGGCGCAGAGGGAGATTGGAAGTCTGCGGCTCTGTATCGTTCCGTTTGGGTGATGAATCAGGGGTTGAACGGCGGTTGCTCGTTCTTGGAAGATTACACCCTGCATTTCAACGGAGAACGTAGTGCCATCCTTCAGGCTCACATGTTGGAGGTCTGCCCGCTCATTGCAGAACAAAAGCCTAAACTCGAAGTTCACCGCCTGAGCATTGGCATCGACAGCGAGACAGCACGTTTGGTATTCACCAGCAAGCAAGGCAACGGTTGCACCGCAACGGTGATCGACCTTGGTAACCGTTTCCGTTTGATCGTGAACGATGTAGAGTGCATCAAGTCTAATCCGTTGCCGAAGTTACCCGTCGCTTCAGCGTTATGGATCCCGCAGCCCAACTTTGAGGTTGGTGCCGGCGCATGGATCTTGGCTGGAGGTACGCACCACTCTTGTTTCTCGTATGACTTGACCGCAGAGTATTGGGAAGACTATGCCGAGATCGCAGGCATCGAAATGGTGCACATCGGTAAAGATACAACGATCAGCGAATTCAAGAAGGAATTACGCATGAACGAGGTATATTACCTGCTGAACAAGGCTCTTTGTTAATTCTTTACGTCGTTTATTTACACGCATAGAATACTATGGCACAGTTTGTTATCGGTTTGGATTACGGAAGCGACTCGGCACGTGCGTTGATCGTCAATGCTGAGAGCGGAGAGATCTTGGCTACCTCGGTGAAGTATTATCCCCGTTGGAAGCAAGGTTTGTATTGCAATCCCAAGATCAACCAATGGCGTCAGCATCCGCAAGACTATTTGGATGTTTTGGAGAGTTCAGTCAAAGAGGCATTGTCACTCTGTGCGCCTGAAGTAGCACAGCAGGTTGTCGGCATCGCCTTCGACACGACAGGCTCTACCCCCGCCTTTGTCGACGAGAGCGGTACGCCGCTCGCCATGCTGCACGAATTTGCAGAGAATCCCAATGCGATGTTCGTATTATGGAAAGATCACACAGCAATCAAGGAGGCGGCTGAAATCAATGAGAAATGTAAAGCCAATGACATTGATTACACCATGTACGAAGGGGGCATCTATTCTGCCGAATGGTTTTGGGCAAAAGCCATGCACATTCTGCGCGAAGACCCTGAAGTGGCGGCTAAAGCCTACTCCATCGTTGAATATTGCGAGTGGTTGCCAGCTGTTTTAACCGGTGTACGCACCGCTAAAGATATTGTCCGAAGCCGTTGTGCTGAGGGACACAAAGCGATGTGGAGCGAGCGTTGGGGCGGACTTCCGCCTGAAGAATTCCTCGTTAAGTTGGATCCTAAGTTGGCAGGCTTCCGCGCACGCCTTTTCACCGAGACACAAACCGCAGACAAGCCTGTCGGCAAACTCTCAGCAGAATGGGCTGCCCGTTTGGGACTGAGCACTAATGTTGTGGTTGCCGGAGGCGCTTACGATTGCCACATGGGGGCTGTCGGTGCCGGAATTACAAAAAATACCTTGGTGCGCGTCATTGGCACCTCTACGTGCGACGTGATGGTTGCTCCCTACGACGCCATCGGTGACAAGTGTATTCGCGGCATCTGCGGACAGGTAGATGGCTCGGTAATCCCCGGAATGATCGGTCTCGAAGCGGGACAGTCTTCATTTGGCGATGTTTATGCCATGTTCCGCCGCGTATTGGAATTCCCCGTGCGACAGATCCTACCCGCGACGCAAGTTGCCTCCTCGCTCCCCGAAGCTACTGTCGAGGCGTTGATTGAGGAAACTTGCGACAAGATCATTGTCAGCCTAACCAAAGAGGCCGAAAAGATCCCGTTGGAAGAGAGTACTATGATTGCGACCGACTGGATCAACGGTCGACGCACCCCGGATGCTAATCAGTTGCTACAAGGCACCATCGCGGGCTTCACGCTTGGAACCAAGGCTCCGCAGATCTTCCGCGCCTTAGTTGAGGCGACGGCATTCGGCACCAAGGCTATTGTAGATCGTTTCACGGAAGAGGGTGTGCGTATCGACAACGTGATTGGTATCGGTGGCATTGCTCTGAAATCGCCGTTTGTCATGCAAACGATGAGCGATGTATTGGGTATGCCCATCAAAGTATGCAAAACCGATCAAGCTTGTGCACTCGGAGCAGCGATGTTTGCTGCCACAGCAGCGGGCGTCTACTCTAAGGTTGAGGATGCCATTGCTGCCATGAACAGTGGATTCTCTTATGAGTATCAACCCAACGCAGAACGTACAAAGGCTTATCAAGCCCTCTATCAGAAATATATGGCATTGGGCGCATTCACTGAAAAAGAGCTGTTCCATTAAGCGCTCGTTTTTTAGGCAATGTGTCTGAACATACAATACAAGTTATTTAATTTGTTCATTCGCGTTTTCAATTTTCTAACCGGCGCGGGCTGATGTGAATCATCCCGCGCATCTTTTTTCACTATCGAAGTCTTTTTATGAGCACAGATACATTTCAATTCAAGCAGTTTACGATCGCGCAAGAGCGCACCGCAATGAAAGTTGGCACAGATGGTGTCCTACTTGGCGCGTGGGCGCCCATACCTGCGTCGGGTACTAATCGTCTATTGGACGTCGGGTGCGGCACCGGACTTGTAGCATTGATGTTGGCACAACGATTCTCCCCCATCGTCCCCAATCTACAAATCGAGGCAGTGGAAATAGACACCGAGGCAGCACAACAAGCGAAAGAAAATGTCGCAGCAACACCTTGGAATACAGTTATAAACATTCAGAATATATCGTTTCAAG
>CAZGZL010000013.1:0-9638 GCA_964530595.1 uncultured Prevotellaceae bacterium | reverse complement strand
TGCGTTGTCGACTTCATTGCTCCGATCTATGCGAGGTAAAGACAACGATACGAAAACCGGCAAAACGCCTCATGGCTGTTTTTCGGAAGAAAGTTCCGGACTATATATTCAAAAAAGAAACCTTGTGCATTCAAGACGAGGGGGGAGTCTTCAGCGAGGCTTACCGCACCCTTACCCAAGATTTTTATTTAGATTTCTGACTGAGATCACTGTCCCCGCATCATCTTACGGCACGCGCTCCATTGTGGACAATAACGTCCCATCACGGCATAAAATTCAGGGCTGTGATTGGGAACAATGAGGTGTGTCAATTCATGAATCATGACATATTCTACACACTCACGCGGCCACTTCATCAGATAAATATTGAAGGTTAAGACGCCGGTGCGAGTGTTGCACGATCCCCACTTAGATTTGAGCGCTTTGATGCGCACACCCGTGTATCGCACCCCCATTTGCTCTGCCCAATAGGGCAACCGTTCGGACAGCAAGGCATTCAGCTCGTGCACCTTCTGTAGAGTCTCTCTCGGAGTCCATACCTCTGCGCTTTGGCGTTCCGCTATCTTGGCGATACGTTGCCGCGAGCGTTCTATCCACTCGCAACGTGCCGCCACGAAATCGCGGATTTGCTGCTCTCTAACCAATAGCGGCGCCGAAACCGTGAGGGATCCGTCGCGATGTACACGCAAAATCAGATTCCGGATGTTTTTGCGAATCACATCTACTTCTAAGCCTTCAATCTCCATCAAATATAGCTCCTATTATAAACAGATTAAACACGGCGTGTGGCGGATATTTCCACCTATTGAATCGTAGCGCCACAGTGTGTTGGTGTTGTCCAATGGATGCTTTTCAGCGCGTCACTGTTTCGGCTGCAATCCTGCCGTTTGGGGGCAAAAATATATCATTCCCGACATTTTTGGAGAATTATTACTATTTTTTGGTTCAAAGACGACAATAATCTAAAAAAACGAATATCTTTGCGAGACTTAATAACAAAAAATGTCACACTAACTAAAGTTTTTTATACCTATGAAAGACTACGTTTTGGCCATTGATCTTGGCGCGACCAGCGGTCGTATGATCCTTTCGAGGCTTGAAAACGGGGTCTTGACCACCGAAGAGGTGCGCCGATTCCCCAATGCCATTCACGAACAAGAAGGAAAATTCTACTGGAGCATCGAGACACTGTTTGGCGAGATTGTAGCCGGTTTGAACGACTTGGCAAAGCGCAGCGACATACGCATCCAATCTATTGGCGTAGACACTTGGGGCGTTGACGTCGCGTTTATTGGTGCCGATGGCAAGATGATTAGCGAGCCTCGCGCCTATCGAGATCCCTACACTGATACCGCAATCGAAGAATTTGACAAGATCATCTCCAAAGAGAAGATTTATGCCAAAACAGGTATCCAGTTTCTGAATTTCAACACGTTATTCCAACTCTATGCTTGCCACAAGGAGCATTTCGCCCCGATGCAGCAAGCCAAGACTTACCTCTTCATCCCCGATCTGATTTCCTACCTCTTGACAGGCAAGGCGGTCTGCGAATACACGATCCTCTCCACATCACAATTTTTGGATCCCGTCTCCAAAACCATTGATCGCGAACTCATTGAGGCGGTCGGTGCAGACATCAACGCCTTCCCCCCTATCGTGATGCCGGGTGAAGTGATCGGTCAGCTCCGTCCGGAGCTCTTGGAACAGCCATTCGGCTACGACATTCCGGTCATCGCCATTGCCGGACACGACACCGCATCTGCCGTTGCCTCCGTGCCTGCCTCAGACGAAAAGTTTGCCTATCTTAGCTCCGGTACGTGGTCATTGATGGGCATCGAGGTGAAAGATCCTATCATCACCCAACGTAGCGCAGAACTCAATTTTACCAACGAGGGCGGTATTGAGGGGACAACACGCTTCTTGAAGAATATTACGGGTATGTGGATCCTTGAACAGTGCCGCAAGGAATGGAAAGCTGCCGGAAAGGACTACAGCTATCCACAACTGGTGGAAATGGAACTTTCTGCCCCCGCATTTCACAGTTTCTTCAATACGGACGATCCGATATTCGCCAATCCGCCGAGCATGCTCGAAGCCATCAACGAATATTGCGACAAGCATGGGATCGCACGCCCGGAGAACGATGCACAAGTGGCACGCTCCATTATGGAATCCTTGGCATTGCGCTATCGCACCGTCTTCACATGGCTCAAAGAAGTCGCTCCTTTCCCGATTGAAGTGCTGCACATCATCGGTGGAGGTGCTAAGAATGCCCTCCTCGACCAATTCACAGCCAACGCCATCGGTGCTACTGTCCTTGCAGGACCTACAGAAGCTACCGCTATCGGTAACATAATGATGCAGTTCAAGGCACTTGGCATGGTGAAGGATATTCGCGAAATGCGTGCGCTCATCGCTAAAGCCACTCCGTTGGATCGCTACGAACCGCAAGACACGGCTGCATGGGATGAGGCATACAAAACATTCTGCGCAAAGTGCTATTAAGCATACACTTAACAAACACAATACAAAACTAACCTTTTAGGACGGGCTTAGTACAGCCGCCGCTGATGTGCGCCGCTACGCGAGCCGTCTTACAACAAAACACAAACTTATGAAATCTGAATTGATTGAAAAGGCTTACGCTATCGCAAAAGAGCGTTATGCTGAGTTTGGCATCGATACCGAAAAGGTGATCGAGCAACTCCAGAACTTTCACCTCTCCATGCACTGCTGGCAGGCTGATGACGTTGCCGGATTCGAGGTACAGGGTGGCGATCTGACGGGTGGTATTCAGTCTACCGGAAATTACCCGGGCAAGGCTCGCAATATCGAAGAACTTCGCGCCGACATCTTGAAAGCTAAGTCTTTGATTCCCGGTACACACCGTCTGAATCTGCACGAGATTTACGGCGATTTTCAGGGTCAAATCGTTGACCGTGACCAAGTAGAGGTAAAGCACTTCGAAAGCTGGATCCAGTGGGGTAAAGAAAACAACACGAAGTTGGATTTCAACTCTACCTCTTTCTCACACCCGAAGAGCGGCAACCTTTCACTCTCTAACCCGGACGAGAGCATCCGCAAGTTCTGGATTGAGCACACCAAGCGTTGCCGTGACATTGCCGACGCTATGGGCAAGGCTCAGAACGATCCCTGTATCATGAACTTGTGGGTTCATGACGGTAGCAAAGATATTACGGTCAACCGCAAGCTCTACCGTGAATTGCTGAAGGATTCTTTGGATCAGATCTTCGCTGAAGAGAAGAAGGATATGAAGGACTGCATCGAATCGAAAGTATTCGGTATCGGTCTCGAAAGCTACACAGTAGGCTCCAACGACTTCTATACAGCTTACGCATCGAAACATAACAAGATGATCACGTTGGATACAGGACACTTCCACCCGACGGAATCTGTTGCAGACAAAGTTTCTGCCATGTTGCTTTACGTGCCCGAATTGATGTTGCACGTCAGCCGTCCGGTTCGTTGGGATTCAGATCACGTTACGATCATGGACGATCCCACGCTCGACCTCTTCCAAGAGATTGTTCGTTCCAATGCGTTGGATCGCGTTCACTACGGCTTGGACTACTTCGACGGTTCAATCAACCGCATCGGCGCATACGTTGTAGGTAGCCGTGCCGCTCAGAAGTGTATGACGCGCGCACTCCTCGAACCCCTCGGACAGCTCCGTCAATACGAGGCTGCAGGTCAGGGCTTCCAGCGTTTGGCTCTCCTCGAAGAGGAAAAGGCGCTTCCGTGGAATGCCGTTTACGATGAATTCTGCCTCCGTAACAACGTGCCGGTTGGTTCAGACTTCATCGCCGAGATCGAAAAGTACGAAGCTGACGTAACCAGCAAGCGCTAATAACAGACTCATCTAACAAGCTGCGTTGACCACCCGCTTGGCGTGGAAGCGCAGCTTGTGCTTTTTCATACATTTATATATGGATATCATCATCGGTCTGCTGATCATCGCGATCGGCGCCTTTTGCCAGTCCAGTTGCTATGTTCCGATCAACAAAATTAAGCAGTGGAGCTGGGAATCCTATTGGATCATTCAGGGTGTGTTTGCATGGCTCGTTTTGCCATTCTTCGGTGCGCTTCTCGCTGTTCCTGAGGGACATAGTTTAGGCGAACTCTTTGCCAACGGCAATGCTTTCAACATCTGGATGACTATTCTATTCGGCGTTCTTTGGGGCGTTGGAGGCTTAACTTTTGGGCTTTCGATGCGTTATTTAGGTGTCGCGCTCGGTCAATCTATCGCGTTGGGTACTTGTGCAGGTTTGGGCACAATTATGAGCCCGGTGCTGCTCAATTTGTTCTTTCCGGAGAGTGATGCCCTCTCACAGCTCACCTTTGCCGTAATCATCGGCGTCGTAGCAACGCTCTTGGGTATTGCTATCATCGGTGTAGCCGGATCTATGAAAGCAGCGTCACTCTCGGACGAAGCTAAAAAAGAGGCGGTCAAAGACTTCAACTTCCCGAAAGGCTTGGCTATTGCACTCTTGGCAGGATTTATGAGTGGCTGTTTCAATGTAGGTTTGGAATTCGGCAAAGATCTGAATTTCGGTGACCTTACACCGGATATGTACAAGACGCTTCCCGCCACGCTCCTTGTTACCCTTGGCGGCTTCGTTACAAACGCCATTTACTGTTTCTATCAGAATAGCAAGAATCATACGTGGTGCGACTACTCTCGCAAAGAGGTCTGGGGCAATAACCTCCTCTATTGCTTTATTGCCGGTGCCCTATGGTATAGCCAGTTCTTTGGACTTTCGTTGGGCAAGGGCTTCCTCACCGAGTCTCCCACCCTCACGACCTTAGCATTCTGCATCCTCATGGCGCTCAATGTAACGTTCTCCAACGTTTGGGGAATTATCCTCAAAGAATGGAAAGGATGCTCTCAAAAGACCATCGTTGTCTTGCTCTGCGGTATTATCGTCTTGATCATCTCGACATTCTTGCCGCAACTGATCGGATAACAACAAAACATCACTAACCGGCGGCTCGCCGTGGCGAGTCGCCCATTCATCAACCATAAACATTCGAAAATGAAAACAATTCTCGAAGGACGCCCCGGTCTTGCTGCCGAGGTAAACAAAGTCGCCGAAGTCGCAGGATATCTCTGGCAAAAAGGCTGGGCTGAGCGTAACGGCGGAAACATCACGATCAACATCACCGAATTTGCAGACGCAGAGATGCGACAGATGCCTGCCATTGCACCCGTCAAACAGATTGGAACCACACTACCCAACCTCAAGGGATGCTTCTTCTATTGCAAAGGCACCGGAAAACGTATGCGTGACTTAGCTCGCTGGCCTATGCAGAACGGATCCATTATTCGTATCTGCGACGACTGCGCAAGCTACGAAATCATCGCAGACGAAGCCGTTCTTCCCACCTCAGAACTCCCGTCGCACCTCTCGATGCACAACTATCTCATTGCTTCAGGATCTAAATATAAGGCAAGCCTACACACGCATCCCATCGAATTGGTGGCTATGAGCCACAATCCCAAGTTCTTAGAGAAAGATGTTATGACTAAGATCTTGTGGTCTATGATTCCTGAAACTTTGGCGTTTGCACCGCTCGGATTGGGCATTGTTCGTTATGAACTTCCGGGTTCTGTGACCTTGGCAGATGCTACGCTCGAACAAATCAAAGATTACGATGTAGTCATGTGGGAGAAGCACGGTGTTTGTGCCGTAGGTACAGACATTATGGATGCCTTCGATCAAGTGGATGTGCTCAATAAATCCGCCAACATCTATATGTGCGCCAAGAACATGGGCTTCGAACCGGAAGGTATGACCGATGCAGCCATGAAGGAGGTTCAAGATGTCTTCAAACTTCCCAAGAAACGTCCTTGCTAAACTGCCACGGTTTCTGAATTGCATTCGGCAAAAAAAGTTTTGCCATATCATTCTGATCGATATATAATGAAGCCCCGAAAACCGAAGTATCGGTTTTCGGGGCTTATCTTGTACTTGTCTCGTCCATTGTACACTGTCAGTCGGAAGAATTCTCTGTGCGCCGAGGTAGCGCCTTTTGCAACACACAAGCAAGCTCTTTCATTCCAGACAAAACGAGGTCGGCGCCCTCACGTGCCAATTCTTCAGGAGCGAGCGGTCCCGTGTTAACGGCTATCGTAAAGATTCCGGCGGCATGAGCGGCACGAACGCCAAGCGGTGCATTCTCTACCACGATTGCTTGTTCCGGGCGAAGATTGCCTGCTTTCACCAACCCCATCAAATAGGGATCCGGCATCGGCTTACCACGTCCTGCCGGGGTATCTTTGGCACTCACAATGCGCTCCGCAGAGAAGATGCCCGGGAAATTACTCTCCAACTTATTGATTAGCGTCGCCTGTCCCGATCCGGTAACAACCACACGCTGCAAATCGTGCGCACGCACCAACGAAAGCACCTCTTCCGCACCGGGCATAATTAACGCCTTGCCGAGCGCTTCGAAGTTGCGGCATTTCATCGCATACACCTCTTCTACCTCGCTCTGTGTCGCGTGACGACCGAAACTACGCAGGAAGAGGTCGTCAATGGTCTTGGCTCCGGTCTGTCCTTCGTAACGATAGAAATCGTCATACGTTGCCGTAATACCGTAGGCTTTTGAGGTCTGCATCCATGCTTCAGCATGGTTTTTCATTGAATCGTAGAGTACGCCGTCCATGTCGAAAAGGAACGCACGTACAGAGCTACAAATTTGTTCCAGATTATCCATATCCATTCGTCAATATACCTTCAAGTGTTCCTCCAATCAAGAAAAAGCAGCAGTCCTAACGTGTGGGACTGCTGCAATTATCTATTGAAGCACACAGAAGTGTGGTATCATTTTAGATTAAGAACTGCGATGAGATAGGTTCGTTGTTCATCACTCGACGGATCGTTTCGGCGAACATATCGGCGATGGTCAACGTGTGAATCTTCGTACAGCTGCCGCGATAAGGAATACTGTCTGTGAAGACAATTTCTTTCAGCGCAGACGCCTCAATGCGCTCGGAAGCGGGTCCACTCATCACACAGTGTGAAGCGATGGCACGAACACTGCGCGCCCCCTTCTCGATCATCAAATCAGCGGCTTTGGTGATGGTTCCGGCGGTATCAACCATATCGTCCACCAGAACGACATCCTTGCCCTCCACGTCGCCGATTAGAATCATGCTCTCGACGACATTTGCCTTAGCGCGGTGCTTCGAACACATTACGAGCGGCACTCCGAAATACTTAGCGTATGCGTGAGCACGTTTTGAGCCACCCACGTCAGGCGAAGCCATTACCAAATTTTCCAGACCGATCTCCTTCTCGATATAAGGAGCGAAAACGCTCGATGCATAGAGGTGATCTACAGGAACGTCGAAGAAACCTTGAATTTGGTCTGCGTGCAGATCCATTGTGATGACACGATCAATTCCTGCCGTGCTCAGCATGTCTGCCACCAATTTTGCACCGATTGCAACACGCGGCTTGTCCTTTCGGTCTTGGCGAGCCCATCCGAAGTAGGGAATCACGGCGATAATCTGAGCCGCCGATGCGCGCTTCGCAGCGTCAATCATCAGGAGCAATTCCATCAAATTATCGGCGTTAGGGAATGTGCTCTGCACCAAAAAGACATGTTTGCCACGAATAGTCTCCTCGAAAGAGACACCGAACTCTCCGTCGGCAAAAGTCTGGATAATCAAATTACCCAATGGACATTGCAGGCTGTCACAGATTTTTTCAGCGAGATAACGTGATGCTCGACCTGAAAACACTAAATAGTTACTGTTCATTGTTTTATTAGGAGTGGTGAATTTTTCCGACCGCAAAGATAGAGATTTTTTTAATTTCCGAACGCCGACGGGCAAAATAAGCACTTTGACGAGAGAAAAATCTCCGGGATGCTATCCGCTCTTGTCAGGCTACCCTTTGGCAGAGATACGCAGTACAACGGCGCCATAGCCCGGCACGTCGGACTCGAATGGCTTCGTCGTGTCTAAATAATAGTAGTCCCACTTGCCCGTGATCAGATCGGTCACATGGCGGCGATGACTCTTGACGCGAATGTACTCCCAAGCCTCCGGCGGGACATTCAGCGACACGTGCTGCAGTTCGGCATCGAAGTTTACGATGACGAGCAACGCTTCGTGCGTACTTTTGCGCATAAAGGCGTATTGCCTATGGGGATTGAAGCCGGGGTTATCGAAGTTGGCATACATCAAGTCGTAAAACTTGCCCTTGGTTACGGGATCGGTAGCTGCGATCTCCAAGATTTTAGCGTAATATTCGCGTAAACGACGTTGTGCTGTGGGGAGCGAGAAGCGGCGCCAACGGCTATCCTTGCCGCGCCACGTCGCCATCAGGGGCAGAGCCCAGTAGTCGAAGATTGAGGTGCGCCCATCCAATCCGCTGAAGCCCTCGGCGTCCATACCGCGTTCACCCAACTCCTGACCGAAGTAGAGCATGAAGGGATTGGTACGAAGCAATGCCGAGACCACCAACGCCGGTTTGCCCTTTTCCGGGTCTCCGGCGAAGAAGTCGCTCGCCAATCGTTGCTCGTCGTGATTCTCCAAGAAGTTCACCATGTGATCCTGAATATCATCCACCGCCTGCCACTGTTGTGTGATGGCAGAGGCTGAAGCACGCCCCTCGACCACAGCGCGCAGTGTGTCGTAAAGTCCCACCTTATCGTAGAGATAATCGAAGCACCCTTTGTGGATATAAGGACGATAGAGGGCAGGATCGTAGATTTCGGCAATAAAAAAGACTTGCGGATAACGCTCCTTGACCGAAATAATAACCCAACGCCAAAAAGCGATCGGCACCATGTGTGCCATGTCGCAACGGAAGCCATCCACCCCCTGCGAGCACCAGTAGAGCAGAATATCGCGCATCTTGAGCCACGTGGAGGGGATTGGGTTGAAATACTCACGTCCACCACCGCAATAATCTACGCCGTAATTCAGCTTGACTGTTTCGTACCAGTCATTCACCGTCGGATAGGGATGGAAGCAATCGTTACCGGTTGCCTTGGCGGGGAACTCTCGATATTGCTCGGAGCCCGACCCTAAGTCGATTTGCGGAGCGAACCCTTGACCGGGCATGTAATAGAAGTTGTTTTGGGGATCGAAAGCCTTCGAAGCGTCGTCATCCGCCCCCAAATCGCGCACACCTACGGGAGCGTTTACCGATTGATAGCCGCGCGCCACATGATTCGGAACGAAGTCGATAATCACCTTCATATCTGCCTGATGGGTACGGTTTACCAAGTCGCGAAATTCCGCCATGCAATGCTGTGGATTTTCGGCGTAATCGACGCTTACGGAGTAATAATCGGAGATGGCATAGGGTGAACCCGCCTGTCCCTTCACTACATAAGGGTTCTGTTTGGGTACCCCCACGTCAGAGTGGTCGGTTTTCGATGCCTGTTGCAAAAGCCCAGTGTACCAGATGGCGTTACACCCCATAGCACGAAGCGAGCGGAGCGCAAAGTTATTAAAATCATTCATCTTACCGCACCCGACAACAACTTAAAACCCTGTAATCCTATCTTTTCCCTTGTCATTCCAACTAAGCATCAATACAGTATATAGGACTTTATTACTATTTTTACAATCTATTATAGCCTGACATTTTCAAATTTCA
>CAZGZL010000012.1:0-31042 GCA_964530595.1 uncultured Prevotellaceae bacterium | reverse complement strand
ATCAATCCTCAGGGCAAGAACCCTTTGCTCCCTGCGGTCTGATGATATAGTTGTCGGGGCATACGCGAACGAATGTTTCCCTGAAATACGATGCCCTACTCCCGCAAAGTTAATTATTTTGCTTAAATCACCACAATTAGGTATTTGTTTTATAACTCTTGAGGAATCGTTTTGCGACTCAAAAGGGATAGCCAACCGCCAAATGATAACCCAAGTTACCAAAAAAAGAGCCGGAAATATTGTAGTATTTTCCGTCGGTAGGCTCGGATGGATCATGCAACGGGACGCCGACATCGAAGCGCACTACGAGGATTCCTAAGTCGTAGCGAAAGCCCAAGCCGACGTCTGTAGCAAGATCGTCCAAGAGATGACCGGCGTCGAAGGTTCCACCGGGACGATTCTCCTCGTTACGCAACGTCCAAACGTTGCCGGCGTCCGCGAAGAGCGCTCCCTGAAGATCTCCGGCAAAGGGGAAGCGCAGTTCAACATTCCCTTCCAATTTGATGTCGCCCGTCTGATCCATATAAGCGTACCGATCCGTTCCCGACTTATAGCGACCGGGGCCAACGCTACGGATGCTAAAGCCACGCAGACTGTTGGCACCTCCGATGTAGAACTGTTCGCTATAGGGCACGACGGTCGAATTACCATAGGCATACGCTACGCCCCCTAAAAGGCGCGTTGCCAAAACCGTCTGTCGGTTCAGTTGGAAATAGTTACGGAAGTCCACCGTCCCCTTGACGAACTGCGAGAAGCGCTGCCACAGTAACTGACGCTCTCCCTGCGGACGGCTACCGAAGAGCCCTGTGATGCCATCCAACAGTCCGCCCGCCTCCATCACAGAGACTTGTAGCCACTGCTGCGCCAAGCGCGTCTTGTTGGCTTTGCGATTGTCGTATAGGTAAGTATATACGATGGCGGGAATAAATCGGTTAGAGAAACTTTGCTGTAAAACTTTGTTCGACGCGACAATGCTATCGAAGCGCGCACTGGTTCCCAACATGGAGGTATAGGAGAGTTGCAGCGGGCTGAAGGAATGAGAATTGACGTTATCGGTGTAGAAATCGTACCGTACCTCACCCGTCCCCTTGAACATCTGAAAGAATCCGGAACGGCGCATCACATTGGCGGCAAGGGCGTAGGTGGTGGAGACCGGATAGTCGCGATCCACATGAATAGCCTTAGGCAACTGTAGACGTGGATAGGTCAACGACGTCTTCAGCCCAAACTCATAGGAATTCAGCAATCCGGTGCCTTCGGTGTACGATTTGTTGCCGGTGAGCCATTCGTAGCTCGATGTAGCTTCGAACGAGAGGAGTTCGCCCCCGCTAAAGCAGTTGCGACGATCTACTTTGACAGTCATACCGGGTCCCGCCTGTTTGTTGTCTTTAGCGATCACGTTAAACTCTAATTGACCGTTGAAAGGATAGTCGTAGGTGGCAGTGACGTGCATCAGCATTCTGTTGACCGAATCAGCACGACTGACGCTATCGGCGGGCAGAAGGGAATATTGCACCTGATTGTATTTGAAGGTATTCAGGCGATCCATGTACGCCTTGACTTGCGATGTCACTCGATCAGAATAGACTTCGCCCCGCTGAAAAGGAATGCAGCCGCGCAAGATCGATGGTTTGATACGCATCCGAGCGCCACGATAGCCGATTGTACAGAAGCCCGCAGTATCGAAGCGATTCGGATCCATACCGTTACCGTTATCGAGGGTAATGAGCACACTGTCAATAACGCAACGCTGAAGCGTCTCCTGACCGGTCTGGTCTTCAGCCAAATAGATACGCAACGCGATCTCATGGTTTCCCTGCGTACTGTCGGCTAAATATTTAATGTTTCCGATGTTGTAGAGGTAATAGCCACTGCCGCGCAAGAGATTGGAGAGGCGCGTCCGTTCCGTCTCCAGATTGGTAGCACTGAAGATGTCGCCGACACGCAGAGCACTCTCCTCACGAGCATTGCGAACGATATTGTTCACCTCTTCGTTGTCGGTGGGCATATAGTCGATTTTAGAGAGGCGATAAGGACGCATATAGTGCACGTCATAACCCACACGGGCTTTCCGGTCGTTACGTTTGTTGGGGAACAGCTGATAGCCCACTTCGCTACCGAAGTAGCCATTGTCTTCGAGCGTGATCTCAGTAGCGCGAGCGCGGAGACTCGGATTCACCTGACTAATCAATATCGGATCGCTCTTGAGCGTGGTAAACAACCAATGTCGAAAGCCATGCGTCTTCTCCGTGTAGAACGCATTGTATGCCCACAGTCCCACCGGGAAAGGCCAACGATAACGTGCGCTTCCCAAGAATGAGTTGTTGGGTTCGACGCTCAGATCGGCGTTGATGGAAGATTGCAACTCCGACGACACTGGAGATTCATCTTCCTGCGTATGAATGTATTTGACACCGGTATAAAGCACTTCCCCCTCCGGCAAGTGGCGCGTCGTGGAACAGGCACTCCACGTGAGGCACACAAGGAGCGCCGGAACCGCATGACGGCTCAGCGAAACAAGAATGGGGAAATGAGGATGTTTCATATCTTTAGTGGTTTGATCTTTGGGCATCGGCTCACCGTCAAATTACTGAGCATCCACCTTAGGAATGAGGAGCGAATCGAGACGCGGCAACGTCGGTTGATTCAAGTCCCATGTACGAATCTGTTCCAACATACGGCGACGACGCTTTTCACTGCTCGGAATGAAAATGTCGCGCAGACGGTAAGCAGAGCGTTGCATTACGTAACCTACGCCGGTTTCGACGATTTCGCCTTCAAGAATGCTCTCATAATTGGTCTTGCGGAACAGGCGGAGATAATGGGCGCCATCTTCGCGCAGCAGCCACTCCAAAGAGAAGTCGTTGATGATGGCGTTGTCGTTGTTGCTGTCCGATTCGTCGCCCGACGATACACGACCACCCAACACGATGCGGATGCGGTCGTTAAAGAGGCGTTGAGAGATTTTGACGGAATAATCAGTGCGGGCTGTCCCTGTACCGTCTGCATCGTAGGTATCAATGCCTACTGAGATCTGCGTATTCTTGAGATGCTGGTTGAAGAACGATTCTACTTCGCGCTGCAGAAGGGCGTTGATGGCACCGTTGGCGGATGCCATAGAGGAAGATGTGGTCACGCCGGGACCGGAATAACTTTGCGTCACCAACAGACGGATGGCTTGCTTAGATCGTTCCTCGTCTGTCAAACTGGTGATTTGGTTCTGAATCGAAGCGTCTTCGGGAGCAGCACAAGAGAAGGTGAGCGACATATCGTTCATTGTTCCCTGAATGTAGACATACACCTCGAACTTCACCACGCGCGACACGCCGCTCTCGTCATTGATCGTACAGCGCACCTCTTCGGTCGCGGTGATGTTGAACTCCGGATTTTCAGTCTCACCATTCCAACGCAACGTGCTGCCGTCCACAATATCGAAGCTTTTAACCATCGGCAGCATGGGAAGTTTAAACGCGACGTCGCCGCCCGTAATGTCATACGTGCCGTTCAAATGAGTCGTACCGTCGGGGTTCATCGAGAATTGGAGCGCACCTCCGCCGCGAATGCCGATATTATCTTCGCCGGCGGAAGAGAGATGGATGTCTAACTGAGCGTTGCGCGCCACGTCGATGCGCATATTCACCAAGAAACCTTCTGCCACTTGCTCCCGATTGGTCAGCAAAAGGCTTGTGCTACGGCGATTCAGTTTTTGGAACGAAACGAATTCCACCAAATCGCCCAACTTACTGTCAGACTTCAACGGATCATCCTGCAAATAATATTTTAGTGCCGTGCTACTCAAAGCCGACACAGAACCGGTCAGTGCCAAGTTCGGACTGACGCCGTAAAGCTTCAAGTTGACATTGGCAGGGAGGGAACCACAGATGTATTGTTCCTTACCAACACAGCGTGTCGACTTCATCAGCTGCACGTTCTCGCCCCGCAGCGTCAGATCGACATGCGGTGTGGAGAGCGCTTGGGTAAAATCAATCGTTCCCTGAACGCGCACTGGATTCTTCCCGGCTGCGGTCAATGCATAGTTATTAAAGAGGAGCTTGTTGTGTTCCATCCGCAAAGTATCGTGCGGCAAATGAATCGTCGCGTCAGCATCGGCATAGTGTACGCTACCCTCTTCGAAGTTGATAACACCGTTTGCCTGTCCCACATTGAGTTGCTCGCCCGAATAGAGCAACGTCGCATTGAGCAAGCCATCCAAGCGAATATTATCCGGCATATAAGTATTGACCAATGCCAAAGGCAAATGCTGCGCCTCAATCGAAGCGTCGACGGAGGCGGCGCTCTGTTCTGTGACGGAGCTCGATTCTGAGGCGGGGCGCTCGCGATAGGCGACATAGAGCACTCGTCCGGTGTCAATATCCATCGTAAGGAAGGTGCCGCGCTCGCGACGCCATTCTTCGTAGATGCTGTGCATCGTCAAACTGTCGGCGGCGAAAGATCCCAAGCGAAGGTTATCTACGCGCACATCGAATCCGCCGCTGATACTATCCGGACGGACATAGAGCGCTCCGTCCAACGATGCGACGCCGGAGGCTTCCGTGCTCCACTGCACCGTACGACGCAAATAGTCCAAATCCAAATGATGGAGATTGAAAGAGAGTCGATTGCCCGCCGTCTCGACATCGGGACGGGTTTGCAGACTCATCGTGAAGCCTTCGGGACCTGACATCTCCAAATTAGCAGCCACGCCGAGATTGCGCTTTTCGGGATCGAGGAAAGAGGTCAGACGCAGATAATTTTGTGGATTGACCTCCAAAGGTTGCGCATAAATCACGGGATGATCCATGAAATGCAGCGTCAGCGTATCTTCGGCCGTAGCGAGTGAGGCACCAAGATCATACATTTTGTTTTTCAGACCATCCACATAGTCGAAATGCAGCGTCACGCTGTCTCGATACAATTCCCCCATTGCGTGCATATTATAGGAACGACGCACACGCGGAGCTGTATGTACCACGTTCAGTGCGTAACAATAACTATCCGCTGGAGCGAGTTGTGCGGTCAGCGAATCGAGTAGCGGCGTCACGGTACAGCACAACGTGTCGAAATGCTGCGTCGCATCCTCTCCGTCGATGATATCCAAGTCCAACATCAACGCCTGATCGTTATGTAGATGCAACGCCAAGCGGGAGAAGCCATATTGATAATAGGAGACTACCGGATAAAAAGGATTGTCGCGCAACATATTGACGCGCAAATCCATCTGGGGCAGTTGCCGTTGCAAGGCGACAAAGTCGGGGCGCACGTGTTGTACTTGCCGCTCCACGAGGGTGGCAAGCGTGTCAATGATCGCCGACAGATCTTCCATGCCGCGATCCACTTGCAATGTAGCGTGGCAGTCGCCCCCCAAGAGAACGGCACTCAGATAACGCTCTTGAGAGCGGAAATTAAACGAAACCTCATCGAAATCCCACTGTTCTCCGTCCCGATCGAAGTAAAGCGAATCGATACGAAGTTGCAAAGCGTGCCGTTGTTTCCAATCGGAGGCAAGCTCCCAATGAGGATGCAACGAGAAGAAGCCTGTTTCCTCGCTCAGCGGTGGGATCAGCGAGAGTTGCAGATGTTCCACCTCCATCTTTCCGCTCGACGTAAGGGTGTCGGCAGTGAGCAAGCCTGACGCATCGGCAGCGAGACGAATCCGCTCGTCGTGACTGGTCAAGGTCATTTGGTAGCGCGAACTGTCCAAATGAGCCGTAAGCAACACGTCTGCCAAACGTTGCGTATCGTCGAGCACCAAAGTATCTAACTTCACCTCACCAATCAGCTTGGCTCCCGCAGCACGGAGATCGGTCTTGCGACCGTGCGCCTCAGCTTCGACTGAGAGGCAGCGAAGCGTCAACGAGGGAACGAATTCCTGCACCCGCATGCCATGCGACGAGAGCTTCACGTCGTATTGCTCCGAGACCGGAGCGTAAGTAGCATCCAACGTCACATCGGCATCATCGCCATGCGAGAGCGCTCCCTCTACTTGAAGCTGACCGTTGCGCTGCTTCCACTGCATCTGCACGTTTAGGGAATCCGGCAAACGATAGGCACGCCGTTCGGGCCGATCCACCAAAGCGGAGATCAGAGAATCTGTACGCAACAGAGCGCAGTCCAACGACCCACTCATGATGCGTCGACGCGAATCGAAGGGCGCTTGGGCGCGCAGTTGTCCCTCAAAATCTAACCGTTCGGGTATTGAAAGGCGGCACGTTGTCAGCATCAAAGAGTCGCGATTGGCGTAGCCGTCCACCTGAAGCGTCACTGTCTCGTCGGGCCAATAATCCATCAAGTCGGGCAGATATTCACCAGCATAACGCACCACATCGTCGCCGGCAACAGAGCCGGCAAGCTGGATTTGACAAAGTCCGGGATGAGGGTCGGTGAAGAAGTGATAATCCAAGAGCACCGACCCGTCTAATTGTGTACCGGGCATTTTCAGGTGAAAATCATTCGCACGAATCAACGAGGAATCCATTCTGAAGTCTGCGCTCAGTTCTTGCACATTCATACCACAACGATACTCCTCAGCGCTCAGCGAGTGTAGTTGCGCTGCAATGAGGTCGGAATCGTAATGAATTGCCGACGCCGAAAGCATGATGTGGTGAAAATCCATGTGGTTGTAATCGTAATACGGTATCGCTGCCGTACTGTCCAGATCCAACGTCGTAAGGGTCTCTGTCAAGTCCAAAGAGGAGACATCCACCCACAGCGGCGATGTGCAGACCACGGCTTGGGTAGCAGAGAAATTCTCGAAGGCGGTGTGTAGAAAGAACTGAGAGGACGGACGATCCAACAGATATTCCCCCTGTCGCAACTGCAACTGACGCACCTCGATGTTCCATGGCGTCGAAGGCTCGTCATCCTCCTCCGGAATGGTGTCGCGACTTGGGCGCATCGTCATGGCTACATTGAAATGATCTAACGACAGCCGATCGACGCGCAGCGCATGTTGAGCGGGATTATAGGCAATGCCGCGCACCTCCAACTGATCCACTTGACCGGTCAGAGAGATACGTTGCGTCAGCGAGTCCATGCCGAGCACAACCCCCTCCACGCCAAGACGATTGACCACAAAGTTCTCTTGAAATACAGGAATGTTATTCAGTCCCGTGTGCAGACGTTCCACATAGAGCAACGTGTCGCCCGTCGTGCGAAAAGCCGCCACTTGATGCACATTCAGTTCCAACGGGAAGCGCAAGCGCACCATGCCGACGCTGTATGAAAGACCTAAGGAATTGTCGTTTAATTGTTCTACGACAAGACGGCACACCTCTCGTTGCACTGCTGGGATGTAAAGCATCCAAGGAAGCAGCAACAACAAGGCTAACAAGATCAAGGCAACGCGGAATACCGCCCTTACAAATTTGCGCACCGTCCGAAGTATTTTATGAGGACAAAGATAGCTCGCACTGGCTGAATTTCAAAATTTTGTTTTGGTTTTTGCGGCTGCATCCCCTCTTCGTGGGTAAAATCCGTTGGCGCGATTGAAAAATAGCGCTACTTTTGCAAAAACTAAGGTTCTCATACTATGCCTCATACCCCACCTCAATCATCGCATCGCTTGCTTCGTTGCCGCATCATCAGCCTCTCGTCCGAGGAACTTTGGGTGAATGCAGACGACATACACCGCCGCATTGCGTTGACCGCCGAACACGAATATCTATACACGTCGGTATGGCTTGGCGCGACGTTGTTGCTTATTGATCCGGAGATTCAAGACGATGCACTCACTGCGGAAGTCATCATCCTACACCCCGATTATTTAGTGGACATCAGTAGCATCGCCGCCTGCTTCAAAGAGTACGGCGCCCACCCGCTACACTATTTATATCACCTCATCACCCCTCAAGCCTCTACCGCATACACCTTGTTGGGTAATACGGTCAACCGCTTCTTTGACGACCGCGTGCAAGGCATCGACGACTACACCGAAAGCCTGCAACAATCTTTTCACGAAGAGGCGCTCAATTATCTCACGACCGATGATTTAGGCTCTATTTACTTTCCCAATTTGGAGCGACATTACCAAAACATCCGCACCACCGTCACCCAAGCCTTTCCGCGCGAATCTATCGACCGAGAACACTCCATCTTGGAGCCCTCGTTCATCTGCCCGACGTTGGGATTACAAGGACGTATGGACTTGTTGTCGCTCGACGATGCGGGACAAGGTAGTGCCCGATCCGCCGCACTCATCGAGTTGAAGTCCGGAAAATGGGACGAATACCGCCACACCCACCGCATCACCCATTATGTACAGATGTTGCTCTATGCCGAACTGCTGCACCACAATCAAGGCATTCCTCGCGAGGACATTCGCCCGTATCTGCTTTACAGTACCTATCCGGAATTGGTCGCCGAGCGTTGGGACACCCCCTTGATACACCGAGCCTTGAAATTAAGGAATGAGATCGTCGGCTACCTACACCTCATCGCCGAGGGAAGAGGTGAAGCGCTTTTCTCCGAACGGAGCTTAGAAGAGATACAATCTACCTCTCCCCTATGGGAGCGTTTCGAACGGCCTCGCTTGGTGCGGCTGCTGCAACCGTTGGACGAAGCGTCGCCCAAGATGCGTCGTTGGTTCTTCGATCAGTTGCGCTTCATCGTGGCGGAAGACGAGCTTTCGCGCCTCGGTATGCCCGGTGCGACAGAGACCGGCGAGCGTGGTGCTTCCGGATTGTGGCTGAACAGTTATCGTCAGAAGTGTACCGATGGCGAGATCATTGCGCCGCTGACGTTGGAGCTTCCCGACGACGAGAGATGCGCACACATCTCGGAGTTACATTTCCGCATCGCCACATGGGGGGAGACGGCGGAGACTTCGGAAGAGGCTATTCCCATAGGAAGTCCCAATTTCCGCATAGGAGACGATGTGGTGCTCTACGCCGGTGACGCACGTCGAGTGGATGCTACCGAGCGACTGATCTTACGCGGTAATTTGGCAGCATTCACACCGGAGCATCTACAAATCGTGCTCCGCGAACCACTGAGCCGACAGGTCTTAGAGACGCTACACCACGAATTCTTCGCCTGCGAACACGACGTCATCAACAGCACGATGGTACCCCAATGCCGTGCCCTCTACCGCATGATCTCTGCACCGGAGCGTTGGCACAGACTGCTCATCGAAGGCGAGGCGCCCCAGTGTCCTCCGGCGCCTACAGCGGACGTTTCCGACCGCACTGCCTATACGGACGAATTGATCCAACGAATGTTGGCGACGCAAGATTACTTTTTGTTGGTAGGGCCACCCGGAACGGGCAAGACCAGCTACGTATTACGCCGATTGATGGAGGCGCTGTATGGCGAACGAAAAGAGCACGTATTGCTCCTCTCCTACACCCACCGCGCCGTGGACGAGAACTGCCGCACGCTACAAGAGATCGAAGGCTTGGACTATCTGCGCTTCGGTCATGCGCTACATTGCGCTCCGGAATTTCAAGACCATCTCTTACGACACCGCACCGCCTCTTGCCGCAGCCGACGCGAAATGCAGGAGGTATTAGAGCGCTGCCGCGTCTATGTAGGCACCACGGCATCGGTGCAAATGCAGCCGGCATTGTTCCGGCTGAAACAATTCGACACCATCATCGTCGACGAAGCGTCGCAGCTCTTGGAATTTCAGCTTATTGAGCTCCTGACCCACGCCCGCCGCTTTTTCCTCATCGGCGATCACAAACAACTACCCGCCGTGACACGACAACAAAATGGTGCCTCTCTATTCGAACGTTTGATCCTGCAAGTACAGTCCGTGGCGCCCGGAGCTGCCGGCACGTTGCTCTATCAGGGACGAATGCATCCGGACATCGCCCGTTTTGCCAATAATATGTTCTATAATGGCAAGTTACGTCCTATTCCGCTCCCCCATCAGTTAGAGCAATGGAGCGGCGCCGAGACACCTACCGAAAGATTTTCTGCCGTACAGCTACAGGCAGACGACTGGGCACAGATTTGCACGCGCCGTTACGCTTTTGTCGACGTTCCCTACCCGACGGAACGAGGCAGGAAATATCATCCCGGAGAAGCAGCGGTGGTGGCTCGATTGGCGCACGGCATAGTGGAGCGCTACAAGTCGGGCAACATAGAGACATCTGACGGCTTCTGCGCCAAAACATTAGGCATTATTGTCCCATTCCGTAGCCAAATCGCAGCCATCCGTCAGGAATTGATTGCTTTAGGGCTCAGCGACGAAGTACCGCTGATCGACATCGACACGGTGGAGCGCTATCAAGGTAGCCAGCGCGACGTGATCATCTATTCTGCTACCGTCAGCACAGAGGCACAATTAGCGCGCATCAGCGTGTGTCAAGAGATAGAAGGGCAATGGGTGGATCGCAAGCTGAATGTGATCCTCACACGCGCCCGAAAGCAGATGTTTCTGGTAGGCAATGCCGCATTGCTGTGCCGAAGCGTTGTCTATAACACATTGCTCCAATGAGTGCTTCATTGGGGCAATGTGTCCCTCAAATAACGCTATTCAGCGTATAAATTGCTCTCTTGCAGCGACAAAGCAACGGATATGATACCGTTATTTCTTTTTTTAGTTATATTTGCCGCACGGAAAAACTTTCTTATCCACCATGATCATCTCTTCATCTTATAAAATCCTTTGGACTTTGGCGGCAGGGTTATGCACTGCCGGAATGCTTGGGGGCTTCTCGGAAACCGCCACGGCACAGCCTGCTTACAACTTTAAGCAGCTACAATTAGAGGCGTTGGATCGCGGCGTCGTCGCAGTACGCACCTCGACAGACAGCGTGATGGTCTCGTGGCGTTACCTGCGCGAAGATCCTGAAACAGTGGAGTTCGCCCTCTATCGCGACGATCAACTGCTGACAGAGCATTACACATTAACTAACTACATCGACGCCTGTCCCGCCGGACAAGCTGCACTCTATCGTGTGGTAGCTACCTCGCCTCGAGGCAAGGTTCAGAAACGGCTTACCGAGGGCTCTTGGCAGTTGGCTGCCGACGCGCCGGTCGGCTACATCGAGATCGCGTTAGACAAGCCTCAAGGAGGCAAAATGCCGGTCAAAGACGCCGCATTCGACAAACACAATCCGGAGAGCTGGGTACGCCGCGCGCCGCGCGATACATCCTCCTTCGGACGACGCCGTATGCCGCCCCCGCCCCGCTTCGACGACGGCACCTACACCTATTCTGTCGGAGACGGTAGCATAGGCGATGTGGATGGTGACGGCGCTTATGAGTTGATCGTCAAATGGGATCCGTCGAACGCCCACGACAATTCGCACGCCGGATATACCGGTCCTGTACTGTTGGACTGCTACAAGCTTGACGGACGCCGTTTGTGGCGCATCAACTTGGGGCGGAACATCCGCGCCGGAGCACATTATACACAGTTCATGGTGTACGACTTGGATGGCGATGGCAAAGCCGAAGTGGTGATGAAGACCGCCGACGGTACGGTGGACGGACGCGGCAACGTGCTGGGCGATTCGACAGCGGACTATCGCAACAGCGGCGGCTACATTTTAGATGGCGCAGAATACCTGACGGTGTTTAGCGGCGCAACGGGCGAAGCACTCTACACGACCGACTATATACCGACGCGTGGAGATATGCGCACGTGGGGAGACAACTACGGCAACCGCTGTGACCGTTACTTGGCGTGTGTGGCATATTTAGACGGCAGGCGTCCGAGTGTGGTGATGTGTCGTGGATATTACACCCGCACCGTGTTGGCGGCGTGGGATTGGGACGGTCACAAGCTAAAACAACGGTGGGTATTCGACACCGAGGGAACGCAGTGGAAGGATTACGCCGGACAAGGCAATCATAACTTGCGCGTGGGTGACGTGGACGGCGACGGCAAGGATGAGATCATCTACGGCTCGATGGCGGTAGACCATGATGGCACCGGATTACACAACGCTCGTACCGGACATGGCGACGCGATGCATATGACCGCTTTTATCCCCGATGATCCCGGCTTGCAGGTGTGGGACTGCCACGAGAACAAGCGCGACGGCTCGACGCTACGCGACGCGCGCAGCGGCAAGATTTTGTTTCAGATACCCAGTGGCGACGATGTGGGACGCTGCATGGCTGCCGACATCGACCCGACGAACCCCGGAGTGGAGATGTGGTCGTTGGATTCGCATGGCATCCGGAACTACCGCGGCGAGGTGGTCAACGCCTCCCCCAAGCATTTGAGCTACAATATGGCTGTGTGGTGGGACGGCGATTTGTTACGAGAACTATTGGATGGCAATCGCGTGAGCAAATACGACTGGACGACGGGCGAATGTCTGCCGATGGCGGTATTCGATGGATGTCGCAGCTGCAACGGGACGAAAAGTACTCCGGTAGTGCAATGCGACCTCTTGGGCGATTGGCGTGAAGAGGTAGTAATGCGCACAACCGACGACAACGCGTTGCGGATCTATGTGACCCCATTCCGCACAGATTATCGTTTCTGGTCGTTCCTCCAAGATCCCATCTACCGCATCAGCATTGCGACGGAAAATGTAGCCTACAATCAGCCTACGCAACCGGGATTTTATTTCGGACCTGACTTGAAGCCGGGTAGCAAATTCCGCGGAACCGTGATTAAATAATCAAGACTCCGTGATAAAATAATCAAGACTCAAAACAACCACAATCCATTATACACACATTATGAATACACGCACCTTAACCTATGCCTTGTTACTCGTGGCGGGAGGAGGATTTCTCTTGGCCGAGACGATGAGTTCGTGCGATGAGGCACAAACAGCACAGAGCAGCGTAGTCATCAACGACAGTAATACGCCGCTCCACTTGATGCAACCACAGTACCACAATCCCTACGGTATTCCCGACCGTACGGAGGTAAAAAACGCGATGGATCGGATCTTGCATTATCTGCAACAATCCACCCCCGCCTACATCGAAGATCCCGCGACGGGAGCTCAGATCAGTGACTTGGAAAACCTGCCCGACAGTGCCCGCCTGCACCAAGGGGATTTCCGTCTGACAAGCTATGAGTGGGGCGTCACTTATGCCGCAATGGTGGCAGCAACCGAAGCTACCGGCGACACAGCGTACGCTCAATATATGTGGCAACGTCTGCAACTCATAGCCCGAGTAGCGCCCCATTTTGCGACAGTGTTGGCTCAAGATCCGCAGATCGATCCACAGATGCGCCGCGTGGTACTCCCCACGGCGTTGGATGACGCCGGAGCTATCTGTACGGCACTGATCCGACTGAACTTGTCGGGGCAAGGCTCAGACGAATTGGATCCACTGATCCAACGTTACATCGACTACATCATGAACCGAGAATACCGTCTCGCCGACGGCACCTTTGCCCGCAATCGCCCCCATCACAACACGGTATGGCTGGACGATATGTATATGGGTGTCCCGGCAGTGGCATGGTACGGACGCTATACAGGCGATGTCCGCTACTACGACGAAGCGCTCCGTCAGATCCGCGGCTTCAAGAGCCGTATGTGGGTGGCTGAGAAGCAGCTGTTCCGTCACGGCTGGGTAGAGAGTATGCCGACACATCCAGCCTATCACTGGGCGCGTGCCAACGGCTGGGCACTGTTGACGATGTGCGAAGTGCTCGATGCATTGCCTGAGGATTACGCCGGACGCGAGGAGGTGCTCGACTTGCTGCGCCAACACGTGGCGGGCTTGGCTGCTTGTCAAAGTGCCGAGGGCTTCTGGCATCAGCTGTTGGATCGCAACGACAGCTATTTAGAGACCTCTGCAACGGCGATTTATACCTATGGCATTGCCCATGCCATCAACCGCGGATGGATCGATGCACAAGAGTATGGTTCTGTGGCGTTGTTAGGCTGGAATGCCGTTAGCACTCAGATCAATGAGCAGGGGGGCGTGGAAGGAACGTGTGTAGGCACCGGCATGGGCTTCGATGCAGCATACTATTGCTATCGTCCTGTGCACGTGATGGCAGCCCACGGCTACGGACCGGCTCTCTGGGCGGGAGCAGAGGTGATTCGCCTGCTCGATACGCAACACCCTAAGATGAATGACAGCGCCGTACAGTTCTACCTAACGGAACAACAGACGGACGAAGCTATTTTCAGCGAAGGCGTGAGCGGCGGCGAATTATTCTGATCATTTCCTCGTTTTCATAAGCATCAACCCTCGCAGAGAGCCAACACAAGGGCTTTCTACGAGGGTTGATTATGTTTTAGGGAAACACCTCGTTTATTCCCAATTCACAATACTTCCTACCCGTATCCCGACGTAGGTGCGTCCCACATCGCCTCGAATCCGCTGTAGGAAGAGGGCGACGTCAAAGGGGGTAGCGCGGAAGAGAAAAGCAACGTCATGCACCCATACTCCCGCTGGCCATGTGATCTGCGGTGTGGAGATGCGCTGCCGATCGTAGTTTTGGTAACGGCGCAGGTCGGCACGCAATGAGGCACGACGAGAGAGGCGCAACACGGGCGAGAGAGCCGCTGCAACATAACGGCGCGAAGTGAGATCGGTGTGAAGCATGAGCTGTGCGTGTCCTTCGGGACGATAGGCGGGGGAGAGAGCCGCGGCCAGACGAGGATCAGTGGGCAGGGGCATATCGCTCCACACGCCTTGGACGGAGAGACCAAGACGCACGGCTGGCAAAAGAGGAATGTATCGCTCCGCCCCACCCCGCAGTTGCCACCAGCCTGAAGCGGGAAGACGTCCCGCTGCGGTGTGCAGGTGTCCCCCGAAGTGTCGGTAAGCGGAGATGTGGTAGTCGTAGCCGTCGTCCGGGTAGTTCTGCAGCGTGTGTTGGCTCCACCGCAGTTCTATGCCGGCACGCAGACTTCGGAGTTCAGCGCGCAGGTAGTGAGACGTAGGTAGGCTCTGTGTTTCAGCGTCGGCGCCGGTGAGTGGCAAGGCGCAACGACATTGGATGAGGTCGTAAGCTATACCGGGACGCAATAATCCACATCGCCCCAACGGGGCTTCCAACTGCCACGAGGCGCCCCAACGGATTCGGCGTAACTCCTCCCAAGGGACTTCCGCCGGGGCGATCAGCTCCTGTCCACGATAGCGCTCGTAGATGCCCAGACACCGCCATGTGCTGATGATGGGGAGATCGGTCGGAAGCTCGGCACGGAGGCTCCACAAGGCTGCGCGGTAGCGCTCTCCTAACTGTACGTCCACATCAATATCGGTGGCAAGGCAATGCATTCCCTGATACCCCACACCTAAATAGAGACGACTCTGGCGTAAGGCGGTGAGCAAACCTCCTAATCGTAAGTCGAGGTCGCGATGCACTCGTACCCCCAACCGAAAGCACTGAACACCACTGCTGTCCTGAACGACTCGCGGACGCAGGTCGGCGACACGAGCATCGGCTGCCAAACTGTAATACCCATCCCGAATGGAGGCAAAGTCATGGCGGCGGAAGTGACGCGCTACGTAGCGGCGTTGTCCGCCGGAAAGTCCCAAGATCTCGACCTGTCGCAGCTGCCATGCGGGGAGGGTGGCTCGATAGGCTCGACGTCGGCGTTGCACCTCGTCTGCCGGGCGTAGGCGGTCAAGGCGAGCGCGAATACTGTCGGCATAGCGTAACCCGGTCTCGTAGCCGACCGCATAGAGCGAAGCTGCCCGTTTGAAGTCCAACAATCCGACTTCGGGAAGTAAAATACGGATGCGCACTCCTAACTCCGGCGGGACGTGATAGTCGGTGTATTGCACGACCATTCCCTCCAACTGTCCCAAGAGGTCGCCCGTTTCGGGACAACGGGGATTTTCGGCGACGACGCTGCCGATGACAAAGTCAGGACGAAAGTCGCGCATCATGATGTCTATGGGGAAGTTGTTGTAAATGCCACCATCGTAATAGGTGGTTCCGTCGATCTCAGGGGCTTGGAAAACGAAGGGGAAGGCCATCGACGCACGGATAGACTCGCCTAAGTTGCCATTCGCGAAAGCTACGGGGCGCCGCCGACAGAGGTCGCCGGCTACCGGTCGGAAGGGGACAAACAGACGATCGAAGTTCCCACCTGCGGCGAGTTCGGCAGGAGTAAAGAGTTGCAAGACGCCGAGCTTCATGGCTTCGGGTGCAATGAGGGTGGTACGCGACAAGAAACCGCGCCGCACACGCGACTCGCCTAAACTGATCTTGTAACTGAAGTATGACGGTCGCTGCACCGAGCGCTTGTAATACGCGCGTCGTTCGGCAGGAATGGCACCGGTCTGCCACATCTCGAAGTCACGGCTACGAATCAGGGTCATCATTTCTTGCGGCGAAAGCCCCACAGCATAAAGCCCCCCGATGACGGCTCCGATAGAAGTGCCGGTGATGTAGTCGATGGGAATTTCCTGTTCCTCTAACGCCTGAATGAGCCCAATGTGGGCGATACCTTTGGCTCCTCCACCGCTGAGCACCAAGCCAACGCCACAGGGGGACAAAGTGTCGGTCGCAAGGGATGTCGTTTGCGCGACAAGCACAAAGGGCAGCAGACAAGACAGAGGGCAGAGCAACACGAAGAGCCACAAGGGGCGAAGGGCTACACGATTCATCGGAGGTCACAGAGCTATATAAATTGAAAAGGATTGTCCACCGGATTTAGTTCACCGACGAGAGCAGTTCCCTCCTCATTTTAGCACTGCTTCGGAGCAGATTATTCATAATTATTAAATTCTGTACCCTATTTCGTAGGGCTTTTTGCTCGATAGAGCGGATTTTTTGACAAAAACGTGCGCTGAATACTATTTTTGCTGTACTTTTGCTGTTCGAGATGAGACAGCAACTGACACAAAATCAAACGCAACGACTCACACCGCAGCAAGTTCAGGCGGTGCGGCTCTTGGAGCTTTCTATCGACGATTTGGAACAACGAATCCACGAGGAGTTAGAGTCCAACTTCGTTTTGGAGGAAGGGGCGTTGCATACGGAACAGAACGACGAGGAACGACGTGACGAACCTGAGGGAGATGTTCAAGAGACCGAAGGTGAAGAGCAGAATTCCGACGAATATGTTCCGGAGGAGGACGATGCCCCTTACGAGGGTAATCAAGCTGTGGATTCCGAAGATTATGACTACGATTACGACAACGGCTATCTACCCGAAAATAATTGTACTACGGACGATGAATATGCCCCCCTGTCTAACTTTCGCGCCGATACATCGTTTCGCGAAGATCTGAAGGCACAACTTTCGCTGCGCCACATCACGGACGAAGAACGCTATTTGGCGGAATATATCTTGGAGAGCTTAGACGAGTCGGGCTATTTGACTCGCTCTCTCGAAGCGTTGCGCGACGATTTAGCTTTTACGCAAAATCACGAGACAACAATCGAGGCATTGGAAGGGGCATTGGACATCGTACAAGATTTAGAGCCTGCCGGTATCGGAGCGCGTAACCTGCGCGAATGCTTGCTCCTGCAATTAGCCGATCGCACCGGGACGGAGGCGACACAGTTGGCGTATCTGCTGTTGGATAAGGCGTTCGACGACTTCTCTAACAAGCGCTACGAGCGGTTAATGAATCGCTTTCATATTTCCGCAGATCAGTTGGCTGAAGCGCGACGAGTGATTCTCTCGCTCAGCCCCAAACCCGCGATGTTGTCGGCAGAGCACGACGCAGGATTGACCCGCGCAGCTCAAGCTACCCCCGACTTCATCGTGACGAACGACGACGGGACGTTGATCTTACACGTCAACAACGCACATATTCCGCCGATTCGCATCAGCCCGGAATACGACAAGATGTTAGAAACGTTGCGCCGTGAGCCACATCCCGGCAAAGACGACAAGCAGGGCATCTCACTGATTCGCGAACGAATGATTTCGGCGCACGCTTTCATCGACGCGCTGAACCAACGTCGCCAGACGATGACGGAGGTCATGAAGGTGATCTTGGTGTTGCAACGCGACTTCTTCCTCACCGGCGACCGCGAACAACTACACCCTATGGTGCTCAACGACGTGGCTTCGCGCTGCGGCTACGACATCTCTACGGTGTCGCGCGTCAGCAACGGCAAGTACGTTCAGACCGACTTCGGTATTTTCCCGCTGAAGCAACTCTTCACCGAAGGGGTGCAAACCGACGGCGGAGAGACGGTCTCCAATGCTGCGGTGCAAGCACTATTGGCGCGTTTCATTCAAGCCGAAGACAAGAGCGCTCCCCTGACGGACGATAAGTTGGCAGAGATGCTGAAGGAGGCAGGCTATCCGATAGCACGCCGTACCGTGGCGAAATATCGCGAGCAACTCGGCTACAATACCGCCCGCCTGCGGCGCGAGGTTGCTTCAGGCAGTGCACGCTGAAGCCCCGCAGATTTTTGCTATTTATCATTTTATTATTTCATAATTCACCCACAGATTATGCCTTCGAAATATCTACAGACCCTTTCGAATCTTTTGCATCCGTTATTCATGTTGACGTATGCCGCTGCCATTGTTTTCACGTGTACCTACCTGAAAATCTTGCCGACAACGACTAAGTTGTTGGTGTTGGGCGAAGTATTCCTCTCTTCGTGCTTGATTCCGGTATTATTTATCTGGGTACTCTACAAAATGAAGGTTGTTGGTCACTGGGCGTTGCGAGACCGCGCCGATCGCGCTTTGCCGCTCTTTGTCAATGCGGTGTCTTATGCTTTTTGCGCTTGGACGCTCTATGAGCAGGGGATGCCCAACTGGGCGTTGGCATTCTACGTAGGTGCGACGGCATTGGCATTCATTTGCTGGATCATCAGTTTCTGGTGGAAGGTGAGTGCACACGCGGCAGGAATTGCCGGTCTCACGACGGTAACGTATTTACTACATATTGCCAACCCGGTGACACTGCCGCTCGCTCTTCCATTGTTGCTGACTGTAGCTACCGGGCTTCTGTGCAGTATTCGTGTCTATTTAGGTCGCCATACATTGGCGCAAGTAACGGTGGGCACTTTGTTGGGCATCGCGGTGATTTTGGCAGCCCATTTTCTGATGATGTAAGGAATTTTATTTTAGGAGCGTTACCAACCGCAGGGCAACGCTCTCATAATCGGCGCCGTCGAAGGCAACGGTGACACCAAGGGTGAGCAACCCGCGAAACTTCCAACTATACGAATATTCACTATGCAGGTCGGCGCCGTCTACCTGCAAGAGGTTCACGGCGACCGATTCGTCAGCTTCCGGAGGCCACCACCCCGCCGAGGCACCCCAACGAGAAAGGAAGAGGCGTCGCCCAGAAAGTTCGGCGCAAGCCATGAGCCAAGCACGATCGGTCGAAAGCCGATAGTCATCTAACCGCGAAAACCACGTCAATGATTCGTGCGTCTGCCAGACGAAACGCGATGCATCAAAATGTTTCATATCCATCAATAAGCCATTCCGCCGCCCCGTAAAGAATCCCCCTTCGGCGTAATATGTGAGGCGTCCCGGTCGCAAGTTGAGCGGTTGCGTTACGGAGAGTTCCCAACGTTCGCGGCGACGCAGATGGTTCCATCCCTCGGAGAGCGAAGCGCGCGTTGTAGCTTCGACAGCAGCGCCAAAAGTAGGATGCGGAGAGAGGCTTTGCGACTCCATGTCATTGAAGACCACAACACGACGTTCCGGAGTGTATGTGGCACGCGCCGAGAGCTTCATCACTTGGTGTGTGGCGAAGTCCGGGCCGTTTTCCGATATATGTTTTCCAAAGAAGCTCTGCCAGCGATGGTTTTGTACCGCCTGACGGCGTTGCCATTCCACCCCCGCCGAAAAGAGCCAATCAGCTCCGAGCGAGGTACCGCCACACAGTGTCGCATGGGTCAAGCGATAGAATTTGGCATGATCCCAACCAAAGAAGGACATTGCCAATGCGCTCTGCCCATCGGTTAGGAATGGATTGCGATTGAAGTCTTGTGTATATTCGCCTCCCGATATTTCTATCCAACGTTCTTGTTCCACCGGAGTGCAATAGCGCACGGCAAGATCGCCGGAAAATCGGTGGCTCGCCAACGACCAACGCAGCACGGGAGACACTTCCCACCGCGAACGATCGGCGAGGAAATGTCCCCACGTGAGTTTCGGTCCGAACGAGAGACCATCGACAAAGTTGAAGTCGACAAGGTTGCCAATCCCCTCTTCACAAATCCAATAGTTTTCTTCCTCCCGCAGCATCCCGCCAAAGAGCAGGAAGTGGTCGAGAGTGGTACCCTCGCGTTGCGGCACAGTGAAATCGGAGTACGACGTAATTGACCTTGAATCGGTAGCAGCCAAACAAAAACCTCCCGCCCCGACCGAAGTCGAGTGCAGGAGGCACACAAGAATGAGGTATGTGTTTATGTGAAGACGGCGTTTCATTCTTCGCCGTATATATGCAATGAAAATCCACGTTCAAGCACCATGCGAGCGTATTCCTTAGCTCCAAAGAGCGAAAGGTCGCGATAGTTGCCGCATTGTATCTCATTGGCTGCCGGCATCTCCGTTGCGTCTAAAACCCTCCGAAGAGCTGCGACTAAGGCGTCGCGCACCTCCTCGGCGCTGCGTTCACCCCAAACAGTGAGATAAAATCCCGTGCGGCATCCCATAGGGCTCAAATCTATGACGCCGTTCAGTTCCTGACGCATCTCATGCGCCAAAAGGTGTTCCAAACCGTGCATGGCTGCGGTGCCAAAAGCCTCTACATTAGGCTGCAAAAAACGTAGGTCGAACTTGCTCACAGCGTCACCTTTAGGTCCATACTCTACGGTGCAACGGCGCACGTAAGGAGCCTTAACACGACGATGGTCTAACTGAAAACTCTCTACTTTCTCCATCTTCTTGACTATTTATTCTGGATTTTTTTGAATGACATCCCAAACGCTCCGGCTCAATGACCGGAATGTGGCGAATGGAATCATTACTTTCGAAATTCTGGTATAGAAACGCTTTGACTGAGATCTCTGAATATTCACACAAGTACATCAGATCAAGAACATCCGCATCATAAGAACGCTAAACGGAATACACTTATCAACGTCGGGATCTTGTATTCTCTCTATGGTTAAGGTCACTCTCTATTATTCGATAGAATGCCATTCAGAAAGTGGAGGGTTCGGGCGGCTCCGCGAAACGGGCGACGCCCGAACCTTGTTTTATCAGTTGTGCGCTGCCTCAAACTCGTTGAGGAAACGACGGTCGTTCTCGCTAAAGAGACGTAAGTCCTTGACACGATATTTCAGGTTGGCAATGCGTTCGATGCCCATACCGAATGCGTAACCGGTATATTCCTTGCTATCAATGCCGCAAGACTCCAAAACGTTGGGATCCACCATACCGCAGCCTAAAATCTCCAGCCAGCCGGAGCCCTTGCACATAGCACATCCCTCGCCGTGGCACAGCGTACAGCTGACGTCCATCTCGGCGCTTGGCTCTGTGAACGGGAAGAACGAGGGGCGCAGACGGATCTGCGTATCGGGACCAAACATTTCCTTGGCGAAGGAGAGCAAAACCTGCTTGAGGTCTGCAAACGAGACGTTGTGATCGACATACAAGCCTTCTACCTGATGGAAGAAGCAATGCGCACGCGCAGAGATAGCTTCGTTGCGATACACGCGACCGGGGCAAATCACTCGAATCGGAGGCTTCTGACGATCCATGACGCGTACCTGAACCGATGAAGTGTGGGTACGCAAGAGGACGTCGGGCTGACGCTGAATGAAGAAGGTATCCTGCATATCGCGCGCCGGATGGTCGTCCGCGAAGTTCAACGCGCCGAATACGTGCCAATCGTCCTCTACTTCGGGACCCTCTGCAACGGAGAAGCCCAAACGTGAAAAGATGTCGACGATCTCTTGCTTCACGATGCTGAGGGGGTGACGAGTACCCAACTGCTGCGGATAAGCGGGACGAGTCAAATCAATACCTTCGGTGGGAGCATCTTGCGTAGCAAATTGCTCGCGCAACTCGTTAATGCGGTTGGTAGCGACCTCTTTCAGTTGATTGAGCGCTTGTCCCACCTCTTTCTTCTGATCTGCGGGAACGGAGCGGAACTCTGCCATCAGACCGGAGATGATGCCTTTTTTACTCAGATATTTGATGCGGAGCTGCTCGATTTCATCCAAGGAGCTTGCCGTCAGCGTTTCTATTTCGGATGTTATTTGCTGAATGCGTTTAATCATTGTCTTGTTCTTAGCGTTTCGAAGGGTGGCAAAGAGACGCTATAGCGCCATTGCCCATCCATTTCAGGCGACAAAAGTAGTATATTTTGTGTGCATCCGCAAACAAATCATTCAAATTTTTCATCAACCGCCTCTTAATTGGATTGATTTTCGGCAATCAGCAAGAGTTTATCCCCCTCGCGCAGATGCAGTGAGCCGTTGGGGATCAGAAACGCCTCACCCCTTTTGACCATCATAACCAAGGCGCCGGCTGGAATCGAGACCTCTTTCAGCGTGTCGCCTTGTTGCAGCATTTCGGCGGTCACAAAGAGGTCGGACAGATGGGTATCGGTCTCTTCGGGCAACTCCACACCAAAAGTATTGCCCGTAGCGGGCAACGGCTCGGAGAGGCGTAGCAAGCGCGCCACCCAAGGGATGGTAGTGCCCTGAACCAACAAAGAGAGGATCGTGATGAAGAAAACGATGTTGAACAACTGCTCGCTTCCCTCAATGCCAGCCACCACCGGATAGGTAGCGAAAATGATCGGCACAGCACCTCGCAATCCGACCCACGAAACGAAATAACGTGACGCCGTGGTGATCTTCCGAAAAGGAAGGAGACAAAGCCACACAGCTAACGGACGTCCGACCAAGATCATGAAAAGACCGATAAGTAATGCCACAAGAGATACCTGCATCATACGGCTCGGATAGACCAACAACCCTAAAACCAAGAACATGATGATCTGGAAAAGCCACGTCAATCCATCCATGAAAGTAGCCACCTCACGCCGATAGGTCAGCTTCTGATTACCCACGACGATTCCGCAGATATAGACAGCTAAATAGCCATTGCCTTGCAACACCCCCGCGGTAGAGAACGTTAGGAAGGCGGCAGCCAGCAACATGATGGGATAGAGTGAAGGATTGTCTATATTGAGGTGTTGCGTCGTCCAGACGGCAAGTTTCCCCATAGCAAAACCGACCGCAGCGCCCACTACGAACTGTACACAGAGCATGAGTAAAACGCTCCCGACCGACGTCGTAGCCGATTGCGCCACGCTAATCAAGACGACGGTGAGCAAGTATGCCATCGGATCGTTGCTACCGCTCTCCAATTCGAGCATCGGACGCAGATTGTTCTTGAGACTCATCTTCTGGGTGCGCAAAATGGCAAAGACCGACGCAGAATCGGTAGAAGACATCGTGGCAGCCAATAGCAGCGACGGAACGAGGGCAAAGTGAATATTCGTCCAACTGAACCCACTGACCAACCAGACAAACAGCCCGGTGAACAATGCTGTCAGGAAAACACCCAACGTAGAGAGCACCAATCCGGGGGCCAACACCGGACGAATGTCCGAGAGGCGCGTATCCATTCCGCCGGAGAACAAGATGACGCAGAGGGCAACCATGCCGATGAATTGCGCCGTTGTGACGCTATCGAATTGCAAACCGAGACCGTCGCAGCCAAACCCCATGCCAACCAAAAGGAAGAGCAACAAAGCGGGAACACCAAATCGGTAGCCGGTCTTTTGCACCATGATACCGGCAATCAAGAGGATAGAACCTACCAACAGAACGTTTTCGGAGGTGAATTGCATAGGCTTAGAATTTGCTGTAAAGATAACAATTTTTTTCGGAACAAATTCGTCTTCTACCGACAAGAATCTATCCATACAGATAAAAACGAGACGAAAATGCCCTATTTTGCGTCGATACAGCGACACAGATCGTGTTTTCTCCATCCGAAAAGCCCCACGAAAAAGAAAAGTCCCCAAGGTGCAGGACTCCTCACTAAAGAGGAGCACGGCACCTTGGGGAGCAATGTGTTTAACATGGTACAAGATTTGGTTTAGCTTATTCTCTCTATGTACCGCTTCAATAACAAGCGTTTTACGAAAAAGCCCCAGTGCACATCCCTCACAGATAATGATCAAAACCTGAACTGCACATAACATTCGCCGCGAAGACGAACACTGAGGACTTTAATATAATGTATTGGCGATCATTCCGTCCGAAAAACGGAACGTGCCACAACTATGGTCGAAAAAAAACTTCACTCCACGAGAGAGGCAAACATAATTGTAACATTATGTCCCATAAAATGAGAGCACATACAAATAGAAATGTAATGTGAATTCGATGAAAGACCTAATAAAACTTATTTATGAAACACACGATATTCAATTAGTAGATCTGACCCGCGAGTCAGATTTTATCATCGAAAGATAGCGCGGACGACCTCTCTGATCCAAACGGCAGCAAAGCAGCGACGGTGTAGCGTTGCAACATGGCAACGCAGTGACCAAGCTACGGATTTGCGCCCTACCGCGTGCGAAGAAAAATCTCGGTGATTAAGGCTTAAAATTTAAACCCATTTTCATATACCCATAAAGCAAAAACACCGCCCCAACCACCGAGGTCAAACACTTATTTGATGGAATCATCTACACGAGGTAAATCGAAATCACGACGCAGGAAAGAACCAACATAGAAAGTCAAAAGGAATGGAAAAGACTATTTATTATCCCGCGCCGTGAGTATATTCTACAAACCGCAACGGTGTTTTGAGCGAAGCTAAAACTCTGCTCAAAACAGAGAGGAAAATAAAAAAATCTCAATGATTGCAGTGGCAGTAGTAGCAAGAATCACTGAGGAGGCATACACTCCCGCAGCTAAACAAGTAGTACGACAACCATTGAGATTTTTTTATTTTATATCGTCCTATCGAGCCACGCCTCTGATTAGGAGACGCGCCCAAATCATTTATTTCTCCAATTTTTCAAAGATCGTATATAGAGCGCCCCTCTCCCATCGGGAACAGCCGCGGGAGTGTACAGCGCACCGCAAGGGGCTTCGAGACCCTTGTGACGAATGACCGCAACAGAGCTCTACGCCGTTGCGGAGGAATAGTAAAGTAGTCGGGGAGAAATCCTCTCGGTTCAAGACCGATATTAGCAGAATGACAATGACAGCGGAATCAATGAACCGAGAGGCAGCATTTTTTGATGACGCAACACAATAAGGTTGCGCAAGCTATATACACGACCGCGGCACCGCGAAAATTACGGCGAAGCGATCCGGCGCAAAATGCAGCCAGCTCTATTCGAGCTTTCACTCACTTACTTTACACATATCCAATCTTTACATCCAGTTTAACGTCCTCAGGCACACTTGCCGTCAGACTTCTCGCTCAAATCTACCCCTCACAAGCAGGACTGTAGCCTGTCCGATCGAGGTTATAACAAAGAGCTCTCCGAGGATATGACCATCCCCTGTGGGTCTTTAGGAATGTGGCACTTGGCTGAGTGCAACGCCACACCCCGGAGAGGTATTTCGGTCGAGCTTTCGGCACCCATCCCGAAGCTCGTCTATCTTTTCGACTCAAAGCCTCCATCCTTCACATTGCCGTGAGACTTTACACCATCTATAAATAGTTCTAACGGCAACGATCATCCGGAGGCTTGATTTTTCAAACCGGTGGACACGATGACAACACCATCCACCCCTCAACGAGGGAGCAGGCAGCTAACGTGGGCTTCCATAAGTTCAGATTTGCTTTCAGAGACAGAATGCAACGATTTGTATTTCTAAACTGTGGCTGGTGTGCCATTGGTCGGTCTATTTAAGGTTTCACATAATTCGAGGAGGTTCGTAGGAACTTGTCCTCGAAGTTACCTTGTGTCCGAAGCAAAAGTCTTTGAGAGGACACCTCTGTTTCAAAACACAAGGCAAATATACATAGAAAAGCATACGTTGCAACTTTTTTGCCTAATTTTTTCAAAAAAGTTGCTTATTTTGACTCAAAAAGGGGGATTTCGTTGGAAAATAGCGGTTCAAAACCGCACAATTTTACGACAAGCCTCCTCAATGAGCCTCGAGCCAGTTAGCGCCCTCGCCGCAATCGGCGATCAACGGCACGCTGAGCGTGCAAGCTCCCTGCATCTCCTCGATAACGATGCTACGCAACGCTTCTAACTCCTCCGCCGGAACGGAGAAATTCAATTCATCGTGCACCTGTACCAACAGACGGGCGTGCAAGTGCTCGCTCCGCAGACGACGGGCAATGCGCACCATCGCGATCTTAATGATGTCGGCGGCGGTGCCTTGGATCGGAGCATTGATGGCGTTGCGTTCAGCATAGCCTCGTACCGTGGCGTTGGCAGAATGAATGTCGGGCAAGGCACGTCGGCGACCGAAAAGGGTTTCGACATACCCCTTCTGACGAGCCGACTCGATGGACTGCTCCATAAATTCGTGGATCTTGGGATAAGTGGCGAAATAGCCGTCGATCAGCTCCTTGGCCTCTGCGCGTGGAATGTTTAGTCGCGACGCCAAGCCGAAAACGCTGATACCATAGATGATGCCGAAGTTGGCAGTCTTGGCATTGGTACGTTGCGCCTTTGTAACCTCATCGGGCGCTACGTGGTAGATTTTGGCGGCTGTTGCCGTATGAATATCGCCGTCGTGCAAGAAAGCGTCGATCATGGCGGGATCCTGACTGAGGTGCGCCATCAAGCGCAACTCGATCTGGCTGTAGTCTGCGCTAAAAAAGATGCATCCATCGTCGGGGATAAATGCCTTGCGCAACTCTCGTCCCATCTCGTCGCGAATGGGGATGTTCTGCAGATTGGGATTGGAGGAAGAGAGACGTCCCGTCACTGTCACCGTCTGATTGAACGAAGCGTGAATACGTCCCGTCCGCGGATTGATCATCGTGGGCAACGTCTCGACATAGGTGCTGAGCAACTTGCGCACCCCGCGGTAGTTCAAGATCATTTCCACGATGGGAGAACGATCGCGCAACTTTTGCAGCACTTCCTCAGAGGTGACGTACTGTCCGGTGCGGGTCTTTTTTGCCTTGGGATCCAGTTGCAGTTCATCGAAAAGCACCTCCCCCACAGCGCGCGGCGAGAGGGGGTTGAAGGGATGTCCCGCCAAGGTGACCAATTCCTGTTCGATCTTTTTGAGCTCTTCGTTTAACACCGTCTCCGATTCCTTCAGCGCCGTTACATCTAAGCGGACACCGGTATACTCCATGTCACCCAACACGGCGACGAGCGGCATCTCGATATCGTAAAACAGTTGAGTGTGTCCGTACTGCTTTAGGTCGCGACGCAAAGGCTCAGCCAACAGCCCTGCTACATCTGCCGCCTCGCACGCCACGGCAAGCTGTTCCTGTAGGTCGGGAGCTACCGAAAGGCTCTGCAAGCGGTAGTGCAACAGCATCTCTGCGAGGGACGCCAAGTCATGCCGCATTTCGGGCTGCAAGAGGTAATGCGCCACCATCGGATCGAACATAGGGGCTGAAAGTTCGATACCATAGCGGTGCAAGAGGATGTAATCTATCTTGACGTTATGTGCTATCTTTTCAACTCCTTCGTTCTCGAACAGGGGACGCAGGTCCTCCAAGACATCGGAGTCCTCCACCGGGACGTACCACGCTCGATGGTGTTCTGTGGCAAAGGCGACGCCCAAGAGGCGGGCATTCATCGGTTCCACGCCATCGGCGAGCACTTTGAACGCCCATCGTTCATTGAAGAAGAGCTGCTGCACAAGTTGTGCGCGCAGTTCGGCGGTGTCGCATAAGGTATAATGAGTCTCGACCTGTTCCAGCGAGGTGAGCGAAGATTGCACCATCGGCGCCGAGTGTTCCTCCCCGACCGTAACGTCGGCAGAAGAGTCCGCTACCGATTCCTCAGCGGGAGCGTCGAAGAGCGAGCCCATGCCGTCGTTTGCAGCGGTGCGTGCGGCGGCACGCTTGGCGCTCTTCTCGCGGCGCGTATCGGCGGGAACTTCGGCGGGCTTACCGTCGCCCAAGAGTTTTTCCGCCAAACGGCGAAATTCCAACTCCTCGAAGAGTTGCATCAGCGCCGCAGCATCCGGCTCACGTCGACAGAGCTGTTCGGGGTCGAAGGTTACGGGGACGTCGCGACAAATGGTGGCAAGGTAGTGTGACTGTCGGATCTGTTCGGCATTTTCCACCACCTTGCGTTGCAACGCCCCTTTGAGTTGGTCGGTGTGTTGCAACAGCTGTTCAATCGAGCCGAAGTCGGCGATCAACTTCTGCGCCGTTTTCAACCCGACGCCGGGGCAACCGGGGATGTTGTCCGCGGTATCACCCATCAAGCCTAAGAGGTCTATGACCTGATCGACGCGCTGTAGCTGATACTTCTCCAACACCTGAGGCACCCCCAACACCTCGAAGCCCGGTCCGAAGGACTTAGGACGGAAGATGAAGGTACGCTCAGCCACGAGTTGCGCGTAATCCTTGTCGGGGGTCATCATATAGGTGTCAAAGTCTCCTCGCTCTTCCGCCAAACGCGCCAAAGTACCGATCACGTCGTCCGCCTCATAGCCGGGCACCTCGATCACCGGGATGCGGTAGGCCTCCAAGAGTCGTTTGACGTAAGGCACCGCCATCGTGATGTCTTCAGGCTGCTTCTCGCGCTGCGCTTTGTAATCGGCAAACGCTTCGTGGCGGAACGTCCCGCCCGGCGGATCGAAACAAACCGCAATGTGGGTAGGCTGTTCCTTGGTGAGCACCTCTTGTAGGGTGTTGACAAAGCCAAGAATAGCAGAGGTGTTCTGACCTCGGCTGTTGATGCGAGGCGTCTTGATGAAAGCGTAATACGCGCGATAGATCAGCGCGTAAGCGTCCAACAGAAATAGTTTCTGATTAGCCATAGAAAGTGGGAAGAGCGTGGAGCTTATGTTATTTTAGAAATAGTAGGTGACACCAATCTTGTGGGTCGAGAGCTTGGAGTTCTCGCGCGCCGAAGCGATGGTGCCGTACCAAGAGTCCGAGAAGGGCAAAGAGTAGGCATACGAGATCTGCAAGTGGTTGCAGAGGATGGCACCCACTCCGATGTTACCCTTCCACGTAGAATTTTTCAGACGGAAGTAGTTGAGGGTTTCACCCTCCTGCCAAGCTACTTGTGCGTTGTTGACGTTCCAGTCGAACTGCGGGCCGACGAAGACGAAGGGAACGAAGACATTCGAGAGCACGGGAAGCTGAAAATCGTAGCGCAGATTGATGGGAATGGAGATGAAACTTGCGTCCTCGTCGTTGCCCATGATACCTGCTCTCTCCTTAGAATAAAGCAGTGATCCATCAACGCCCAAATTCAAGATAGGCAACGTCACTTTACCGGTGAGACCTGCGTACCAACCGTTGTTGGACTGAGCCGACTCAGCGTCCAATTTAGAAACATTCAAACCGCCCGTAATACCCCAACTAAAGGTTTCGGCAGCTAACGGCATTGAGCTCATCATGGCAGCCGCGCAACAAAGTGTTAAGATCTTCTTTTTCATTTAAGTAATGTTTTTTACGAATGAGACCTCCCAAGCGGTTGCCGAGAGGCTTTTCTGTTCGATTAGTGTGCAAAGATACATTTTTATCCCATTTTACAACGCTTTACCGCCGAAAAGAGCTGACAAAAGGGCATACCGCTCCGTTTTACGTTCTCCGATCGACCGGAGGACAGAAAATAAGGAGGGTCGTCAAGCACAACGACTTGGCGACCCTATAGGTTGGCAAATAAGCGATCCAAGAGATGGCGACGGAGCAACACAACATCGACGCTACCCCAAAGGGGCGGCGCAAAGCGGCTGCGGCGTCACAAGAACAACAGATGCTCCTGCAGACCGGCAACGTAAGAGCGAGTGACAGAAAGCTCTACGTGTTCGTAAGGGGGCATCAGCGAGCAGATGTCCTTGCGCAAGATGCCCAAGAAATCCAAGTTGATGACCTGTCGGTTATTGACCTGTACGAAGTTTTTGGAGAGGGCAAGGATCGTGGTGGCGTTGGTACCCTTACGCAACATCTGAGAGGTACCGTTGGCAAGGTACACACACCAATACTTCGAACCGGAGATGTGCTCGGCATAAACGATCTCGTTGACACGCACGGAGTGGTAGCCCATGATGGTATTGATCATCAAAACGCTGTTTTGGTGCATCTTGGCGAGGACGTCACCCGAAACCGCAGCCTCTTGGCGCTGAGCATATTCTTTGGTGAAGCGTTGCAACATCGCATTCAACTCCTCCGGTTGTAGCGGTTTGATCAAGTAGTCGAAGGCGGCATTCCGCAACGCCTGAAGTACATAATTGTCGTAGACGGTATAAATAACAATCTGCATAGGCCACGTGATAGATTGACGCAACTCGGATAAGGCATTGACGGCATTGCCGTCCGGTAATTCGATGTCCAAGAAGAGTAAGTCTGGGCGTTCCTGTTCCAACAAGGTTCGTCCCTCTGTCATAGAACGAGCATTGCCGCAATAGTTTACTGAATTGGAGTTTTTAAGTAATTCGGCAAGGCGTATGGCGTCTGCCTCAGAGTCTTCGATCGAAATGGCTTTAAATAAATATTCCATAGAAGCGCTGTTTGAATAAATGAGAGTTTATAATTATGAATGGCACATATCCACTGCGTCGGCATCCGTCCGTACCGAAAACGTCAGTCCCGTGTGTTATTTCGCTGCAAAGATAGCTTAATTTCACAGATTGCGCACCGGAGTTGTCAATTTATTTCACACCGTCTGGATATTCCTGTATAAATATCGGAGATCCACGCATATTCATACAGGACGACTAAAAAATTGCACGACCCTAAGCTCATCACGAACTCAGGGCCGCCTTATTAGTACCAACTATCTTCTTAAACTCTTATTGGTTTGATTAATTTTCCACTGCAAAGATCGGGGGATTTTACACTTCCGACAATCGTCAAATGTGGGTATTTTTCCTCTCTGCAACACGAAACCACCCTCACGAGGCTGTTTTCAGCGCTCATGAGGGTGGTTTTTAGGGGGTATAGCTCTTCCTTTTAAGCGTCAATGTCGGCGTAAGTAGCGTGTGCGTCGATGAATTCGCGGCGAGGAGCAACATCTTCACCCATCAGCATGGAGAAGGTCTGGTCGGCGCTAATGGCGTCCTCGATGGCTACGCGCTTCAAGTGACGATACTCCGGATTCATAGTCGTGTCCCAAAGCTGCTCGGCGTTCATCTCACCCA
>CAZGZL010000011.1:0-32763 GCA_964530595.1 uncultured Prevotellaceae bacterium | reverse complement strand
GCACATCAGCAATTTCAAGAGCGACTTCTTGAACGACTGGGTGACGGTGAGCTCTGCCGACGACTTGGCGGGCATGAATGCGATCCTCAAGAAAGTGGATATTTCCACCAAATGGTACACCGAGAAGTGGGGACTTTACGCTTACACCGTGCGCCGCGAGGTGCGTGAGCGCCAAGACAGCATCAACAGCTATCTGCGTGATAATTTGATCATCTTCGACTATAAGACCTCTAACTCCAGCAACTAAACGATGAACGTACTGAATAAATCCCTCTTGATGGCGGCTGTGGCTTTCAGCGCCACGACGACCCTGACCAGTTGTCTGTTTGAGGACGACGACAAATTTGATGAGAGCGCAGCGCTTCGCATCGAACATTTCAACGAGGAGGTGCAGGAGCTATTGGTTTCTGCCCCCAACGGTTGGGTGATGCAGTATTTTGCCAATCCGGACAGCAAGGGCTACAATCTGTTTTGCCGCTTCGATGAGAGCGGTACGGTGACGTTTGCTTCCAACCACGAGTACTTGCGCAACGGCAATGCCGGCAAATATACGGAGGCTACCAGCCTCTACGAGCTCCTGAAGGAAGATGGTCCCGTCCTCTCGTTCAACTCATGGAATGACGTCTTCTCGATCTTCACCGACCCGGTAGATCCTACCAGTGGGGAGAAAGATGGCGTCGGCTTGGGTGGCGATCAGAATTACGTTATTCTCTCGGCTTCCTCCTACGAGATCCGTCTCCGTGGTGAGCGTCAGTCGGGCGAGGTGCGTATGTTCCCCGCCTCCAAAGATTGGCAGGAATACTTGGCAGACGCGGCACAAACCGGCAGCGACATCTTCAATAGCTCGATCAGCAATTTCTATGTAGTGGGCGGTGCCGATACACTCTATGCGTCGAACTTTAGCTCCGGATTGATGTTGGTCGGCGAGCGCATCGTCGATCCCATCGTGACGAGCGTTGTCCCCTTCGTTCTCACCGATCAGGGCATTCGCTTGCAGTTCGAGACCGAGTTCAACCACATCAAGGCGACGGAGTTCTTCGTCTCCTCCGATTCCACTTGTCTCACCTCTGAGGACGATGCTGTTCGCCTGATCCCGATGTGGGATGCTTATGTAGCTTCACACTCCGATGTATGGCAGATGGATACGACTTACTTCTCTGCCGATCAGAAAGCGCTCTATCAGCAGCTCGCTGCTGACATCTCTTCGATCAATGCAGCTTGGAAATTGCAATACATCGGCGTAGGCGTGGATAACCGCAATACCTACCTCTTGATGGGCGTCCAGATGGGCAAGAGCTTCATCAAAGCCGGTTGCGGGCTCAATGCCACTTGCCCCGCTTACGGCGAGGTCAGCTACACTGCCGACACAGACGATACCAATTCGAACTTGAATAACTTGGCGCGTCGCAACGACGAGATCCAAACCCTCTTTACCGCTTTTGCCGAGAGTATCAACGGCACTTATACGGTGGTTCCCAACAACTATTTCTTGCCGACAGGGGCAATCTTCACTCCTAAGCAAGGTGGTACAGCTATCAAATTCCAATAATCCATAATTTACTAAGCTTATGAAAAGTACGTTACTTCTTCTTGCTTCGGTAGCATTAACGGGCAATGTAGTGGCTCAAAGTCTGACGACTCAGCCCGCCACATTGACCCGTGTGCAGACAGCACCCTCTGTCCGTCAGCTTCAGCCGCTTGCCACTCAGGTAAACACGGACATCAAGGTGCGCCGCAACTCTGTAGAGTTGAGCAAGTTCCGTGCGATCTCACCCGAACTCGCTCCTAAAAACTTCCAAGTTCGGAACAGCCTCTCCGCTGCGCTTCAGCCTGCCGGCAACAAGTCCGGTAAGAGCGTTATGAGCGCTTCGAGCCGTGCTGCATTCGGCGAACTCTCCTCTGTTCAGCTCTCAGCAGCTTCTGAGGGTACCCTCACCGGTCTCGACTCCGTATATTATGCTGTCGGTACTTACGAGGTAGGTTCAAATACGCAGGCCACTACCTCATGGGAAATGCGTGTTTACCCCCTTTCGGGTGATACCGTAGTGTTGAGAAACTTGATTCCTTTCACCGCTTCCGGTTGGGAGGATGTACAGACGCAGGTCAAGGCAATCTATAGCGATGGATCTCTCCGTGTCTTGCCGGCGCAGTATGTAGCTTCAGCCCAGCGCTCTTCGGGCGACACTTACGACATCTTCCTCTGCGAGGCGATGAATCCTGATCAGCCGTTCACCTTGAAGGTGGCTTCGGATGGCTCTTCACTCACGTTGGACGACTATTCCCTCTTGTGCTATGCCATTCAGCTTGCCGGTGGTAACTATACGTTCAATGTGGATGACGACTTCGAATTCTTCACCCTCTTTGATGCCGTAGAGTATTCTAACGATGCCTCTATCCTGAATACCATTCCCGCCACCATTTACGGCAAGGGTCAGGATTACTACACAGCGAATACGACGACTTGGGAAACTTACTACTACACGATCGACGACGCTACGATGGCGGTCTACGATCTGATTCCCTTCTCGGAATATGATGAGCCTATCGGTGCGTATGCCACCGTTTCCGGCTCTGTGGTAACCATCTCTAACGAGCAGCCGATCCTCACTTATTCTACTACATCCGGCGCTACTTATGCCCTCTGCTTGGTTGACCTCTCTAAGTCTACCGAGACTACACTCGTGCTCAGCGATATCTCGTTCCAGTTCGACGAAGAGGGTGCAGTCGTTGTCCCCGACGGTGCTATTTGGGTCTATTGGGCAGCTCCTTATGACACAGATGCTAAAACGGTAGATCTCACGGTCGACAATGGCGGTATCTATGAGGGTTACTACAATCTGGATTACAGCGTAGAGGGTTGGGGTAGCGACATCCCCGTTGCACGCGGCGAAGCACAAGACTTCATGCTGCACGCTTCATTCTCTGACGACTTCTATATTTTTGGCCCCTATTCATTCATCGCGGCAGATCGCGACTTGACCTTCCACAGTACGACCCCCGCTCCGTATGATTCCATCGGTTGGGCGATGAATGTGTATGAGTATGTCTGGAACGGTTCATCCTACGAGATTCAGCTCGTCGATACAGAGATCAGCTATGACGAAGATTTGAACTTCACATCCGGTGTGGGAACTTTCTACACTTCGCCCTATCTCAGCGTCCTCAACAAGGGTAACTTTGCCGCTGCCTATCTGTGGAGTTTGAATTACTTCAGCAACTATGCTCCCGGAAATTTGTTCGCTTCCGGTAGCGAGAGCGATTTGTATTATAATAGCAAGCAATACTATGCTTCGACCGCTTCGTACGACAACGCTTATTCGTTCAACCTCTACAGTACGAACGGCGAGATGGCCAGCAGCGTTTACTCTTATCAGGGCAAGCCGGCGTCACCGATCTTCTTCACGGGCGTGAAACTTTTCGGCGCAAGCTTCGCATGCACCGATCCCAAGGCCTCTTTGAAGCTCTTGATCCGTCACTGCCACCGCAACGCTAACGGCGGTATCGTACCGGGCGACACCATCGCCATCGCTACAGCTACGACTGCCGATTGGAAAGTCGGTCTTCAAGGTACCTCTTTGACCTATGGTAACATCACGTTCAGCGACTTCTTCGTAGAAAATGAATATGGTTTCGAAGAGGAGTACGAGGGCATTCTGAATATTGAGGATGAATTCCTCTTTGAGCTTCAGGGCTTGGACAATGCAGCCATCACGTTCTACCCCATGAGCGAGGACAACGCCGACGCCAACGGTAGCTTGAATACGGCACTTGCCATCGCGAGCGATCCGGAGACGTTGCTCTACTCGCAGTATGCTAACGATCGCCTCTACTACGCTTACGAGGGCTTCGTGATGGGCTACCTCTATACGGAAGATGAGAAATCGGTGCGCATCCCCGACGAAGGCGGTATCGCAAGCTGGACGATCTATCCCGGATCTTCTGGCGAAGACGCTAACGGCAACCAGACGACAGGTCTTTGGAATGCCGATGGCTATGTAGAGCCGGATTGGGTACACGTACAGATCGCTTCCGAAGACTATACTACGAATAACAACTTCGTGCTCCAAGCTGCTGTCGACGCACTGCCCGCAGGCGAGAGCGGTCGTTCATGCATCTTGAAGTATATGCAGTGGGGTGCATCGATCACCCTCGAAATCCTTCAGGGCGACGCTACCAGCGGCATCGAGAGCATCTCTGCTGAGTCTCGTGTATATGCAGCTACGGTAGTAGGCGATAACATTCAGGTATCTTGCCCGTCGGATGTCAAGAACGTCACTCTCTATGACGCGACCGGCGCACGTGTAGCTACCGTCCCGGTAGTAGAGGGCAAGGCGGTGATCCGCGGCGCTCGTGCCGGCTTGAACATCGTGAACTTCGGTGGCAAGCAGAGCGTCAAGGTGATCAAGTGATCTACTGACGCTAACATAGATACACAACTATAGTCGAGAGGCAGCTCCAAGCGATGGGGCTGCCTCTCTTCGTTGAACTACTATATCAAACGCCGAAGCGCGTCCCCCACACGAGGGACGCGCTTCGACGTATCGTAGCTTGTCGCTAAGTCCTATGTAAAAGGAAAACCGCACGTGGACGTGATGAAACTCCTGTAAGCAGGATTTGGAGCATTTCTCACCTTTGTAATCCGCCGTGTCCCACTGAAGGAACAACCCCGAAAGGCGCGGCCCGCCATTGGCTTGAGTAGAGACTCCGGAAAGTTTTGAAAATTCGATGAGTTTCCCGATCTGCACGTGTGCGGCTTTCCGGTGACAAAGGTATGCCCTAAGACAGAATGCTCCAAACAAAAAGCGCGAAAATACTTTCGCGCTATGGATTTTTTAAGATCCTTTGGATCTGAGGCCTCGTTTTAAGTGAATTTATAACCTCCGGCAGTCATGGGACAATCTTTGCACCGCATGGCTCCCTAAAATCGTCCGGAGAGGCTCAACGCGGTGCGATGCTCCCGCTCAAGACTGCTTGGCGCTGAAAGCCAATGCGTAGACGCGCATCTGCTTCACCATGCTCACCAAACCGTTGCTTCGGGTGGGTGAGAGGTGCTCCTTCAGCCCAATTTTGTCGATGAAGTAGAGATCGGCATTCAGAATCTCGTCCGGAGTGTGATCGCTCAACACTTGGATCAATAGCGAGACGATCCCCTTGACGATCACTGCGTCGCTCTCGCCCGAAAAGTGGATCACACCGTCGGTGTAGTCGGCTTGCAGCCATACACGGCTCTGGCAACCTTCGATCAGGTTCTGAGGCGTCTTGTAGCGTTCGTCCAACGGTTCGAGGCTGTTGCCTAAGTCGATCAGCATTTGATACTTGTCCATCCAATCGTCAACGCTGCAAAAGTCGTCGATGATCTGGTCTTGAATCTCATTTATGGTCATAATCTTTGGATATTTGGGTTATTCGGTGATTAGGTGGGACGGATGCCTCCGTTTCGGCTCAATGCTCGTAGACGACGTGTGTCAACGTCTCGCCGACAGCGCGCAGCGTCGCGGTAGAGATCTTGTCGAGGGTATCTTCGGTGGTGTGCCAATAGCGATAGAAGGCGCCGTTGGGCGAATCTGCATCGGTGTGAATAATGTCTACCGTCGGGATCCCGGTCAGGAGATTGACAAAGTAGTGATCGTCCGTAATAGCGCCCCCCGAATGGCGGTCGAAGTATTGCCCGTAGCCGAGGCGATCTGCCGTTTTCCAGATGTGGCTCACAACGCTGCCCGCATATTGCTCGGAGAAGTATTCGCGATAGAACGTGGCACCTTCGCCCCCCACCATATCAAGCAGGACGCCGAAGTCGGCACGATAGCCCGCCACGTGCGGCTGACGGCACCAATACTGTGTGCCCAACGCCCAATGCTCTTCGCGATGCTCTCCCTCCCAATCGTCCGGCGCACCGTAATCCTCGGCGTCGGTCAACAGGATATCCACTCCGACATTGGGGGTGACCTCTCCGAACAGTCGGGCTAACTCTAAAAGCACCCCTACGCCGCTCGCACCATCGTTGGCGGCGGGAACGGCTTGTTGCCGCTTGGCCGGGTCGGCGTCATGATCTGCCACGGGGCGCGAATCCCAATGGGAGAGGAGCAGGATGCGGCGCTCCGCCGATGGGTTGTAGCTGCCTACCAAGTTGATGATGGGAAGCCGCCGACCGTCGTACGCCGTCACTTGTCCCTCTTGAATCGTCACCTCGGCACCGTGCCGACGCAACTCCGCCTCCAACCATGCAGCTGCCTCGCGCTGAGCCTCTGTACCGGGGACTCGCGGCCCGAAATCGAGCTGCCGGGCGATGTATTGGTATGCCGAATCCGCGTTGAATGTGGGGAGGACAGTGGGTGCCGCAGTAGCGGCGTTGTCCGATCGAGTAGGGGTGGTAGAGGTGGGCGCTCCTGCGGAGCAAGCCGTCCAGCTCAGGACAGCAACAGCCCATGCGTAAAATGTGGGGCGGAGTGCGCCGCGATGGTCTTGCATTAGGTTCATGACGTTGTGCTTAGGGAATGCGGCGGGCATCATGGCACCGCCAAGCCCGGCAAAGGTAGAGCAATAATGTTTATGAACGTTAGAAATAACCCCCTTTTTTAACCCTGTGTAACATAAAATGCTACTTTTTCAGTGCTCTGTTTCCTAAGTCAAAGAAAATGTACTACTTTTGCACACTACAAATAAGAAATCATGAGTAAAGAGATCACCCACGATGGGGTAGTCATCAAAACGGAAGGCACACAAGTGTCTGTGATGATTGTGCAGCATTCGGCTTGCAGTGGTTGTCACGCACGCGGAGCCTGTACAGCTTCAGACCAAAAAGAAAAAATCATTGTCGCCGAGAGCGGCGGTCAGGAATTTCGTCCCGGCGAACGTGTCACGCTCGTGGGGAGCAACAGTATGGCGTGGTCTGCCCTGACGTACGCCTTCATCCTCCCGTTGGTGCTGTGTATGGTCATCCTCTTTGCAGTCGCACAAGCGGCGGGCGAGGGGACAGGCGCGGTGTGCGTCTTCGCATTCTTGGCGCTCTACTACATCGGCTTGTTCTGCTTCCGCAATCGCTTGAAGACTAAGTTCTCGTTCCAAGTGCGTCGATTGGAGACGGTGTGACCTGTCCGTCCCCTCGATCATAGCTCCGGAATGAGAATTTTTATGAATGCCCTTGCCGTGCTCAGTGCCGCCCTGCATGGACAACGTAATCCGAACTTGAATTGGAAAAACATATTTTAGTAACATTATTATCAATATTAGTATCACTATGAGTTTTATTGTGATTGCTCTTATCGTGCTTGGCGTGATAGGAGCCATAGGTGCTTTGGTGCTATACTTAGTAGCCAAGAAGTTCTATGTGTATGAAGACCCCCGTGTGGGTGAGGTTGAAGAGGTGCTGCCCGGCGCTAACTGCGGCGGTTGCGGCTTCCCCGGTTGTCACGGTATGGCTGACGCTTGTGTGAAAGCCACATCGTTAGATGGTTTGATGTGCCCCGTCGGTGGCGCAGAGACCATGGCTAAGGTAGCCGGCATCCTCGGCCTTGAGGCTGCCGCCGCTGAGCCGAAGCTCGCTGTCGTACGTTGCGCCGGTACTATATGCGCGCGCCCGAAGGTGGCACACTATGATGGAGCCAAGAGCTGCGCCGTAGCTGCCGCTACGTTCGCCGGAGAGACCGGCTGCGCCTTCGGTTGTATCGGCTTGGGCGATTGTGTGAAGTCTTGTCAGTTCGACGCGATCCACATGAACGCTGAGACAGGTCTCCCCGAAGTGGACGCCGAGAAGTGTGTGGCTTGTGGCGCGTGCGCCAAGGCTTGCCCCAAGTTCGTCATCGAACTCCGCAAGAAAGGTCGCTTGGTCGGCGCAAATCACCGTCGCGTTTGGGTGAACTGTATCAACAAGGATAAGGGCGCTGTGGCAATGAAGGCTTGTCAGAATTCTTGTATCGGTTGTGGCAAGTGTGTCAAGGTCTGCAAGTTTGACGCCATCACGGTAGAGAATAACTTGGCATACATTGATCCCGAGAAGTGCAAGGCTTGCGGTATGTGCGTCCCCGAATGTCCTAAGAAGGCCATCGCCTGCACATTCACTCCTCCCACTCCCAAGCCGAAAGAAGCTCCCGCTCCGGCTGCTCCCGCAGCTGCTCCCGCTCAGGCTGCCGCTCCTGCTGCTCCCGCACAGAAACCCGCCGAGGCACCCAAGGCTCCCGAAGCTCCCAAGGCTGAGTAATTGATGGAATAATAAAATAAGAAATATAACAAAGATATGAAGACTTTTAGACTCGGCGGTGTACATCCCGCCGCTAATAAACTTTCAGATCACGCCCCCATTCAGGTCATCGATGCGCCGGCTGTTGTAGCCATCCCGATGGCTCAGAATTTGGGTGCGCCTTCCAAGCCGGTGGTCGCTAAAGGCGATAAGGTTAAGGTAGGTACCGTCATCGGTGAGCCCGGTGGCTTCCTCTCGTCGTTTGTGCATTCTTCTGTCTCCGGAACGGTCGACAAGATCGATATGGTGCCGGACGCTACAGGCAAGAAGGTTCAAGCCGTGTTTATCAAGGTGGAAGGCGACGAATGGGAAGAATCTATCGACCGTTCTAAAGAGATCATCAAGGATCTTAAAATCACGGATCCCAAAGCTATCGTCGAGCGTGTGAAGGCTTGCGGTATCGTCGGTATGGGCGGCGCCACATTCCCCACACAAGTAAAACTGACGCCTCCCCCCACAATGAAGTGCGAGGTGGTGATCATCAACGCCGTGGAGTGCGAGCCTTATCTGACCAGCGACCACAGCTTGATGTTGGCTCATCCGGACGAAATCTTGATCGGCGTCACGGCTTTGATGAAAGCCATGAGCGTGAATCGCGCCATCATCGGCATTGAGGCTAATAAACCCGACGCCATCAGCCTGATGGAGCAGAAAGCTAAGGCCTTCCCCGGCATTACGATCCAACCCCTGAAGTTGAAGTATCCGCAAGGCGGCGAGAAGCAGCTGATCGACGCTTGTATCGGTAAGCAGGTGCCCAGCGGCGGTCTCCCCATCGCTACGGGCGCTCTGGTACAGAATGTCGGCACCGCGTTCGCCGTTTACGAAGCTGTGCAGAAGAATAAGCCCCTCTTCGAGCGTATCGTCACCGTCACCGGTAAGTCGTTGGCTAAGCCGTCGAATTTCCAAGCGCGCGTAGGTACGCCGTTGGCTACGTTGATCGAAGCCGCTGGCGGTCTTCCCGAAGACACCGGCAAGGTGATTTCAGGCGGTCCGATGATGGGTAAGGCGATGCCCGCTGTCGATTCTTATATGGTGAAGGGTTGTTCCGGCATTTTGATCATGCCCAACGCCGAAGCTCGCCGCGAGGCAGCTCAGCCGTGTATCCGTTGCGCCAAGTGCGTGAGCGCTTGCCCGATGGGGTTGAGCCCGAACTTTATCGCTAAGTATAGTGAATTGAACCTCTTGGATAAGGCCGAAGAGGAACGCATCTACGATTGCATCGAATGTGGATCTTGCAGCTTCTCTTGTCCCGCTAATCGTCCGTTGCTCGACTGGATTCGTCAAGGCAAGGGCAAAGTAATGGGCATTATTCGCGCTCGTGCTGCTGCAGCAAAGGCTGCCGCCGAAGCCGCTGCCGCCAAAGCTGAAGAGGCTAAGAAGTAATGTAAATAAGTAATAAATCAATAAAATGAATAAGTTAAACGTCTCATTGTCACCCCACGTGCATAGCGGCAACTCCGTTCAGGGTTGTATGCGTGACGTGCTCATTGCATTGGTGCCGGCGTTGCTCGTCTCGTTCTTTATGTTTGGATGGGGCGCAGTGGTTGTCACTGTGACTTCGGTCGCTGCCTGTGTGCTTTTTGAATTTCTGATTCAGAAATTCCTTTTGAAGACGACTCCCACGATCTGCGATCTCTCTGCGGTCTTGACCGGTGTGTTGTTGGCTTTCAACGTTCCCTCTAATCTTCCGATTTGGATCATCATCATCGGCGCTTTGGTCGCTATCGGCGTCGGCAAGATGGTCTTCGGCGGCTTGGGCTCGAATATTTTCAATCCCGCGCTCGTAGGTCGTGTGTTCCTCCTCGTCGCTTATCCGGTGCAGATGACGACATGGCCTGTCAGCGGCGAAACCGCTTATTTGGACGCTACGACCGGAGCCACTCCGTTGGCATTGTTTACGCAGTGGTTCGGCGCTGAAACAGCGGCTGCCAAAGATGCTATTTGGGCTCAGATGCCTTCAGCTGTCGAAATGTTGATCGGTCAGACTGGCGGTTCAATGGGTGAGGTTTGCGCCTTGGCATTGCTCATCGGTTTTGTCTATATGTTGTGTCGCAAGACCATTTCTTGGCACATTCCCGTCAGCATCTTCGTGGCAGCCTTCATCATGGCGCTGATCTGCGGTTATGGTTTCGAAGGTTCGGTGATGCAGCTCTTGTCCGGTGGTATGATGCTCGGCGCTATCTATATGGCTACCGACTACGTGTCTTCGCCGATGAATCACCGCGGAATGTTGCTGTACGGCGCCTGCATTGGTGCGCTGACCATCATCATTCGTCGTTTCGGCGCTTATCCTGAAGGAATGTCATTCGCCATCCTGCTCATGAATGCTTTCACGCCCCTTATCAATACTTATGTCAAACCTACACGCTTTGGCGTTGTCAAAAAATAATTTACGACTATGGCAAAGAAACTCGAAAACTCATTGAAGAATATGTTCTTCTCCCTGACGGGAATCAGTTTAGTTGTAGGTGCATTGTTGGGCTGGGTGTATGGCGTTACCGAAGAGCCTATTGCTCAGGCTAACGAGGCAAAGCAGACCAACGCTATCAAGGCGGTAGCTCCCTCGTTCGATACGGTTGGTGAGGCGATCGAAGGTACCTCTGCCAACGGTAAGCCCTCTATAACGTTCCCCGTCTACAAAGATGGCGCACAGGTGGGTTCTGCTGTTCAGGTGACGACGGCAAAAGGTTTTGGCGGCGATGTAACCATTATGTTCGGCTTCGACAACGAGGGCAACATCACCGGTTACAACTGCTTGGCTATGGCGGAAACTCCGGGTTTGGGATCCAAGATGCCGATTTGGTTCGTTGAGGGTGGCAAAGGAAATGTCATCGGCAAGAACCCCGGCAAGAATAATTTGACCGTGAGCAAAGATGGTGGCGAAGTCGACGCAATCACCGCCGCAACCATCTCTTCACGCGCCTTCTGCGACGCTATCGCTCAGGCTTACGGCATCCTCACCAATACCGACGCGCAGAGTGCTGCCACTCCGCAGGTTGCCGGCGACGAGGCTGCTGCTGACGCCGAAATTGACGCTCCCGCTGTAGAGCAGGAGGTTGCTGACGGCATTGAGGCTGAGGAGGACAATTCTAACAACCAATAATGTAGGAGACTTAAATTATGAGTAAATTAGGTATTATTATCAATGGCCTTATAAAGGAGAACCCTACATTCGTGTTGCTCCTTGGTATGTGCCCGACTTTGGGTACAACCTCATCGGCTATCAATGGTATGAGCATGGGCTTGGCCACCATGGCTGTGTTGATCTGCTCAAACATCGCGATTTCGTGTCTGAAGAGCTTGATCCCCGACAAAGTGCACATCCCGTGCTACATCGTTGTGATCGCAGCATTCGTTACTGTGGTTCAGCTCTTGCTCCAAGCGTATGCTCCGGACATCTATGAGACGTTGGGTCTCTTCATCCCGCTGATCGTCGTGAACTGTATCGTGTTGGGACGTGCTGAATCGTTCGCCGCAAAGAACAATCCGTTGGATTCCGCTCTCGATGGTGTCGGCATTGGACTTGGCTTCACCGTTGCCTTGACTTTGATCGGTACATGCCGTGAATTGTTGGGAACCGGTGCCATCTTCGGTTGCCCGATCTTCCCTGAGAACTACGGTGCACTTACCTTCGTTTTGGCGCCCGGAGCCTTCATCACCTTAGGCTTCTTGGTTGCCATTTTCAACAAACTCAAAAAAGCATAAGCTATGGAATACGTAATGATGATTATCGCTGCGATATTCGTTAATAATATCGTCTTGTCGCAGTTCTTGGGTATCTGCCCGTTCCTCGGCGTATCAAAGAAAATTGACACTGCTGCCGGCATGGGTATGGCTGTCGCATTCGTTATGTTGATCTCAACCATCGTAACGTGGTGCATCCAGACCTATTGCCTCGAACCCCTCGGTTTGGGCTTCATGCAGACCATTGTGTACATCCTTGTGATTGCAGCGCTCGTGCAAATGGTCGAGATCATCCTCAAGAAGGTTTCACCGTCGCTCTATGCGGCTCTTGGTGTCTTCTTGCCGTTGATTACGACCAACTGTACAATTCTTGGTGTTGCCATCAACGTCATCAACTTCAACTATGACTTGCTTCAGTCTGCCGTCTATGCGGTTTCTACCGCCCTTGGCTTTACGTTGGCCATGGTGCTCTTTGCCGGCATTCGCGAGCAGTTGGCGATCACGAACGTTCCTTCTGCCATGAAGGGCACGCCGATCGCGTTGATTACCGCCGGTCTGCTTGCTATGGCTTTCATGGGCTTTAGCGGCATCGCATAATCGTTCGGAAACGATTGTTCGATATAAAAACAGAATCGGGGCACTCCCATGTGGAGTGTCCCGATTCTGTTTTTGTGTCTTAATGCTTCCCGCCCACCGTAGGCGGGAAGCGTGCGGATCGTGAGATCGCGCAGGATTATTCGTTCTTAGAGAGCACCAATGTCTTGTTGACCGGATCGAACGTCAACTTAACATTCGTGTAGTCGGATTCTTTCTTATTGGCATAATCTTTCAGCTGGATGCCGATGCAACCGGCGTTACCTTGCCACAAAGTATATGTTGTGCCGACTTCCAACTCTGTCTCCCAGTCGTAGCTGCGACCACCGAACTGGTTGTCCTGTGAATATGGAACGGTGGAGATCATGAAGCCATTCTCCAAAGCGCCGGAGATGCTGATCTCGAATGTACCGTCACTCTTAGGTGTGAAGTTGTATTCAGAATTGCCTGTCCAACCGTAACCGCTTCCGTAAAGGCGGAACGTCTCGTTGATGATCTCGTCTACCTCGCCGTTGCTGTTGTTGCCGTTACCTGCTGTCGAACCGTTGCTGTTGCCGTTACCCGCTACGTTGGTATCGTAATCCCAGTCGGTGCCGATCTCGCTCTCGAATTCGATCTTATTGAGACCCAACGTGAACTTCCAGTTGTAGGCTTTGCCTTGTACCAATTCCTGTTTGATAGAGATCGGATTGGAGATCACGTCATAGCTGGTGTAGCTGCCCACCTTAGTGTCGAGGGTGACAACTGTATAATAGAATGTCACCTTGATGTTGTCTGTTGCGTCCATCGTTCCTGTGGGCACCATGTAGAGATAGTTGTGCTTGTTCTTGCCGAGGTTGCTTGCAGTGCTTTCGGTGAAGATCTCGTGCGGAACGGTATCTGCACCCAAGACGAAGCTCTTCTTGACCGTATAAGCGTCTGTTGCCGCATTGTCGGTGAGGTTCATGATGCTGTTGACACTGAAAGAGGTCGGATCGCTCTTACTGTCCCAAACGTTGGTCAGCAAGTTCAGTGTACCTCCGCTATAGAGGCGTGTGCCTTCGAGTTTGATGTCTTTCAGGTAGATTCGTGTACTCTTGCTCGTCGAGCCGGCTACATACAATGTGTCGGCGCTACGGACGCGGAAGTTCACACGCGATAGGGCGTGTTCGAATTTCAGACGAACCGGCGACACGGAATACTGCTTGTCTTTAGCTTCCGCACGTGTTAGATCGTACATATTCGCCACTTTTGCCGAATCTGTAGTCCCGGCGATGGTGTATTTAACGCTCGGTGTACCACTCTGGCTCTCCTGCACTGCATTGGTCAAGTTGGTGCGGTTGGTCGGGGCGCAGGCGAAGAACGAAATGCGGTAGTTGTCATTGAGGGGCCAATACTTTAGGACTTCGTACGACCATGCATTGTTGGAGAACGTTGCGTGTTCGTAGTTCATGAAGTTAGGCACAACAGCTGGAACGGGATCGTTCGCATTTGCTTTGGTGGTGTGCTCTGTGTAAAAGTCTGTCCACGTCGTGTCGTTGGTCAAGTAGGCGTACACGGTGAATCCGCCGGCTTGCAGAGAGGTGGTGTCCAACACTGTGGCACGGGTAATGTACGTGCCGAAATCAATCACTCGGTTGCCTTGTTCAGTATTGTAACTGCTGAACATGTCATCGCTGGAACAGCCGACTAAAGCCGCGGCTGCGGTCAGCGCAGTCAAAATGTTTGTAATACGCATAAATGTTTAAATTAAATTAAACGAAATGACAGATTTGTAAGGTTATCTTACAGTCTTTGTTTGTGTTTTGTGGGTGTGTTACGATGTTTATTGTTTAGATGAGCTCAATGCTCATGGTATGCCTCAAGGGTGGTGCGTCTCAGCTTGCTGCGCGCACGGACAGACTAAAGGTTGAAATCTAAATCCTCCTCCGTGCCCCAATCGCTCACCGAAGGATCGAAGGCGGACGAGGAATTGTCGCTGCTGTTGCCGTCGTCGGGACTCTCTTCTACCTCCGGTAGCTCGATGATGGTCGGGACGGTCAGTCGATAGTTGAGGTCTTCCAACGGCTCGAAGAGGTCGCCCACAGGGAGTTGACAGCTGTACGTGGAGTAATCCGTCAAGACGAACGACAGGGTTAGGATGTTTTCGTTGCTTTCGCCTACATGGTTGTAGGGGAGACCGAAGGTAGAGAATGTGGTTGTGATCCAGCCGAGGTCTTCGTCCTCTGTCGCGGCGCGGGTGCTCATCCATGAGTTGAGCAGGTGCGTCACACGGTCGGTGCCCGTATGCCGAACGGCGATCAGGTAACTTCCCGCCATACCGCTGATGGCGCCACGTACTTCACGAATGCGGTGCACTCCCGCCACTTGGATTTGTACTTGCACCTCTCCAACCGCGATTTCCGGGTTGAGGTGGGTCACGATATTGGTCGAAACGTTGTCTGCATCGGCTCCGCCTATGGTGATGTCGTACGAGATGTCTAAGGCGAAGTCTTCGGGCTCGACTGCCACCTCTTCACCTTCGGCGGGAACATACCAATCGGATTCTGTAGGCAGAACAGAGACGCGCGCATTATTGAAGTCGTCCAGATCAATGAATTTCAAGGTCTCAAATTCGCCCGTACTGTAGTCGATTACCACGATGTGATAGGTTCCGGGCTCCAAGGTCGTCGAGGTCTGCGACACGTCGTTTGTCTCGACATAGGTGGGATCGGTTCCCTCTTCGTCGTAAATGATCACGGTCATTCCGCTTGGGATCTCATCCTCGTCGAATATACCCCAGTCGACTGTAATAGTTACAGCGACGTGATCTTCTTCCGGCAACGATAACTCTTTGTGAACACATGAGACCAACGTACATAAAACCAAGCCAAAAGTACATAGCTGTGCCTCCGTCTCTGTGTATATGGTACTAAATTTAAGCGTCATGTATAACAAATTTCCATCTTTCTGTAGGCAAATATAGCAAAATTTCCATGAAATGGTACTCTACGAGTGTTAAAAAATAGATTTTCGGCTGAAATTGTGTAAAATATGTAAATTTTCATACCATTTCATGTATAGAAATGCAGCCCAAATCATTGATGATAGCAAAACGTCGCGTTGCTGTCTCCCAACCTTTTCCTATGACACAAATATCAACAAAGTGCTATACAAACGATCGGAATCTCTCCGAAACATTGTGCCGCAGATTTTCAGAGGCTCCTTAAACTTTCGCCTCTGCGCGTGGTCATAAAAATGTTAATCGCCCTACCCATGAATAAGAATTGCACAGATTTATTTATTTCCTCTCCTAAAATCATGCTCTTGCTGCTCCTCTCCCTAACGAGCAGCCTCGCTTATGCCTTCGACATCACCGGACGCATCGCATCTGCCACTGACGATACGCCTCTGGCGGGTGCCACTTTGCGGCTGCTCAGCCTGCCGGATTCCACCTTCTTGGGAGGTGTCGCCGCCGATGCCGAGGGACGTTTCACCCTCACAACGAGCAAGGTCAAGCGGGGCGGTCGCTACACCATAGCGGTGAGTTATGTGGGATTCACCACTACCTACGTGCGCTTGGAGCCGCGCGACTTGAAGAAGCCTTACGAGCTGCACGACGTACACCTCAACGAAGAGAGCCACCGTCTGGGCGAGACTGTGGTCTCTGCCGTCCCGCCTCCGATGGTGGTACGTGGCGACACGGTAGAATACTTTGCCGACAGCTACAAGACGCAGCCGGGAGCTGATGCCGAAGCGCTCCTCGAACAGTTGCCCGGCGTAGAGGTCGAGGCGGACGGTTCGCTGACCGCACAGGGCAAAAAGGTGGAACAGGTCTATGTGGACGGCAAGGAATTCTTTGGCAATAACACCCAAATCGCCACCAAGAACCTCACTGCCGATATGATCGAGAGTGTGCAGGTGGTGGATATGCAGAACGAAGAGTCGCGACAGAGCGGCATTGACGACGGCGAGCGGCGCAAAGTTATCAACCTGAAATTGAAACCCAAGATGCGCCGAGGATGGTTCGGCAATGCGCGTGGCGCGTGGGGCAACGGTCACAATATCACCGACCGATATACAGCCAACGGGATGGCAGGCTACTTCCGCGGCAACCTGCAAGGCGTCCTTGTGGCGGGTGCGAACAACACGAACAACGCCGGCTTCGGCGATCAGGGCGACGGCGTGATGAGTGGCTCCTCCATGCGCGGCAATCGCAACAGCGGGGAACGTGGCAACGGTATTCAGGAGAGTTGGCAGGTGGGTGTCAATGTGAACTATGACGAGGCAGACCGCATCCGCGACGTCAATACGCCGTTGGCAGCCGGGGGTGACCTCTTCTTCGGCGGCAGCAATCAGGATGAAGTGAGCTCTACGCACCGCATCAACTATCGCAAAGGGGGAAACACCGTCACCGATAGTCACAGTGCCGACCACAATGAGAGTCGTAATATGCGCTTGAATCTGAATTACGAGCGCACTTTCGGCGCCCAACAGCAGCACAACCTCTCTATCAAGCCCAACCTCACCTATAATAATACGCGCACCTCCGAGGGAACGGAGAGCGCTACCTATTACGAAGATCAGTACGTCACCGTCGGCGATTCGCTGCAACCGCGCTACATCAGTCAGACACGACGCAGCAGCAACATGGAGCAGGAGGGGTTGCAATACGGATTGGAGATTTCCTACCGACACAAGCAGAAGACAGAGCACGGCACACGCCGCAGCTCCGTCGCACTCAGCGTCTCCGGCAGAACCAACGACGGCGACCACTATGTACAGTCGCTGACGGGCTATGACACGGTGGCGGTAGCCGACTTGACGCTGCAACACGACACCGCCATCAACCAGTGGCAGGAAGAGCGCGCCCATAGCGAGACCTACCGTTTGCGCCTGAGCCACATCGAACCCCTTGCCGAAGGTCACAATTTGGAGTTCAGTGTTACCACCGCCCTCTCCAATCGCTACAGTCGGCAGTTGTACCACTTCTGGAACAACCGTACACAGCAGTATGAAGACAGTGTGGGTGCCCGTTCGAGCGCCGACTACAACGCCGAGACCCTTGTACAAAATCTCAATACGACCCTCCGCGTGGGCTATAACACCGTGCAGCCTAACTACAACCTCACGGTGGGGGTGGACTTCATGCCGCAGATGCAGGACTACGAGGATCGTTGTGATCACCGACGGGATTATCATCGGCACTACGTCAATTATGCGCCGCGCATCGTCTATCGTTACCGATGGACGCAAGATCGCACCCTGCGCATTACCTACCGCGGACAGACTCAGCAGCCCTCGATGAACCAGTTGCAAGCTTCCAAGAATCAAGTCAGCGCCACGCACGTACGGTTGGGCAATCCCGATCTGGAACCGAGCTTCAGTCACAATTTGGAGGTGCGCTGGGTCAATTATCTGCGCGAGACGCAACAATCCTATGAGGCTACCCTTACCGCTGCCTCCTCCTTCAACACCCTCACATCGCGTCGCTGGTACTCCGAAGACCTGCGTACCGACACCACCCGCACCGAGAATCTTTCGGGGCTGGGCGATTGGGAGGTCGAGGGGGGATTCCTTGCCGCTATTCCCTTTGCCGACAACCATTGGTATGTCTCGACGCAGACCCGCGGCGGGTATACCGAACGCATCGGCTATGCAAACGTGAAAAATACAGACAGTGAATTAAATCATACCCGCACAACCACTCTCCGGCAGAACTTCACCCTCCGCTATCGCACGGAGCGCATGAACCTCTCTCTGTCGGGCAATTACCGCTGGCAGTATGCCGCGGCTACCGTACTCACGACGGGCAATTTGGGCACGACGCAGACCTATGGCGGACGCTTCTCGGCACTCTACCGTTTCCCGTGGGATGTGACTCTCAGCTCGGACGTCAACTACACGGCACGTCGCGGTTACAGCGCCGGCATCAAGCGCAACACCACCCTCTGGAACGCTCAGCTCAGCAAGGTGCTCTATGCCAAGAAAAATCTCACGGCTTACGTCAAAGTCTTCGACTTGCTCCGACAGAAGAGTAGCATCACCCGCAGTATCACCGCCACGGCGATGACCGACCGAGAGAGTAACGTCTTGGGACAATACTTCTTGGCAGGGTTGAGTATGACCTTCAAAGAGATGGATCGGGGACGAAACAACCGTCGCGGCGGAAACCGCGGCAGTGAAGGTGGTGGGCGCGCGCCTCGCGGCGAGCTTTGACCCCCACCGCGTCAGCCCCGTGGTGGGTAAGGGGCATGATAGACTTCGTGATAGAGGGTGCGGGCGATTTGCTCCGCCGTCAACGTCGTCTCGCCGCGGCGCATCAAGCGTAACGGCAAACCGGGTGCTACGCCGTAGGAGGGTTGCTCATAGGGATCGGGCAAAAGGACAAAGCCCAAGTGCTCGTAGAAAGCCACCCGACGACGGCGCTCGGCGTCTGTCGGCGGCTCTACTTCCAACACCACCGGTCGCGTTTGCTCCTTCAGCCAATTCTCCATGAGGCGACTCCCCACGCCTCGTCCACGCTGATCGGCGCGCACCGCTAAGTATTCCACATAGATTAATTTCGGGAAATCCCAGTGAGCCAACAAGCCCACCGCCTCGTCGTGCTCGATCACTGCCCACCAGCTGAAACGCTCCTCCTGCTGCACCGCACGGTGCAGGCTTGCGGCGGGGCGACGTTCCTCCACCGGAAATGATGCCATGAACAGCGCTTCGGTAGCCGCAAACAACGGATCGTCGCATCGACGAATGCGGCGAAACTCTAAACCTTCGGTAGCTCTATTTGTTATCATGGATGTATCTTTAACCCCAAAACTTTACTACATGAATGTATTGATCGGCAAAAGCGCTCCGCGCTTCAAGGCGCAGGCGGTGATCGGTGGCGACACCATCGTCTCGGACTTCTGTATCCACAACGAATATTACGGGCGTAAGTATGTCCTATTGTTTTTCTATCCGATGGACTTCACCTTTGTCTGTCCTACAGAAATTATCGCTTTCCAAGAGCGACTGAAAGATTTCGAGCAACGGGACGTTGCTGTCGTCGGGTGTTCGGTAGATTCGCCCTATAGCCACTTGGCGTGGCTCAAGACGCCGCGTGCACAAGGCGGTATCGAGGGGGTAAACTTCCCACTCATCGCCGACCAAGCCAAGATCGGCGCCATGCGCTACGGAGTCTTGGCGGGAAGCTATGGATATGACGAATGTAATCAAGTGGTCTTCGAGGGTACTCCGGTGGCGTACCGCGGCTTGTTCCTCATCGACAAACAGGGCATTATTCGTCACAGCCTTATCAACGATCTACCGTTGGGACGTAGCGTAGACGAGGCGTTACGCATGGTCGATGCCTTGCAGTTCCACGAGACTTACGGCGAGGTTTGCCCCGCCAACTGGCGCAAAGGGGAGCACGGCATCAAGACGCATTGACTCGGTGCGCTCCATGCTCGTAGTCGCCCGCCAACGGCTCGATATGTACGTTGACCAACGTATGTTCACCGAAGCGATCCCGGAGGACTTGTTCCACGCGGGTCGCTTTTTCGTGTGCGGCGATTAGGGTGAGATGTCCATCCATGCGGATGTGCATATTGATGGCGTAGCAACTACCGATCTGTCGCGTACGTAGACGGTGCACGTCGGAGACACCCTCGACCGAAAGCGCCGTTTGGACGATCTCGTCTTCCACCTCTTGGGGCAGCGAAGACTCCACCAACTCGGCGATGCTGTGCTTGATCAACTTCGCTGCGATGCGAACAATCACCAAGCTCACCACCACAGCAGCGATAGGGTCCAAGATGCGCCATTGTTCACCCAACCAAATGGCGCCACCGATGCCCAACGCCGTTCCTATGGACGAGAGAGCGTCGCTCCGGTGATGCCAAGCGTTGGCCACCAATGCCTCGGAGTTTAGATCTTTACCCCAGTACATAGTCACCTGATAGATCCCCTCTTTCAAGACGATCGAGATAATGGCTGCCCAGAAAGCCAACATCCCGGGTGCTTCGAGTGGCATGCCGTGACAAACATCCCAGATGCGATGTGCCCCGTGCCAGAAGATGCCCGTAGCCACCAACATCAGCAACATCCCGACGATGGTGGTCGCCAACGTTTCGTATTTGCCGTGCCCGAAGTCGTGACTCTTGTCGCACGGCTTGGTACTGATGTGCATACAGATGATGACCACAAAGTCGGTCAGAAAGTCTGACAGGGAGTGTATGGCGTCGGCGATCATCGCCGAACTGTGCCCGACGAAGCCTGCCACGAACTTAAAGATCAGGAGAAATAGGTTGATGACGCTACCTCCCCATGTCAGGGTGTAGATACGGTGCGCCCGTTCTTCGGGTGAAAAGGTTTTCATACGGGGAGATAAATAGGTTTATTACTTCTGATAATCCTCTTTCCGTTTGGGATTCATCGGAAACCAGCCTTTCAGGACGCGCTGACGCTGTTCGAATAGTTCCAAAATGCTCCAGAGAGAGGAACATCCGGTCACGCCCAATAGGGCAGAAAGAAGCACATTGGACGTCCAAAGCGAGACAAGCAAGAACAGAATGCCCGCGAGGGCAAACACCCACCAACAGCGAGTGCCAAAATAGTATTCCGCTTTGATAACGATGGGGTGAAACACCCCGATGATTAGGAACGTTGCCACGGCAATGGCAAGTCCCATCAGGTTGTGATCTGCTATAAAATCCACGAATTGTTTTCGATAAATGGTGTGGTACTATCGGCGTCCGGGCTTAGGCTTCCGTTTGTAGTTCGTATTCCGTTAGGACACGCCCTAACAGCTCCATGTCTTCGGCATGAATGATGGCTTGCGAGATGCCCTCATATTGGAACGCATACATGTATTGAATGGAGACTTCGTGATCGGCAAGACGACGCAAAACCTTAGACATCGAACCGGTCACATTGGGACACGCCAACGAATAAACGTCGTCCAACCGCGTGCGGATGCCGTTGGCGTTCAGCGCAGCCTCGGCACGTGCCGTATTGTCGACAATGAGGCGCAACGCTCCCAAATGGGCACCGTCGGCGATGCTGTACGAGAGGATGTTCACGTCGTGGTCTGCCAACGTCTGAAACACTTGCCATACGCAGCCGGCTTTATTCTCAATCAGGGCGGAGAGTTGTTTGATGATCATATTGCGATAGAAAATTAAATTCCCGCGCCGTTACGTGCGCGTTGTCGCGACAAATGTAGAAAAAATCCGGGAGCATTGTATCTCCCGGATCCTAATAATTTTTTTGTCACTTGATTTTGTCGAACCCTTCGCCGAAGACGCCGTGGCAGAAATTCTGCGACACCATCGCGTTGGGGTCGATATTCTTGATGATGTTGAAGACATACTGTGCTTCGTATTTGCGCGCCAACACCATCACCACCTGTACGGATTGTTTGCTGTACCAGCCTTTGCCATCCAAGATGGTTACACCGCGGTGCATCTGGTGATTTACTGCATCGGCGATGGCGTCGTAGCGTTTCGAAATGATCAGGAACTGCACCGTCTGGCGGGTACCGTTGATGACGTAATCGCACATATAGCTTGCTACCAAGGTGTATGCCACGCCATAGACGATCTTCTCCATGCTGCCGAACAGAAAATAAGAGGAGCAAATGATACAGATGTCTACCAACTGCATTGCGCGACCGAAGCTCATGCGGAAGTATTTAGTGAGCAGGGCAACAATAATATCGGTGCCCCCCGTGCTGCCGTTGTGCGCAAAGACGATGCCCAACCCCGCACCGCCCATCATGCCGCCGATCATCACGTGCATGAAGGTGTCCTTGCCCGGCGTGATCACGGGGTATGCCTCGAAGACGGGTTGCAAGAGACCGATCATGATAGACATCATGGTGACGCCAATGATGGTGCGAATGGTGAATTGCCGCGTCAGACCGCGGAATGCGATCAGCAACAGCAGCAAGTTGATGCCCCACAACGAAGCAGCAGCGGGAATGCGAAAGGCATAGTAAAACAAAGCCGAGATACCGGAGACACCGCCCATGACAATCTCTTCGGGTAGTACAAACGCGGTGAAGCCGACGGCATAAAGCGCAATGCCCATGAAGATGAAGAAAAGGTCTTTGGCTTGCTGGCGCGTCTGACGATGCACAATGATTTTATTTATGCGTTGCATAATGAAAGAATAATTTGATTTCCGTTTGTCTAAAAGTGGGATTGAGAAAAGCAACACCCTCCGCGATGCTTCGATGCATCAGCGGAGGGGTGAATTCAGGAAAATGGGGCTTAAAGTACGATGTTGACAATACGACCCGGAACGACGATCACCTTCTTAGGCGTCTGACCGTTCATCCACTTCTGTACGTCGGCATTCGCCAAGACTTGAGCCTCTACTTCGGCGACCGGAGTGTCGGCAGGGAACGACATCTTCAGGCGCACTTTGCCGCTGAAGGAAATCGGATAGTTCACTTCGCTCTCGACCAAATATTGCTCGTTCCACTTAGGCCAAGCGGCATCGCAGACGGTTGTGTCGTGCCCTAAGCGATGCCACAGCTCTTCGGCGATGTGCGGCGCAAAGGGGGCGATCAGGATCACCATAGGCTCCAAAATCGCACGGCAGGCGCACTTCTGTTGCGCCAATTCGCTGACGGCGATCATGAAGGCCGGGATAGCGGTGTTGTACGAGAAGGATTCGATGTCGCCGGTGACTTTCTTGATGAGTTTGTGCAGTGACTTCAACGAGGCGGCAGAGGGTTGCTCTTCTGTCACCGCCCAGTCTTCACCCTTGAAGTAGAGACCCCAGAACTTCTTCAAGAAGCGGAACGAACCGTCGATGCCGGCGGTATCCCACGGCTTCGACTGCTCGATAGGGCCGAGGAACATCTCGTAGAGGCGCAGTGTGTCGGCGCCGTACTTCTCCACGATGTCGTCGGGATTGACTACGTTAAACATAGACTTAGACATCTTCTCGACCGCCCAGCCGCAGATGTATTTGCCCTCTTCGAGGATAAACTCTGCGTCAGCGTATTCCGGACGCCAAGCCTTGAACGCCTCGACGTCCAAAACGTCGTTCGTCACGATGTTTACGTCCACATGAATCGGAGTGGTGTCGTATTGATCTTTTAAGCCCAACGAAACGAATGTGTTGGTCTCCTTAATGCGGTACACGAAGTTGGAACGGCCTTGAATCATGCCTTGATTTACCAACTTCTTGAACGGCTCCTCGCAAACGGTGATGCCCAAGTCGTGGAGGAACTTATTCCAGAAGCGGCTGTAGATCAAGTGTCCCGTAGCGTGCTCCGAGCCGCCTAAATAGAGATCTACATTCTGCCAATACTCGTTGGCTTCACGGCTGACTAATGCCTCGTGGTTGCGCGGGTCGGTGTAACGCAGATAGTAAGCAGACGATCCGGCGAAGCCCGGCATCGTGCAGAGTTCCAACGGGAAGATGTTTTTTCCGTCGATCAATTCCTTGCTCACCACGCAGCCTTCGGCTTCGTTCCACGCCCACATCGTGGCGTGACCCAACGGCGGCTCTCCGGTCTCGGTCGGCTTAAAGTCGCTCACTTCCGGCAACTCTAACGGTAGCTTGTCGGAAGGAATCATGTAGGGCATACCCTCTTTGTAATAGACGGGGAAGGGTTCGCCCCAGTAGCGTTGACGGCTGAAGATGGCGTCGCGCAAACGGTAGTTCACCTTGACGCGACCGATGCCTTTGGCGGTCACATATTTCTTGGTGGCGGCGATAGATTCCTTCACCGTCAAACCATTCAGATTCAGTTCTCCATTTGAGGAGTTGATCATGATACCCTCTTTGGCGTCATAGCTGCTTTCGCTCACGTCTGCGCCTTCAATCAGCGGGATAATCGGCAGATTGAAATGTCGAGCGAAGGCATAGTCGCGGCTGTCGTGTGCTGGCACCGCCATGATTGCGCCGGTACCGTAGCCTGCCAAGACGTATTCCGAAATCCAGATCGGAATCTTGGCGCCGGTCAGCGGATTAATGGCGTAGGCGCCGCTAAAGACGCCGGTCACAGCGTGCTCCGCTTGGCGTTCGCGTTCGGTCTTATGTTTGATGGTCTCCAAATAAGCTTCCACTTCGGCGCGCTGTCCCTCGGTTGTCACCTGCTGCACGTACGCGCTTTCGGGCGCCAAGACCATAAAGGTAACGCCGAAGATGGTGTCTGCTCGTGTTGTGAAGATGGTGAACGTCACGTCGGAGTCTGCTACATGAAATTCCATTTCGGTACCTTCGCTGCGACCTATCCAGTTGCGTTGCGTTTCCTTCAAACTGTCGCTCCAGTCGATGACCTCCAAGCCATCTAATAGCCGTTGAGCGTAGGCAGAAACGCGCAAACACCATTGACGCATCAATTTCTGTTCTACGGGATAACCGCCGCGTTCGGAGACGCCACCGACTACCTCGTCGTTCGCCAAAACCGTTCCCAACTGCGGACACCAGTTGACCATCGTCTCGCCCAAATAAGCGATACGGTAATTCATCAGTGTTTGCTGCTGTTCAACTTCGCTCATCAACCGCCAAGCCTCGGCGGTAAATTCGAGCTCCTTGCTTTGGGCTGCGTGGATGCCTGCAGAACCATTCTGTTCGAAGTGAGCGATCAACGCCTCGATGGGGCGCGCTTGCTGTGCCTCGGTATCGTAATAGCTACCGAACATGCGGGTGAAAGCCCACTGCGTCCACTTGTAATACTCAGGATCGCACGTACGGACTTCGCGGCTCCAATCAAAACAGAAGCCGATCTTGTCTAATTGCTCGCGATAGCGGGCAATGTTCTTCGAAGTCGTGATGGCGGGGTGTTGTCCGGTCTGAATGGCGTATTGCTCTGCCGGCAGACCGTAGGCGTCATATCCCATCGGGTGGAGCACGTTGAAGCCGTTCAGGCGTTTGTAACGTGCGAAGATGTCTGAAGCAATGTAGCCCAACGGGTGACCAACATGAAGTCCCGCGCCCGAAGGATAGGGGAACATATCAAGCACATAGTACTTGGGACGCTGCGAGTCTATCGCGGTCTGATAAGTTTTGTGGTCGGTCCAATAGCCCTGCCACTTCTGCTCGATTTCTCTGAAATTGTAGTCCATGAGTATGAATCTCTATTATTTTTTTATTCTGTATAGAGCGCAATGATAGGATATTACGTGCGCTATCAAAGGGCACGCAAAGATAGTGGTTTTTTGTCGAAATCTCTATTTAGCTCTTCGCTTTCTTGTCGTTGCGATGGAAAAGTGTGGCGGAACGCTGTCCCTCTGTGCCATTCAGCGTACAAGAGAGGGGAGAGAAAAGCTGAAAGAACACCTCATCGTGCTCTCTCGGCTTCTGCATGAATACAGCAAAAATAATTAGGAGAGTTAGGTTTAGAGTGATGAATATGAATAATTTGATTGAAACAATGTGGCGATAAGGGAAAAAACACGTAGTTTTGTGCTCCGAATTTTTTTCAAGCGCTTCAAAGTCCATGACACACATCACGACCTATCAATGCAATGATCTACACCGCCAGCGGCTCTATATTCCGGATTTGCGTGCTTACTTGCAACGCGAAGACAGTTATCTGCACATTGTGAAAGGCACATTGCTCTGCATTTGTCGGCGTGGTGCGGCGCAGGTCAAAATCAATTATACGACCTACAACGTCCAAGAGGGCGACTTGATCGCCATCTTGCCCTCTCACTTGTTTTGTTTTGTTTTGAGGACTATTCCCAAGATTGCCTCTTGGAAGCGCTACTTTACTCGGACGAATATTGGTCTTCGTTGTCACAGACGGTAGATTACCAACTCATCTTGCAAGTTGAGCATCAACCGCAGGCAACGTTGCCGGAACACACACGCGCCGAGGTCTTCACCCTCTTGCGTTACATCGAGCGCCACGATGCTGTTGCTGTTGAGCTCGATGCGCATAGTGCAGTGGAACGTACGATCGCCGGCGCTTTGGCGTACTCCCTGCTCATGTTGTTGGTGTCGAACATTCGACAGTCGCCTGCTGAAGATCCGCATCTTGTCTCGCGCAAGGAGGTTTTGACGCACGACTTCTTCACGTTACTCTTTCAGCATTATGAGACGGAGCGTGCCGTGACGTTCTATGCATCTAAACTCTGCGTCACTCCCAAACATTTATCCTCGACGGTCAAGGAGGTCACGCGCTGTCCGTTGTTGGAATGGATCAATAATCTCACCATTTTAAACATCAAACGTCGCCTACTGACCGGACAAGATACGATCCAAGAGTTAGCCGATGAGCTAAACTTCCAAACACCTTCTACCTTCGTCCGCTACTTCCGCCAACATACGGGCATTACGCCCTCTCGGTATCGTACATTGAACCGATCCGCTCAGTAGGCTCCGTCGATGTCTTTTTATTCCTGTGCGGTGGCTTGCCGATACTCTACTCCTTTAATCCGGAACTGAGCATAGGTCTCCACCCATTTGTCTCTGCTATTCTGATATAATTGCTGGGCATCCAATAGATCGCTCATAGTTGCAGTGCCTGCCTCATAGTAATTGCGGTTGAGGCGTAGGTTCTCTTCTGATTGCTCGATCGACGAGCGGGCAATCAACAGCTGTTGATAAGCGTCGCGGAACTCATCCCACAAGTGTTGCATTCGAATGGTCAGCAGATCCGACGAATCGGTCAAGGTGTTGTTGGCGATGTGTACATTCGCTTTTTGCTTACGGATGTCGTGCGAGCCGCCCCACCACCCCGACAGCGGCACCGAGCCGGTGACGAAGGCGATGCCGAAGGGATGATCCTTGTCAGTCAAATTGTCGTACATATAGCCTACGCCGGCGGCAACCGACGGGAGATACTTGCCTACGGTCATCTTCTGTTGCAGCTTTTGGGCGTGTACGTTTTGCTCCAATAGTTTGTATTCAGGCGTAGCCAGCAGTGCTGTCGCATGATCTACGTAGAATTCTGCGGGGAATGTCGGTAGCGAATCCATCGAGACTTCGGGCACTACTTGCACCTCTGTCCCTGCCAAGCCGATGTATTGCGCCAAAACCATGCGCGACAGCGCCAATGCGTTGTCCAAATTCAGCATAGCGGCTGCCACATCGTTGCGGCGCAGCTGTACCTGCAAGAGGTCGTTGCGAGTCGTTACTCCGGCGTCCACCGCGACCTCCACATCGGAACAGATCTGTTGCAGCATATGGTCTACTGCTTGCAACGTTTTTTTCTTCTCGGTCAGAGAGATCACTTGCCAGTAATATTGCTCCACAGTCAGGAGCACCTCTTTGCGTGTCTGTTCTAATTGCAGTTGGCTTACTTCTACGCCCACTTTCGCCAATTTATTGCCGTTCACGATTTGACCGCCTGCAAAGATGGGTTGAGTCAGTGTTACACCGCCGAGGACGCCGTTTTTCAGCAGGCTCATGCTCTCTTCGGGCGACATTTCCATTTCTATCAGTCCTTTGTTGGCATTGTACGCCAACCCGGTTGCGCTCACGTCCGGAAAGTATTGTGTGAAGGCGGAACGCGAATCTTCGCGCGAGGCATTCACCGTCATGCTTGCGTTAGCTAATTTGAGGTTTTGCTCTACCGCTCTCTGACGGCAGTCGTCGAGCGAAAGAGCTACCTCTTCGGCGCGCGCAATCACTGCGAACATACCGAAGAGGATCACCCAAAAGCGTCTATTATTTATTCGTTGATGAATCTGTATCATATTTTTAGAGTTTTACTTAGTCCATTTGCCTACGATCCAGCGCGTCAGGAAACGTTTGATAGCGCCTGTCAACACGCCCCAGTAAGCGATGGGGATAATGGTCAAAATGAAGAACATGGTGATGATCGTACCGTAGAAGATCACCGTACCCATAGGCATCCACAGTGTCGAGCCGCCCAAGATCATCGGGATCACGCCCATAGAGGCTGCGGCTGAGGTGAGGAAGATCGGGCGCATACGACGTTGTGCCGAGTGGTAGATAGCTTCGCGAACGCTGAGTTTCTCCGATTTGCGCAATTCCTCCGCGTAGTCTATCATGATGATACCATTGCGGACAATGATACCCATCAAACTGATCAATCCCAATACGGCGGTCATACCGAATTCCACCCCTTGGATCATCACGCCGAGCGCGGTGCCGAAGAAGCAGAGCATCAAGCAGCAAAGCAGCAACGAAGCGGTGAGGATGCGCTTGAAGTGCCAAACCAAGATAAAGAAGATGATCACTACCGAGATGATCAATGCCGTCATAATGTGTGGCATCTGTTCCTCGTTCTCCTCCAATTCGCCACCCATTACCATCGTGACGTCAGGCGAAAATTCTACGTTGTTCAACAGTTCCGAGACTTTGTTTGTCTCGTTTAGAATATTGACGCCGCGCTCCACCTCTGCCATGATTGTGACGGTGGGAATACCGTTGCGGCGCACGATCTGTCCTGCCGTCCACTTGGGATGCACTTGTGCCACTTGGCGCAGCGGAACGTTGGCGATGCCTGCGGCGATCGGGATCTGTTCGTCCAGCAAATCGTCGAACGACGCGCTGTCTGCGCGTGTGCTCTTCAGCACCACATTGATGTCATAATCACCCTCCCAAACCGTTCCGACTGGGAGTCCTGAACCGTAGCGCAACGCCATCGTTGTCTCTACGGCAGCATTCGAGAGCCCCAAACGGGTCGAAGCCTCTTCGTCCAACTGTACCATGGCTCCCGTCAGCGGTTCCTTAAAGTTGGTCTGCACCAAGTTTAATTCCGGCAGGCTGCGGAATAGTGCGGTCACTTTCTCAGCGTCGGCGCGCAGGTTCGCGATGTTGTCGCTACTCAATCGGACTTCGATCGGGTAGGTTGCCTCGCTGTATTGCAGCTGTTTGAAGCGGACAATAGCTTCGGGGAAAGCCTCGCGGTAGCGGGGCGTATATTCGTCCAAGAGGGCTACCGTCGCATCATTGCCGGTCGTGTTGACGATGAATTGGGCGTAATTGCTGCCGCCCAACTGCGGTGCATAGGAACTCTGGAAACGCGGAGAAGAACATCCGATGAAGGAGGCTACCGAAATCACGCGATCGTCCGCACGGAGAATGTGCTCCAAACTGTCCGCCACGGCTGCGGTCTTTTCGATTGCCGTACCGGTGGGGAGATAGATCTCTACTGCGAATTGGTTACGTTCGGCATAGGGGAGGAGTCGTTGATTCATCTTGCCCATCAGGAACAACCCCAAGACCACCGAGAGCGCACCGACGATGAGCGTCCATCGGGGATGTGCAAAGCAACGATCCAACAACCAGTTGTAGCTGTTCTGCAAGAGGTCGAGGAAGGAGCGACGCTTCTTGCCGTCGCTTTCCGTTGCTCTTTTGATCGGTTTCTTGATGATCCAGAATTGGAGGAACGGTACCACCAATTCGGCTACCAACAATGAAACCAATAGCACAATGGTGATTGCCCATGGGAAGCTTGCCACGAAGTCACCTACCATGCCGGTCAATGTAATCAAGAAGGGGAAGAATGTGATGCTGATGGCTAACGTTGCCGAGAAGATGGATTTGAAGAAGTGCACCGCACTCGATATCGACGCACTCCAACGTGACCGACCTTCGGCGAGGAGCTCCATATAATTGTCAATGATCACAATCGAGTTATCCACGATCATGCCCAACGTTACCAACAGTGCAGCCAAGGTCACCGTGTTCAATTCGATGCCGAAAGCATAAAACAGACCGAGTGAAATGAAAATCGTGATCGGAATGGTCGATGCGGCAACTAAAGCGACGCGGATGGGCAGCAAGAGCATGACTACGATGACTACGGCACAAATGGCAATCAACAATTCGTGTAGGAAGGTCGAGACACTGCGATCCACCACATTGCATTGATCGGTGATCTTAAACAGCGTAACGTCCTCCGGTAGTGTGCTCTGGAATGCTGTCAACTCTTGATCGATGCTCTTGCCCATATCCACGATGTTCTTGCCTTTCTTCATCTCCACACTCAGCAGCAGACATTTGTGTCCATTGTTGGTGATATAGCTTTCCGGATCGGGGTATTCCTTCACCACGCGAGCTACATCTTTCAGTCGTACCGTTGTTCCGTTAGGCATGGCGTAGATGATCATCTCTTGTAGATCTTGCAGAGAGTTCATCGAACGCGAGACGTAGATGGGTGATACATATTGTTGATCCTTGACGCGACCGCCCGAAGTGATGAACCCCTTGCTCAACAATGTGGTAGCCAACAGTTGATCGTTGAACCCGTAGCGAGACAAGCGATCGTTGTCGACGTAGACGGAAATCTGTTCGTGCTGCATCCCATAGACGTTGAGGCGGCTGACGCTCTCGATGCGGCGCAATCTATCTTTCAGCAGATCGGCATAGTCGTTCAAATCTCGATAGGTCTTGGATTCGCTCTCTAAAGTGATGAGCTGGGCGGAAGTATCGCCGAAGTCATCCACTACCTGTACCGCCAACACACCCTTGGGCAGTTGCGGCTTGAATTCGTTCATGCCGTGTTTGAACTTGCTCCAGAAGGCATCTTTGTCGGTCAAGTTGTCATTGAGTTGCACTTGTATCACCACCATGCCATCCATACAGGTGGAGTAAGTCTTGGACTTTTTGACTTCCTTATAGGTGAAGATATAGTTTTCGAGAGGCTTGGCTATTTGCTCCTCGATTTCTTCGGCTGTATAGCCGGGGCAAACAGCGGCAACGATTCCCTGACGAATGGTGAAGTCCGGGAATTCGTTCTTGTTCATCTTGTTGAGGCTGAACATACCGAATGCCATCAAGCAACATGTCAGCAAGATGATGATGGGTCTATAGTGCATTGCCCACTCTACGGCATTAAGTTTGCGTTGTCTTCGTCTCATAAGTTTAATGATTTAAGATGGAAACCTCCATGTGCTCGCTGATCTTCTGCTGTCCCTCGACGACGACCTGTGCGCCGTCGTTCAAGCCGCGCAAGACCTCCACTTGGTCGCCCACAAAGGCGCCGAGTACGATGTATTTCTTCAGGGCGACGCCCCCCTCTGCTACCCAGACAAAGTTGCGGTTGTTACTCTCCAACTGGATCACATGACGGGGCAATAAGAGTACAGATTGTGGTGTGGCGTCGCGTGCCACGCTGAGGGTACAGAGCATACCGGGGAGCAGGGCGTGTTCGGGATTATCCACCACCGCTTTCACGACATAGGAGCGAGACAAGGCGTCGGCAGCGACCCCTTTTTCCTCTACCTGCCCATCGAAAGTGCGCCCGCCGAGGGCTGCCACCTGTATGCGTATCGGTGTCCCTTGTACCAAACCTCCAATCTCATTTTCGGGCACGGAGATGCAGACTTTGACTTGATCTAACGTTACCACTTTGACTACCGGGGCTCCGGGGAGTACATTGCTACCTACCTCGATCTCTTTTTGGGCGATGTAGCCGGCGCAAGGTGCATAGAGTCGGGTGTCTTCCAGATTCTTCTGCGCGATGTCGTATGTGGCACGAGCTTGTTTCAGTTTGCTCTCGATCTCGATCCATTGCATTTCGGGCAGGCTGTTGTTGTCATGCAGTTTCTCCATACGTGCGTGTGCATCGGAGCATTGTTCTAAAGCGGCGGCAGCGGCATCGTAAGTATTGCGTGCGTTGCGTGCATCGAGGGTGGCAATCAATGTGCCACGTTGCACCTTCTGCCCCAAGGATACCGAGACGCTTTGCACTGTCCCCGCAATGGGAAAACTCATGGTCGAGGCATCGAGCTCTTCGATTGAGCCTGAATAACTCTGTTCCGACTGCACTTGTGCGCGCTGTACGGTCAGCACCTTCACTTCGACGGGGCGTCTTTCGACTTGGGGCTCCCGTCCGGAGCAACTCGTTAGCAATAGGATCGCTAAGAGTGGCAAAAAACATTTCATTCGATAGATTTTCATTGGTAGTGTTTTTACTTGTTTAGGGGGCGGATGATAGCTGTTTGGAGCGGTGACTACGATCCGTCTCTTGGATAATGCGGTGCAAAGATCTGGGTTTCCGACCACGTAAGGTTGTCCTAAAACGGTCATTAAATGTGCAATCTTTCGGATTTTAGAGAGCAAATCATGTGCAGAGAGTGATTTAAGGTAACTTTTTTGCCCGAAACAGCGGCGCGCGACCTCTCATGGGCTTGACATGACGCCATTCCCAGTTGAGACGTCCCCCACTCGTTCTTTACGCGTTCCGCAATGCAATGGTAGCTTCCAATGGACGGAAACCATCGTTAGCACTTCGGAAGGTGTTAATTCATAGATTTTTATGCTTTTTTGGAGCGTTCGGCAATCGAAAAAAGATTTTTTTGTTGAAAATTTCCGAAAAAAGTAGGAGGATTGAAGAAAAATATATAATTTTGACCCCAGTAAACCAGTGACGA
>CAZGZL010000010.1:0-36163 GCA_964530595.1 uncultured Prevotellaceae bacterium | reverse complement strand
CGGCATCCCGACGCCTCCACGCTTAGAGCGTGGGCGTCCGGGATGCCGGGGGCATTTTTTATAATGAGTGCGGGATCCTGAGATCCGCGGAGTGTGCTTATTCCACCCAGAGCTTGAGGCTCCGGTCGGCTACCTGCAGGAGGTAGATGCCGGGGAGCAGCTCGGAGGTGGAGAGCTCGTAGACATAGGTGTCGCGCACACGCGCGCTGCTGATGATGCGACCATCGGCAGTAGCCAACGTCACGACGTCGCCCGTCTGTGCGCCGATGATGCGGATGGCGCTACCGGCGACACTGATCTTCAGCCCTGCCAACGCCGCCGCTTCGAGGTCGGAGGCGTAGAGGCGCACCTTAGAGGAGTAAGCCTCGCCGCTGCCGGTGTAGACGGCAGCCACCTGATACTCCAAGTAGGGAGAGACGCGCGGCTCGGCATCCAGCCACGTGGTCTGACGGATGGGGCGCTCGTTCAGCAACTCGCGATTGCAATAGACGTTGTAGCCCGCGAAGGCGTTCTGCATCACGATCTCCGTGTCGTCGGTCGTCGCACTGTCAGCCACCGTAGCGAAGGGGCTCAAGCCGACCGAGATGCACCAGTTGCCGTCGATGCTGCCGTCGTCGTAGAGGGTAGACCACGTCGTACCGTCCGAGGAGTAGAGATCGCCCTTGCCGTAGACGGCGGGACCCTCGTCGTAGCCCAACGGAGTGGAGATCTCGTTGTGCTCCACGTAGATCACGACGCGCAGCTCCTTGGTGACGTCGATCGCCAACGGGCTATCCAAGTGGATCGTGTTGAAGGAATACTGCACCAACGAGGGGACAAACTGCTGACGCACCAAGTTGCCACCCTCGTAGACCAAGAGGAAGAGGGCGTCGGGGATCTCGTGGATGTAGACCTGTACATCGGTCAGCGAGAGGGCGTCGTAGGCGGTCAGTTCCGAAGCATACCAACGCACGCCGGCATAGAAGGCGCCGCCGCTGGGCAGACCTGCCGCGTCGTAGCTCTTGCCGCTGTGGTGACGCAGGTAGATGGGCTCGCCCAACGAGGGGGCAGACCAGTTGAGGAGCACGCCGTCGGTCTGCATGGTGGCGGTGAGCTGTTCGGGGGCACGGCCGCCGTTGTCGTAGTCCAGATCGATGGTGACGGGATCGCTCCACTCGCTGACGCCCGAAGTGGTCGTGATCTGACGCACGCGATAGGTGTAGCGACCCTTTTCGAGGTTGTGGTCGGTGTAGTGGATGTCTTGCAGCGGCTCGCTGTTGAGCTGAACGCCGTTGCGCATCAGGTCGTAGCCGTAGACAGAGGTGGCGGGAGCACCTTGATTCAGACGGAAGGCGTCGACGTAGAGCTGCGGTTGAGCGGCTTGCTTGCGCAGCGCTACATACTTCGTGCCGGCGGGCAGGGTGGCGGTGCAGAGACTCCACGCCTCGGTGGTGGTGTAGGTGTCGAAGTAGATCATGTCTATCAACTCCTGCGTACCGGTAGAATAGAGGAGGTCGACGGCGCCGGAGCCCTCATGATCGTCGGCGTTGCGCGCCACGAAGGAGCACCATGTGTTGTCGCCGACAGGGAAGATCAGGTAGGCGTCGCTTGTGGCGGTGCAGGTCAGTGACTGCGCACCGTCGTAGGCGGTAGCCGCCGTGACGCTCCACGCCTCGTCGCGATTCACCACGCCGGGCAGCTCAACGGGGCTGTCGGTAGCGAGGGCTTCGAAGCCTTGGAAGGAGGCTACCGAACGCTCCAAATCGGGATCGGCAAACGAGAGCAACACGTTGTAGCCGAAGGTGGACTGCTCCGCACGGAGATAGAGCGGTGTACGGCTCTCGCCCGCAGCCACCACGCTGACCGTAGCGGCGTCCGAGAGGTCGGAAGTCACGTCGTCGATATAGACGGTCTGTACCTGATAGCGGTAAGTGCCCTCGACGTCGCAAACCTGCGTGAAGTAGCGGCTCGTGAGCAAGGTGTCGTTGACCTGCGTGCCGTCGCGATAGACGTTGTAGCCCGCCACGCCGGGAGTGCCGCTCAGATCGAGGATGGCAAACTGAGCGTCGCGCGCCGTGTTCTGCAAGCACATCAACAGGAAGGTCTGTCCGTCGGCAGTGGTGTAGGTAGACATACCGCCGGCAGAGGCGTTGCCCAAGTGGGCGAGCTCGACGTACTGCGAGAGGTCGACGACGCCGATGCGCTGTAAGGTCGTCATGTCGTAGATCGCCAAGTCGTGCGTCGTAGCGCCGCCCTGCTCGAAGGCGTAGAGCTTGCCGTCATAGTAGGCAGTACCCGCCGCGCCGAGGTAGCTCGGACCGGTGCCGATCTTGGCGCCGCCGGTGGTGATGTAGATGGAGGTTTCCCAGTCGCCCACTTCGAAGCCGCCCTTGCCGCCGTTGAGGGTGGGGACGTAGCACAAGTGGCGCGCGTATTCAGAGATGGCTATGGTCTCAGCCACGGTGTGGTGCTCCATATCCAAGCGGTAGATGTTGGTCTGATTGTCGGCGGCATAGAAAGAGGTTCCGTCGTACGTCAGGTTGCGGATGCTCTCCAGATCGTCGATGGTGAAGTTCTCGACGAACTGACCCGCCATCGTGTAGCGGTTGATGCTGCCTGCGCCGTCCTCTTCGTAGATCGTGGTGTAGATAGAGTTGCCGTCGGTGGCGATGCCCATCTCGGTGGTGCGACCGTCGAAGGCGCGTACCATTTCGGGACCATCGACCGAGCCGCTGCACGGACGCGACGTGATGTCGACATCCAACGGGAGGGCTTCAGCCGTGGGGTAGTCCCATCGCAGGGTCACGATGCGGTTGCGCTCAATCTGAGCGTTCAGGGTGCGAGGGGCACAGCGTTGCGCGATGTCGAGGACGCGCACCGATGCGGCGGCACTCAGCGCCGACTCGAATTGATCGGCATAGAGCGAAGCTACACGATATTCATGCAGACCGGGCACCGTCACCTGATCGGAGAAGCTCAAGGAGCGCACAGGCGCTGTGTTGACGCGCTCGCCGTCGCGATAGATATTGTAGGCGGTAGGCGCCTCCTCGGTCACGCCGTTGGGATCGGGGCAGAGGCTGATGCTCATATTGAAGTTGCCGTCGATACCCGCTTCGAGCGAGGTGAACCACTCTTTGCCGTCGGTGGACATCAGGTTGCCCTTGCCGTTCACCGCCGAGCTGCCGTCCAACGCCACGGGATTGATGTTGGCAGAATGCATCACCATCATCACGAAGCGATAATCCGATCCGGGTTCGATGGTGACGGGATTGCTCAACGTCACCTCGTTATATTCTCCGTAGTGCACCGATCCGCTGAGCGCTTGCTGACGGATGCGCACGCCGTCCTTGTAGACCAAGGCAGCGACATAGAGCACCTGATTGACAAGGCGCGCCGAGATGGAGGTCACCTGCTTGCCGCGGTAGGGCACGAGGTCGTCAGCGCTCCACTCCTCGCCGAAGTAGAAGAAGCCACCGTCGATCAAGCCCAACTCATCGGCGTGTTCGCCGGAGCTCCATGTCAAAGTGGCAGAGTCGCCGAGGTTGATCGTCGGCGCCTGCCAGTCCAGACGGACGTAGCGGTTGCCGGAGATGGCAGATTGCAGGTCGAGGGGAGCATAGTAGGGAGCGCCCACCTTGACCGTCACCTCTACGGCGTCCGAAGCGACCGATTCGCCCGCCTCGCCATAGAGAGCTGTGACCGTATAATTATAGGTACCGCGCAAGAGGTGTGCGTCGGTGTAAGCGGTGTCGGCTGCGGAGAGCTCCGTCACGAGGGTTTCGTCACGATAGATACGGTAACCGGTGGGCTGCGTCTGCGCGCTGCCTGCACCCCAGCTCAGACGCACCAAGGCGGTGTCAGCCTCGGCAGTGAGGCGGACGGGGCGCGGAGTGGCAGAGCCTTTGACCGCACGATAACCCACAGTGAGACTCTTAGCCTCCTGCTCGGGCAGTGTGAGCAGCGAGAGCTGCGTCGTGTACTCCTCGCCCACTACGCCGTTGCGGGCGTCGAAGTGGAGGGTGATCTCTTGCTCCTCGCCCGGCTGAAGCGTGCCCATCTTAGGCTCATAGCTCAACCATGAATCCGTGGCACAGATTTTGTATGCAAAGATGTAGGCGGGCGACTGACTGAGGATGCCCAACAGTGACAGCGAACCGTCCTCGACATCGACCGAAGAATAGAGTCCGCAGATGTTGTTGACACTGGAATACGACGTGCCGACCTTATAGCCGGGCAGGTCACTGACTACGTGCGAGACACCGGTCAGCGAACGGGTGTTGAGGCTGTATTGCAAGAGCTGGATCTGATCCAACGTGTTCTCGTTGGCAGTCTCCTCGTTGCTCAACCAGAGGTAGGGCCCGCCGGGCGTCACGTCGTCATACGCCGATCCGAAGATAGAAAGTGACGTGGTCGTAGAGATGTTGGTCAGCAAAGACTGCGAGACACCGTTACGATCGACGAACACAATAGAATTCCAACTGCCGACCCAGAAACCGTCGCGGTTCGGATCGTACGTACAGTGTGTGATGGTCATCGAAGGCTGATCGTCGATGTCGATGATACGGACGATGCGACGATTGTCGAAATCCAACTGGAAGAGACGATTGGCGTAGTCGCTGCCGTAGAAGTAACGACCATCGAAAGTGAGATCGTACATCATGTAGTACATCTCCGGAATAGAGAATTGCTCGATGAAGTTGCCTTCGGCATCATACTTCCAGAAGCAACCCAACTGATAGGTCGAGGTGGTGTAATAATAAGCACCATCGAAGACAATAGAGGACTGCAAATCGCCCGACGCATCGAACGAACGCTGCACCTGCCACAGGTCGGAGGCATCGCCCGACTCCTGCGACAAGGAACTACGCAAACGCCACGTCATGGCGCCGTCGCCGTCGTTGCGCAGCGTGACGGTGCGTGAGGTCTGCTCCTCGACCGCCATATCGGCAGTGATCGACTCGGCAGAGGTGTGCAACACCGGATGAGAGACGTGGAGGGCAAAGGTATTATTGCCGTCAGCCGTCACGTCAAGCGAATCGGTCAGGACGTTGTAGTTGTCTTCGGTAATCGAGACGGCGTAGCGTCCCACTTCGATCTTTGACATATTGATGATACCCTGAGCATCGGTCGTGTCACGAATGACAGCACCGTGATCGGCGGTGAGCAATACGGGGCAACCCGCCAGAGCTCCCTCTGAGGTGGCTACCGAAAGTTGTGCGGAAGTCCACACAGGATTCCAAACCTTGACATCATCGACATACCAATAGTCAATGTAGAACGCCGAGGAGCCATGGGCACGGAAGCGGATCTGGAAAGCATTGCTCGTCAAGAGATCAGCCAATGGATATTGGAAGACCGTCCAGTCGAAAGCTCCGTTGGTGTTGTCGAAGGTGTGGATCTCCTGCCACGTCTCTCCCCCATCGTTGGTCAATTCCACCGAGAGATAATCGGTCGTGTTGTAGCGATATTGCTGCAACTTCAACTCGAAACGGAGGTAGGTAGAGGCTTGGTCGAGGGTATGCAGCTCCGTAGTCACCAACGACTGATCGTAGTCGGTCAGCGCCGAGTAACTATAGGTGGCGGCAGGATCGACAAGGCCGTAGGTATAGTAGTCCACCTTCCAGCGGTTCTCGCCGTTGGCATCGCCGGGCGTAGACCACTTGTCGGAGGCTAACTGCCACTTGATGAAGTCGTCTTCGAAGGGGAGCAAGTGCACATCCGGCACCTCGACTTCCAACGCTTCGGAGGGAGCCGATTCCGTACCGTCGGCGTAGAGCGCCGTCACGGTGTAGCTGAAGGTGCGATACTCGTCCACCGTGTCGGTGTAACGAACCTCAGAGACCGGCTCGTCGTTGACCTTCACCCCGTCGCGATAGATATTGAAGCCCAACAGGGCACCGGCAGTCGAGGCGGCAGCCACACCCTTGCGCTGAGCGGGGGCGTTGGGACGCACGGCGTTGGTGCCAATGTAGAGGTCGTCTAACATAAACATGAAGGCGTCGTCCGAGACGCAGTTGATGCAGACATATTTAGCCTCTGCGGGAATGGTGGCTTCGATGAGCGTCCATGCCGCAGGCAGGGTGATGTAAGGCTCCTCGGTCACGAAAGTGAAGTCCGAAGGGCTCTTGCCCGTCGTGGAGTAACCCACGCGGACACGCTCGGCGGCAAAGTTGTCTTCGATCTTGTAGCTGCGGGCTTGGAAGCTCACCTTGAACGCCGTGCCGAAGTTCAATTCGGGCGAGATGAGGTAGTCATTGTTGGCGGCATCTATCGAACAGAAGTCGACCAACATCTTCGTGCCCGAATAGGGTACGTAATTGGGATTCTCGATCGTGGCGGGGGTGGTCTTAGCCGGATTCATCACGATGAACGCCATCTTCGAGCCTTGGTTCGGGAAGGTGCAATACGCCCACGTGTAAGTGTCGCGGTTGTCGGCATCCAAGTAGCTCCAGCCGATATTGCCGGGCGAGTTGATGGCGAAGTCCTCGTGGCTCTCGAAGTCGTCGAAGTAACCCTCGACAGCTTCGGGCGAGATCCAACTGAGCGTCACCGCACGGTCGTCGATCTCCAAGGTGCGCAATCCGTAGGGAATGCCATCCGCAGCGCCGGTCAGCGCCATCTTGGGATAGCTGACGCGAGCTCGCGCCGTGTTCGCCTTAGCAACACGCTGCGGGAGCTTCACCTTTTCGAGCGCGGGCGTTGCATCGTCGGCGGCATACGCCCAACCGACTACCGCAGCAGCAATAGCCGGAATTAAATAGGTATATATCTTGTTTCGTTTCATTGTGTCGTCTTCAAATATTTATTTCAACATGATCTTGGAACGTACTTGACGGTTCTGCCCTTCGACCGTGAGGAGGAGGGCTCCACGCCAGCCCGTGGCAGGCAATGTGACTGTCTCAGCCTGCGCTACGGACGACCACAGCAATACGCCGGCAGGCGAAGTGCACGTGATCTGTTCGCCGCGACGGAGACCGCTGATCGTGAGGCGACCCTCGCCCTGACGTACGCTGATCGCATCGCCGCTCTCTACACGCTCCAATCCGGAGGTAACACCCGAATAGTACGCCCACGGCGACTCGTCGTAGAAGAAGAAGCCGTCACCGGCAGCCACCCATGTGATGAAGGTGCCCTCGTCGAATTCGCCCGGCGTAGTCGCGTCGATGGTGGCAGAATTGCTGCTGAGACGTCCGGCTGCCAAGTCTTCGACCACCTTGCCGGCTTTATATTCTAATGTGAGGTATTTGATGCGACCGTTGCGACCGTTGTGGGTGAAGGTGAAGCGCAGCTTCTTGTAGCCCATGTCGGCAACGTAGTTCTCCCAGTCGCACTCCTGTCCCTCGGAGTCGTATTCGGACAACGAGACTTTAGGTCCAATCTGGAACCAGTCCTCACCGTCCACGGAACCTTCGACACGCAAAGTGGAGGTACCGATCGGACCTGAGGTCGTAACCATGAACTTGAGATCCATCAGCGAGTCGGGGAAGGCTTCGAGCTCCACAACGCCGCTGCTCTTGAAGAAAATCGAGCCGACGCCCAAGTCGACGTCGCCCGTCACCTTCTCGAAGCAAGTGATCGGCGCAAACTCCGTGACAAGGCTGTCCTGATCGGTCTCCTTGCCGAAGTAGAGGTAGTAGTAGAGAGCGCTGTCGACCGGCGTCCACTCAACGTAGAGTTGATCGGTAGCTGTGGATTCGAACTTAGTAATCTGCGGGGTCGTCAGCTTGTCGACCAAAGCCACATCCCAGAACCAAAGGCTGTTCTGCAACTTCTCCGAACAGCATCTGAAAGCTACGTAGATGTCGCGTCCCGCAAATTCGCTGAGATCCACCTCCTCGTAAGCCTGCATGGAGATGTAATCGGCAAAGGAGAACTTCTTGTAGAGTACAAAGTCCTCTAAGTTGCTGGTGCGGGTCGAGACGTAGACCTCCAACCCCTCGACGCAACTGATGTCGGTGACGCCGCGGCTGAAGTAGATAGCGCCGTGGGCGGGAATGTGGAAGCGACGCTTGCTGACAATCCAGTCGTCGGCATCGTTCCAATAGTTGAAGTCGTAGACCAAGGCTTCGTAGGTGTCGTCGTATTCCCACGTCGAACCGTCCGCATTGTTGTCTACAATCTCCCAACAGTCAGGTTCGCCATCCGTCCACGACGTGAAATAGGTGTGGAAGGGGGCATACACGGTGGGGCACTCTGTGCGGAACGGGACGGAAGAACCGTAGACCACGGTTCCCGCCTCGTCGTCCAAGATCATGTACGCCTTGACGTTGTAGCGTGTGCCCGACGTGAGGGTGGTAACGGTGACGGTCGGTGCCTCGGAGAGCTCGGCGGCAATGTGCGCGTCGGCAATGCTCGGTTCGCCCTCGGCAGACCAGCAGAAACCGACCTCACGCAACGGCGTCATGTGATGCTCGACGGCGGCACTGAAGACGGCTGCCGTGTCGTAGATCTCCGTAGGCTTGAGGGTGCGGAGGACATTCCACGTCGACACGCCACCCTTCACTTGGAAATAGATGATGCTGTCACGCTCCAAGATATTCGTGACAGGAACGCCGGTCGGCTGGTTGTCCCAGTTCAAGGAATTCGGCGTAGAGGTGTCGGTAAACGACGTGTTGCCGCTGCGACCCGGATAGGTGTCGCCGTTGCGCGAATTGTTGTCGTCCACGTTATCGGCGGGGACGATATAGAGACAGCGATGCGAGGCGTTGTTGTTGGGGCCGTTGGCCGTCCAATACAAATCCTGCATCTCCTGTGTATAGTCGTAATGGTAGATCAGCAAGCCGTGACCGGGGATGTAAGTGTCCCAGCCCGTCTGTTGACGGTTCTCCAACACGAACCATTCGTAGCCCGTAGAATCGGGACGCGAAGGCTGAGCGTTGATGTAACGCGCCTTGTTGGTAGTGATGAGCGGCAGCGCGACGTCCTCCGGGTCGTTGAGGGCAACGATGTCCTCACCCTCTCGCGCCCAACCTAATTGCAGACGTTCGAAAGCCATGAGGTTCGGCGGGGTGCGGCTGTCGTTGTTGTAGCTACCCGATGCGTAGAGGCTGTAGTCGCCGGGGTCGAGACCGTAACCACTGTCGTAGTCGTCGGTGTCGTACATATCTTTCAGACCGAGGATGTGACCAAACTCGTGGGTGAAAGTTCCGATACCATCCATGGTGGGCTCTTCGGGAGCGCCGGGAGAACCGACCAATTCGGCGGAGCATGAGTAGTTGTTGATGTACTTTCCGCTCACACTGAAAACGTCGTCGCCCATCGTCCAGCTATGCGGCCACATGTCGTCGCTGTCGCCGGTAGAGGCTTCGCTATAGCCGGCATAGATGACGTAGAGGTTATCGACATAACCGTCGCCATCATTGTCGAATTGTGCGAACTTCAGCTGCGGATTGGCAATGCGCGCCTTGCGCACCGCCTCGGAAATCATAGCGCGCGGGTTACAATCGCTGTCTGAGTCGTCGTTAGCGGCATAATAAGTCTGCTCGTGGTCGAGTGTATAAGGACCAACGACGGTGAAGTCCGGAATGAACTGTCCCATAGACTGGTCACGATAGTAGTCCTTCACGCTGCCGGTTCCGCCGTTGACACTGTAACCGGGCTCGTTCAACCAACGCTCAAAGTCGTCGGCTGTGTAGGTGAAAGCACAATCTTGGAAGCTGACCAAGATGACCAGATAGTGACTCTCGGAGGCTGTGGCGGTCTCGCCCTCGGCGATGGCACGCGTCGTCAGTCGCGGCAGAACGGGCGCTACCACACTGCGGCTCAGAATCTGTTGCGGCTGTTTGAACGGGCGCAATTTGTGTAGCGAGAGCAAGTCCTGCTGTACGGCAACCGCGGGACGGAAGCCACTTAAGGTGGCAAGGTCAGCCGTGGTGCGTTCGGCAGCGTTGCGGACGTAAAGATCCGAAAGGATGCGCTGATGGGTCGTAGCGTCAAAATCTACGTAATGAAAATAATGGTCACTCCCCTTGGCAACCATATAGCCGTCCAAGGTGGTCACATAATGGACATTCTCATCTCCATAAATACGGGCGCGAAAAGTCGTGCCGTCGGGTTGGCGCATCGTGACCGTCTTGCGATTGGCCTTGATAGCCCAAGCCGGTAACGTCGCCGCCCACAATCCCCCTAAGAGGAACAGATGGGCTACCCTACTGTGATACTTTGTCATAATAAAAACTTAATGTTGATCGTATAATTGCTTGTCGTTATGTCCGCATAAGTGCGTCTTCGATTTTCTAAAGAGATTTCTCGCCGACTACAATGTCTCGGTCGAGAAAGTTCGCCCGCCACAATCGGGAGGGGCGAAATGGGGTGGCAAAAACCGCAAAGAGAACAGATCTATCCTCAGTCGGACAGATCTATTCTCTTATTGATTCAGATGTATAGACTTGCTATATAAATTTCGGGAGGCATCACTTCACGATCTCTTTGTGCGTTTTGCCACCTTCGACTACGATGTAAATGCCACGTGTAGCACGATAGCTATCAGCCGGGACAGCCTGACCTGCCAAGTTGTAGACCTGAACGGGAGCTACGACAGCAGCCTCACCCTTGACCTGCGTCAAAGCGGTGGGATCGTTCGTTTCCTCTACGAGGGCATCGCCGCTGACTGTGAGCTGGAGCGTACCGTTCTGGAACTTGATATAATAGACTGCACTCTCCACACCCTCTGCCAAGCTGATGCTCGTAGTGTAGACATAGTTGTCCAAAGACTGATAAGTAGAATAATCGTAGTTGGTCATGTAGATATAGCTACCATGATCCTGTGCAGCCGAAATAGAATCGGTATACAGGCTACCGCTCGCGCTATAGTTCTCCATGTTGGTCAAAACCAAAGTACCGTTCTGTACACGCACTTTAACCCAGATGGGGTTAGCGTAGGAGGCAGTACCCAAGTCGTAGGTCTCGCCGGCTTGCAATTCAATAGCCTTGGCGATGGTCTCGCCCTCAGCGTAGTCGCGGACTGCAATGTTCAACGTCTTGCCCTCCTGCACTGCTGCTGAAGAGATGTGGAAGAGGTAAACATCGCCGGCGCTGACTTGTACCGTAGCCTTGATGACCGGTTGGTTATTCTCTGAGCCGACAGCGCTCTGAATGTAGCTGCCCTGCTTTTTGTAGTAAACCTGCGTATTGTTGCTCTGATCGACAGCCATATCACTGGTTACAAGCATAACACCATCTTGAGCGACGGTATAAGAGACCCAAACATCTACCGGTTCGTTGGGGAAGGTATAAGTGTCGCCATCCAATGCGATAGGCATTGTTTCAGACTCACCTGCTACGTATGCACGCTCAGAGAGGACGAAGAAGCTGTCGGCAGAGACACCTGCGCCGCTGAACTTGATGATGTAGGTAGTACCTGCAACGACATCAATCACGCTCGCGCCATTGATCACCGTTGCGGTATAAGATCCGCTCCATGAGCTTGAGCCCTGCGGGAAGGAGATCGTGATATTCTGCAAGTCGGAAGGAAGCACGCTGAGCTTACCGGTCAAGGTAGCTGTGTAGCTGTAGTATTTCGTGCCCTCGCCGGTGAAGAAGTTCATGCCTGACTCGGCTGCAATCGGTTTCTCGAAGATATCGCCTGCCTCGATCTCCTTGAGCGTTGCGGTGAACGACAGAGGTTCCTCCTCGTTGGAAGTCCAGCAAACGATGTAACGCTGTCCACCGGTGACGGTCAGAGAGACGCTGTTCGAGCCGGAGGTAGCGCTATAAGCATTGCCCTCCGCATAGACACTTACAGAGGTGCTCGATGAGAGAGAGCCTGAAGCTACGACATTCAAAGTCTGATTATCGCCTTCCGGTACGGTAATAGCATAATAATAGGTGCCCTGAGCTGACGGGAGCGTCTGAGCCTCGCCTGAAGTGAGGATGATGGGGTTCTCCGCACGTTCACCGATCTGATATTCGGCGATGGTAGCCGTGAAGGACTGCTCTGCCGTCGTAGACTCCACCTTGTTGACTACGAAGTAGTAGGTACGACCCTTTTCTACTTCATAACGCAAATTGAAGGAACCTGTAGTAGAGGTAGCTGACGCAGAGCTTGTAGAGCCGTTCGTGTAGTATGAAGCGCTCGATGGATCGTTAAAGAATGCAACGTTACCGCCTGTCAAAGTCTCGTCAGACGAGAGGGTGAAATAGCCCGATACCGGCGCTGTGAAGGAGTACCAATACTTGCCGAAAGCTGCGGGGACGGTGGTCTCGTTTGCCAAGACGTCGTAAGCGTAATCGTAGCTTGCGCCTTTGACAGGATGTGTCAAGGTAGCGTCAAGAACGAAGGCACTATAAGCTTCAACGTAGATCACGTAGGTGTTACCTGCTACGACGGGAAGTTTAGCCAAATAGCCGGTAGAGCCACTGGTGAAGGACAACTGACCGGAGGTAGTACCGGCAGTGTAATTACCGGTCGAAATATAGTTGGTAGACAACAACTCCAAAACGCCGTCTTCGGTAGCGGTGTAGCTAATGTAACCGTTCTTGCCGACTACGACAGAACCGCCATCAGCGATCGCCATGGGGTTTTCTGTCGTCGAATTGGGGTCGTAAGCGACCTCTACCTCCTCGATCGTGAAAGAAATAGTAGCGCTGCTGTAACCCTTAGTTGCGCGCAAGTAAACCGTGTCACCTGCGGCTACCGGATAAGCCAAAGTCTTACCGTTGTCCAGACGGATTTCGGAACTTGTATTTCCGTTAGCATCTGCAAAGGAAACATAGCCATTTTGATCGGCAATAAAGACTTTCAACAAAACAGAATGATCGGACGTGTTGACATACTTCCAATAGATGTAATCGGAGTTTCCATCTTCCCACGTGTAGGTATTCTCAGCCGTGGGCAAAACATCGTACGCCGTTTGAGGCGTTGTCTGGGCAAAGGCTGCGGCCGAGAGACCCGCCAAGACCACCAATGTGTAGATTTTTTTCATGTTTAAGTATATGTTTAATAATAGGTGTTTCGCTATTAGGAAACAGGATTCTCTCAATGATGCTCCGATTGGGTGGCGCGAGGGTACAGCGACTGTTTCAAGGGCTGTTTGGGTGTCACGAAAACGGGGTTTAGAGCTACCCTCCTTTCAAAACGAGTGCAAACTTACTATTTTCTCCTATCTTTTCAGATTTCTTTGCATAAATTCCTATTTATAATTTAATTTATTTAATACTTATGCCATTTGTTTAACATATCTCTTTGCTCATGATTTACGATAATTATGACATTTTGCACTGTTTCCCCCTCGTTTTTTGATCAAGTTGTCGATTTTTGTCGTTTGTTTATGAAAATTCAGACAATGCAATAGTTCTTTTTGTCAGACGCACTGTTAAATGCTTAAAAATTGGATTTTTTTGATCTTCGGAGGCGCGGAGCTACCTCCGGGCGATGTTCTATTGGAAATTCGGTGTCACGACGAGAGGTATTAGATCGGAGCACAGCAAAACAGCGTGGCGCCCTTAAAAATTCCTTTCGCAGCTTTTTCGCCCCGATTTTGTCCTACTAAACGGCAAAATATCATTATATTTGCCCCATATTGTTGCAACTTAAAATGAATCATCAGAATTACACCGCTCGACATACCCTAATCCGATGGGGTCAATGCACCCTGCTCGGTTGGGGACTTTTCGCGTGCGCGCACGCCCAATTTCCCAATTACTCGCAGTACGCCCTTCCCGCCGAACAAACCCTAACGACGGCGGGCGAATTGTTCCGCAACGCACGTTGGACGGAGTGTTTGGATCGCTTGGAGGCGGCACAAGTAGCCGACAGCGAGGTGGCGGAGGAGGAGACCTTCGCCTTCATGCGCGCCGTAGCCAAAGCGCGCCGCAATGAGGGAGACAGCGAGGCTCTGCTGCGTGCCTACGTGGAGGAATACCCCGCCTCGCTCTACGCCGCTGACGCCCACTTGGAATTGGGCACCCTGCTCCTGCTGCACAACCGCACCGAAGAGGCGCTGACTGAGTTGGAGCGCATTGAGGCGAAAGCCCTCCCCTCCGATCGACAGCACCTGCTCTACTTTCGCCGCGGGCAAGCCCTGTTAGAGATGGGGCGCTATGCCGAAGCGCGCCCTTACTACCGCGCCTTGGAATTAGCCGCCGACCCGGAATACAATGCCGAAGCCTCTTATTATGTGGCTTATTTAGATTATCAACAGGGACATTATGACGAAGCGCTGAAACGTTTCGGCGAATTGCCGTCGGACGAGAAGTATCTCTCCTCCGCGCCCTATTATATCACACAAATCCTCTATCGTCAAGGTCGCTGGAGCGAAGCGCAACGACAAGCAGAACGCTTATTGGCGTCGGGACAGAATACTGCCGAACAGCAGTGCGAGCTGAATCGCATCGTCGGCGAATGCGCCTTGCAACAAGGCGACCGCACCGAAGCACTTCGCTCCCTGAACGCCTATATGGAGGGGCTCTCCGGAGCGGGTTTGAAGCCGGTGACGTCGAGCGCCTACAACTGCGGTATGCTGAACAGTGAAGCGGGACGCACCGATGCGACGCTGCAAGCCCTGACACGCGCCGCTGCGGTCGGGGCGGATGAGGATCCCGCCACAGGACGTACCTACCTGCTGTTGGGACAGACCTACCTCTTGTGTGGGCAGGTGCAGAACGCCCGAATGTCGTTCGAACGCGCCTCACGCATCAGCACCGAGGCAGAGGTGCGCGAAGCTGCCGCCTACAACTATGCGGTATTGGTGCACGAGACCCACTCCTCCCCTTTCGACGAGGAGATCACCGTCTTCGAGAACTTCTTGAACCAATATCCTAATTCCCGTTACGCCGATCGCGCCGGGGAGTATCTGACCGAAGTCTATCTGACGACCCGCAACTATGACGCCGCTTTAGCATCAATAGAGCGCATCAAAAGCCCCACGACAGCGGTGCGCGCCGCACGGCAACGCCTGCTCTACCGTTTGGGCGTGCAGGAATATGTCAACGGGGATCTCAACGCCGCCGCCAACCGTTTCGGCGAGGCGATTGCCCTCGGATCACTGCATCCCACCGCGTTGGCTGAATCTTACTTCTGGCGTGGTGAATGTGCCTATAGCCAAGGGCAATACAGCAACGCAGAGAGCGACTTCCGTCAGTTCAACCTTCTGAAGCCCGAAGTAGAGGCATCACATCAAGCAGCCGGCTACTATAATTTAGGTTACGCCCTCTTCAAACAGGGCAGATATAGCGCCGCCATCACTCCGTGGAAGGAATACATTGCCCGCCCCTCGGAGCGTGGCACGGCGACCTATGCCGACGCCTTGGTACGCTTGGGCGATTGTCAGTATTATACCCGCAACTTCGTCGAGGCGGAAAACTACTACCAAGCAGCGGCACAATGTCAGGAGGCGACTTCAGCCGACTATGCTACGTACCAAAAAGCATTCATGGCAGGTCTGCAAAAGAAATACACCACCAAATTGGAAGGTATGGAGCAGCTAATCCGCAATTATCCCCAGTCGGAGTATGTGGACGATGCCTACTTAGAGGAGGGTAAGACCTATCTCCTGCTGAACAATAATACCCAAGCCATCCAAGCATTCCGCAAGGTGGTGACCGACTACCCCACGCGCCCCTGCGCCCCCGCCGCCGGGTTGCAATTAGCGTTGGTGTACTACAACGACGGAGAGACCGATTCTGCCATCCGCGCCTATAAGGAGGTGATCTGTCTCCACCCGGCGAGCGACGAGGCTCAAACGGCGTTAGAAGATCTAAAGAATATCTACGTGGAGCAGGGGCAAGTGAGCAGCTACGCCTCTTACCTCTCGACATTGGACGGCAAAGTCCCGATGTCAGCCGGAGAGCAAGACTCGCTGACGTATGTCTCAGCTACCCGATTGTTGGCACGCGGCAGGACCACCGAGGCAGAGCAAGCCTTGGAAAACTACCTGACAGAATTCCCCACCGGTGGTTATGCGGTGGATGCCCATCTGTCGTTGGCACGCGCCTATCGTTCGTCCGAGCGTGCACAACAGGCACTCAAACATTATGCTGTGGTGGCTCAAATGACGGGCAACAGCAACGTCGACGAGGCATTGCTGGCGACAGCAGAGATCTACGACGAGCAGGGACAAACCGCCGAAGCCCTGACCGCCTACCAAGCGTTGGTACAGAAGAGCGACAATGCCGAATATAAACGCAACGGCTTGATGGGCTGCGTGCGTACCGCCGCCGCTCTGAACCGCTCTGCCGAGGTGGTAGAATATTTCACTACCGTAGAAAAAGACGCTACGCTGCCCGCAACACAGCGCCAAGAGGGTACGTTGCTCCGCGCCAAAGCTCTGCTCCGACTGAAGCAGAACGAGCGCGCCGCAAGCGACCTAAAGGCTGCGGCAAGCGATACCCGTACCGAGTTCGGCGCCGAGGCAAAATATCTGTTGGCTCAGAGCTATTATGACGCCGGACGCAAAGAGAATGCGGAGGAACAGGTGTTCGAACTGATCCAATCGGCTACGCCGCATCAATATTGGATGGCGCGCGGCTTCATCCTCTTGGCGGACATCTCGTTAGACCGCGGAGATCAGTTCCAAGCTCAGCAGTACCTACAGAGCTTGCAGAGCAATTATTCGGGCAACGCTGAGATCAACAGCATGATCGAGGATCGTTTGGCTCGCTGTAAATAATCAATCATCGGGAGATTTTCCCAAGATACGAAGATCAAGATATGAAGAAGCATTTAATTTCTGCCCCTATATATGCTCAGACGGCGTTACTGATGGCATGGGTGATCCTTTGCCCCGACAGCGCCTCTGCAGCCCAACGGAAAAAGAAAACCGCCAAGACTAAGGCTCAGAGCACCCAGAGTGTGACGACCCGCGCAGTGGATGCGACGAGTAATGCCGACACGACGCAGCTACAACAGACAATGACGTTGGAACGTGACTTTGCCCCCATCGTACGCGACGCCGACAAGCTAACAGCTCATCCCGCCATCGAGGAACCGGTGCTTACCTCCCGCTCCTCGATCAGTTATGCGGCATGGCAGGCGCAACCCTCTACGGCGACCGACCTAACCCGCCTCGCCGTGGGACGAGTCTTCGATGTACACCCGTTCGACACCCATCGCGGCTATGTGGATCTGCGCCTCGGCAATGATTGGAATACCGACTTCCACGCCGAGTACCGATTGATAGATACCCGCCGCACGTTGCTCTCGCTCAGTACCGCATGGCACGCTACGACGGGAGACATTGCATCCAATCACACAGACCTCTCCGGCGAGGCGTTGCCCGACTGGAACAGCGCGCGCTTGCAGGGCGCCGGCGACCTGCGTTTGGAACGCCATTTGGAGCGGCTGAACTGGAGCGCTTCGGCGGGATTCACAGGCGATCGCTATCATCTCTTGGCGAACGGATTGAACCGCTATTTGGAACGCGACGAGCCGACACAAAAGACCTCCGATTTGCGGTTGGCAATACAAATAGACAACCAGAACGGAGAGAGTGACGTGACATTCGAGAGCGGATTGGAGGGCTATCGTTATACTTACGACCTCCCCTACGAAGGGACGGAATGGACGCTGCGTTGGCACGGTACATGGTCGTCCGAAGAGTGGTGGGAAGATCATACGGTGGGTACTTATGTGGCGATAGGCTCCACAATGTACGATGTGGAGAAGTTCGGCTACTTCGAAGGTATTCGCTCGCCGCAAGATGTCTATTCTGCTACCCTCAAACCCTTCGTGGCATGGGAGGTGGAGCGCCTGCACCTGCACCTCGGAGTACGTGCAGATCTCCTCACAAAACAGAAGAATCACGTGGGCTTATCGCCCGACGTACACCTCACCTATCGGCTCGGCAAGGGACAAACGTTATTTGCCGATGCTACCGGAGGCAACGAATATCAAACGGTGCGTCACCTGATGCGCGAGATGCCTTTCTATCTCCCCCTCGAACAGGTGCGCAATCCTTGGACGGTGTGCGACGCCGTAGCAGGGTATAGCAATACGGTGTCCGGAAATTTCCGCGCCAAGGTTTACGTGGGTGCGCGTCAGACATTCGACGCGGTGGTAGCCTATGCAGCAGAACAGATAGACGTCAAGCGTCAACCGTTGGGCGTGGCGACGACCTTAGGCAGTGTGGATGACCTGCAACTGAAGGTGGGTGGCGCTATCGAGTTTACCTGCTCTAAATATTTGAGCGGTACCGTCGAGGCAGTGGCTTACAAGCACTCTAAGGAGGAGGCCGCCAGTCAGAAGGCCAATGTGGAGGCTCAAGTGACGCTGAGCTCTCGCCCGGTGAAGCCGTTATTGGTGGAACTGAAGTATGAAGGTCTGTTCGATCGCAAGGCGTGGTATCTCTCTACCGCACAGATGCAACAAATAGATTTGGAGAACGGAAACGACCTGAGCTTGTCAGGCAGTTGGACTTTTGCCAACCGCTTGGCGATTCACGCCGATCTGCACAATTTGCTGAACGAAGAACAAGATGTCTGGTTGGGCGTGCCTGCTCAAGGCTTCCATTTCCAAGTGGGAGCCAGCTGGACTTTCTAAACGAAAACAAAACTTTATCAATATGCTACAAGATTGGTTGCCCACCTCCGCCAAAGAGGTGGCGTTGAGAAACTGGGACACGTTGGACGTGATCCTCTTCAGTGGTGACGCTTATGTCGATCACCCCTCTTTCGGCGCTGCCGTTATCGGTCGCGTGCTGGAGGCCGCAGGCTATCGCGTCGCTATCGTTCCTCAACCCAACTGGCGTGACGACCTGCGCGACTTCAAGAAGTTGGGACGCCCGCGCCTCTTCTTCGGCGTGTCGCCCGGCGCCATGGACTCCATGGTGAACCACTATACCGCAGCGCGTCGCAAGCGCAGCGACGATGCCTATACACCGGACGGTCGCGCCGGGATGCGCCCAGATATGCCGAGCATCGTCTACAGCGAAATTCTGAAACGACTATGGCCCGATGTTCCGGTGGTATTGGGTGGCATCGAAGCATCACTCCGCCGATTGGCACATTATGATTATTGGGAGGATCGTTTGCGTCCGGGGTTGCTCGCTGAGAGTAAAGCCGACCTAATCACCTACGGCATGGGGGAAAAGACGACGGTGGAGATCGCCCGCCGATTGGACGCCGGCGAACCGATCGAGGCGCTGACAGACATCCCGCAGACGGTAGTTCGGCAACCCCTCTCGGCAATACCCTCTGCCCCCGACGCCGAGCACGACGTGGTGCTCTATAGTTATGAGGAATGTCTGCGCGATAAAAAGAAACAGGCCGCAAACTTCCGCCATATTGAGGAGGAAAGCAACAAATGGCACGCAGCCCGTATTTGGCAGGCTACTGCCGGCTATGCGATGTTGGTAAATGCCCCCTATCCGCCGCTAACCACCGCGGAGGTGGACGCCTCATTCGATCTGCCTTATACCCGCCTGCCCCATCCGCGCTACAACGGCAAGCGAATCCCTGCCTACGAGATGATTCGACATTCGGTAAATATGCACCGCGGCTGTTTCGGCGGCTGCGCCTTCTGCACCATCTCGGCACATCAAGGCAAGTTCATCGCAAGTCGCTCGAAGGAGTCAATCTTGCGCGAAGTGAAAAAGGTGACGCAAATGCCCGACTTCAAAGGCTACATCAGCGATTTGGGAGGTCCCTCTGCCAATATGTATCAGATGCGGGGCAAGAATCTGAACTTGTGTCAGAAGTGCAAGAAGCCCTCGTGTCTCTCCCCTTCGGTGTGCCCGAACTTGAACGCCGACCACGCCCCTCTGTTGGAGATCTATCAGACGGTGGATGCGATGCCGGAGGTGAAAAAGGCCTTCGTGGGCAGCGGCGTCCGCTACGATCTGATACTGAACGACGGCAAGAACGGGGAATTTCATGATTGCAATATGCGCTATGCGGAGGAATTGATCGTCCGCCATGTGTCAGGACGCCTCAAGGTGGCTCCGGAGCACACCGCCGACGCAGTGTTGCAACTGATGCGTAAGCCTCCGTTCAAACTGTTTCATCAATTCAAACGTTTGTTCGACGAGATCAATCGACGAGCGGGATTGCGACAGCAGATCATTCCTTACTTCATCTCCAGCCATCCCGGCAGCACAGAGATGGAGATGGCAGAATTGGCAGCCGAAACCAAGGCGATGGACTTCAAATTGGAGCAGGTGCAAGATTTTACCCCCACCCCAATGACCGTTTCGACAGAAATCTACTACACGGGATATCATCCCTATACTTTGGAACGAGTCTTTTGCGCTCACTCCCCCCAAGAGAAAGAACGGCAGCGACAATACTTCTTCTGGTATCAACGCGACGTGGCGCCAAAGCTGCGCGCCGCCTTGGTGAAGATGGGACGCCGCGACTTGGCAGACCGCTTGTTTGGCTCGCCTATTCCCGGCAAAGGTAACAGTGCTGCCCCGCGGCGGAGGTAATCGACCTCCGCCCCATCTGCAATTCGGTGCATGACACATTATATTATATATATGTTATATTATATACATGAAATCCGAATCCCATCATATAATTATATAAGGTACGTAAGACCATGACACACCTGAGATATTTGTGGAGGCTGAGCCTCTGTTTGGGAGCAGCGGCACTGCTGTCGCTGCCGATGCACGCGCAAGGAGTGGCGACAGCCGACAGCACGGTGTCGTGCAGTGATACGAAGTTCTCCCGTCCGTTGGGAGGGGTTCTAAACGATTTAGCGACACATTTTCACATCCGCTACAAGTTTCAAGTGGATACGACAGGCTTGGTACTTCCCTATGCCGACTCGCGCATCCGTCCCTATTCGGTAGAGGAGTCGCTACGCAATGTTTTGAGCTATTTCGATTTTCAATACGAGAAACAAGGCAAAAGCACCTACAAGATTCGTGCCTATGACTATCCGCGACGCAGCGACGAGGAAGGAGCACTGCTATTAGACTATCTGAGCACTCGCTACGAGGACTCCATCTCCTTCGATCGGCGCCGGCAACAGCTGAAGCGAGAGTTTCGCGAGCGGGTGGGCATCGACCCACTACTGCAACAGACGGTATGGCACCGCGACGGCAAAACACCCGCGCCGTGTCGCATCGGGAAGGCGCGACGGCACGACGGCTACAAGGTGCAGAACTTTGCCCTCGAAACGTTGCCGGGCTTGTATGTGTGTGGCTCAATTTACGCCCCTGCGGGAGCACTCGACGCTACGACAACGCCGAAAAGCTGCCGTCGGAAATATCCGCTGATCATCTGTCCGAATGGTCACTTTGCCGAAGGGCGCTACAACCCCGATCTGCAAAAACGTATGGCAACGTTGGCGCGGATGGGAGCAATCGTCGTCGGGTGGGATTTGTTCGGCTGGGGCGAATCGGAACTGCAAGTGGGCAAGCCGGCTCACGAGCACGCCATAGCGCAGCCATTGCAACTGATGAACGGCTTGCTCATCACGGAATGGATGCGCCGGAGAGGCGACGTCGACACGACACGCGTGGCGGTGAATGGCGGATCGGGCGGCGGCACGCATTGCGTGATGTTGACACTCTTGGACGATCGCTTTACAGCCGCCTGTCCGGTGGTAAGCTTCTGCGCACACTTTGACGGCGGGTGTCCCTGCGAGAGCGGCATGGGAACGGCGCTATGCGGCGGCGGGACGTGTAACGCCGAGTATGCCGCACTGTTCGCTCCGCGTCCGTTGGGCTTCGTATCGGATGGAGGGGACTGGACGCGCACCGTGCCATCGCAAGAACTCCCCTATTTGCAACGCATCTACGGTTTCTACGGTGCCGCCGATCGCCTACACCATACCCATCTGCCGGAGGAACGGCACGACTTCGGTCCCAACAAACGCGCCGCTGTGTACGAATTCTTTGCCCAAGTTTTCGGGTTAGAACGTGCACAGATCGACGAAGAGCGTGTGACGATAGAGTCTGCAAGCGATTTGCAGAGCTTCGGCACTTGGGAGGCAATGCCGCACGGCGCTATCCACTCGTGGCAAGAGCTGATCACCCAACTACAAGAGTAACCTCACGTCTCTCAACGAGGAGGCGAAAGAATCTCCAAAAACATATCAAACAAGCATCGTAACATATCTATTTCATATGAAAAAAAGAACTTTTGGGGTTGTTGTTTCCCCTATCGTGTGGAGTTTTCTCTCCATCGTCCTCGGCGCACTGATGATCACGTATAGCGATCAAATCATGCACTGGGTACTGCTGTTCTGCGGCATTTATCTGACGCTGCTCGGCTTGATCCCGATTATCAAGGCGTTGTTGGAGCATCAGCCCCTGCCGTTCGCCTCACTATTGGCTGCGGTGTGCGGCGTCCTGCTCATCCTATTCAATCAGGCGTTGGCGGCTGTCTTCTTCGTCCTGTTGGGGCTACTGCTCTTCTTGGTGGGACTGCAACAGCTGAATCACTTTCTCATCATGCGTCGACAAGGTTTTGGTCTCCGATGGTACCATTACCTCTACCCGGTGTTAGCCATCATCGCCGGCGTCATCACGGTGTGGGATCCCTTCGCCCTGCCCGAAACACTGATCTCATTCGTGGGATGGTGCCTTGTCGGTCACGGCATTCTCTCGCTGGTCGGTGTTTTGATGGCTCTGTTCTCATCGAATACCCGCAACAAGGCAGTTGAGCCCGACACCGTAGAGGTAGAAGCCACGGAGGTTGAGTCCGCCGCCGAAACCCAAGAGACGAACCCTTCGGCAGCCGAAGTTGAAAAATAACGATTTTCGATCTCTAAACACAGATACTCATGAATCTATATTACATCCTCATCCTACTCATCGCTCTGTTGGGCTATTGGGCACAAAGTAACGTCAAAAGCAAGTTCGACCGCTATTCCAAAGTGCCTTTCCGACTGACGGGCAAAGAGATCGCCGAGAAGATGCTGCGCGAGAATGGTCTCGACCATGTGCACGTCACCTGCATCCCCGGACAACTAACGGATCACTACAATCCTACCACCGAGACTGTCAACTTGAGCGAAGCGGTGTATCACAACAACAGCGTCGCTGCCGCAGCCGTCGCCGCGCACGAATGTGGTCACGCGATACAGCACGCCACTGCGTACGCGCCGTTGAAGCTCCGTTCTGCCTTGGTGCCGGTGGTCTCTTTCGCCGGTAACATTGTGCAGGTGGTTCTCTTCATTGGCATCATCACGATCGCTATCTTTCCACAGATCTTAGGGTTCGGCATTGTGCTCTTCGCTCTCACGACGTTGTTCAGCCTCATCACCCTGCCGGTGGAGATCGACGCGAGCCGACGCGCCTTGGCATGGCTGAATCGCACGGGACTGACCAACGCTTCCGAGCACGACGATGCAGAGAGCGCCCTGCGTGCCGCGGCATACACCTACGTTGTGGCGGCGCTGAGTTCGTTGATCACCTTGCTCTACTACATCATGATTTTCGTCAACGGTCGCAGACGTGACTAATCAACCTGCTATTCCCGATCTCCTACACCCTCGAGATGTACGAGATCGGGATTTTTTTGTTCTTTTCTGTCGTTTCTTGCCCTCTATTCAAGGAGAGAGGCACAAAAAAACGCTTTTTTCGCAAAAAATCCACAGAAATGTTTGGAGCGAACGAAAAAGGCCGTATCTTTGCAGCGCAATTCTGAAACAAGAATGAAGGGCGCTTAGCTCAGCTGGTTCAGAGCGTCTGCCTTACAAGCAGAGGGTCGGGGGTTCGAATCCCTCAGCGCCCACATTTTTAGGGATTTTATTAAAGATCCAGACGGAATCTATTCCAAACCAATCCAAGCGAGATCATCTTGATCTCGCTTTTTTTATTGTCTGATGAATGCAACGACACGTGCACGACAAACATCGGCATCGCCTGCACCTCGTGCGCAACTTCTTTACTACCATCTTGTGCCCGCGCGGCACCCCATGAAGTCTCCGGATCAAACAATTCCCCTTGGGAGCCGTAGCGTTATGCTACGGACTCCCAAGGGGAATCATATGGTCTCGCCACAAGCGTGAGGTGGCTTACTTCTGTTCTGAGACCTCTTGAGCTTGTGGAGCGTCGGTGTCGGGAGCATTTTTCTTGCCTAAATATTCGGGCAGGTTCATTCCAGCTTGTTCGAAGAGCTCGCTGAGCGGGGGGACGGACTTCATCAATCCACTGAGGAAGTTGGCAGTCGAGCCCTTGCCATCGGCGCCTCCGCCGTTGTCCCACACCGTTACCTTGTCGATGTTGATGCCCTTGATGGCTTCGACCTGCGTCTTCACCAACTCCGGCAGCTTCTCCAACAGCAAAAGGGTGTAAGCCTTCGTCGCATCGCCTCCGGCGGCTTGAATCATGCGGTCGTAGCCTTCAGCCTGCTTGGTCAAGACCTCATAGAGACCTTTTGCCTCAGCCTCCATACGAGCAAAGATCGCGTCAGCTTCGCCCTTGGCATTCACACGTTTCTGTTCAGCTTCCGCCTCCGCTTCGATGATCTTGCGACGTTTTTCCACCTCTTGAGGCACGATGATGTTAGCCTGTTGCGTGGAACGTTCGCGTTCAGCGCGTGCCAGCTCTGCCTCCTTCTCGGCGGCATAAGCCTCTTCGAGCGCCTTGGCTTGTGCCACCTTCTCTGCAGCTACGGCACGACGTTGCGCCTCGGCTTCCTTCTCGCGACGCGAAGCGTCCGAATTGGCGATCTCCACCTTGGCGTTATTTTCACCTTGAATGGCTTGTGCATTCGCCTCTGAAGTTCGGATGCGCGCCTCCTTGAGAGCCTCAGCTTTGCCGATCTCACCGATCTTTTCCTGCTCCGCTACGCTCACCTTGGCTTCGTTAATGGCCTTTGCTGCCGCTTCTTTACCCAAGGCCTCAATATATCCCGACTCATCTTTGATATCGGTAATATTCACGTTGATTAGCTTCAAGCCGATCTTCTTCAGCTCTATTTCGACGTTCTTCTTGATGCTATCTTGGAACTTATCGCGGTCTTGGTTCAATTCCTCGATGCTCATCGATGCGATGACCAAACGGAGCTGACCGAAGAGGATGTCACGCGCCATATCCTGAATGTCCGATGCCGACTGACCAAGCAAGCGCTCAGCGGCGTTGTTCATTGAGTCTGCCTCGGTAGAAATGCCGACGGTGAAGCGACAAGGCACGTCCACGCGAATGTTCTGTCGGCTCAAAGCGCTGGTCAAATTGGCTTCGATAGAGATCGGCGTCAAATTGAGATAAGCATAATCCTGTAAGATCGGCCAGACGAAAGCGCCGCCTCCATGAATACACTTTGCAGAACCTTTGCCAACGGTACGACCGTAAATCACAAGGATTTTGTCGGACGGACATCGGCGATAACGATTGAGGAGCGCCGCGACGAGCACGATCGCTACCACGATGATGATAAAGATCAGGGAGATTCCTCCTTCCATAATATAACAATTTTAAGGGTTATCTGTTATTGCTTCGACCAAGACGGTCTCTTCGTCGATCGTGCCCACGATGCGCACACGCGCTCCTGTCGGGAATGATTCGGTACCCGACGTCATAGCGGAGAGTTCGTGCATAGAACCATCGACGCTCACCATCACCTTACCGCTGTCGGCTCTCTCCGCTGGAATGTGCAAATAGACTTCGGCGATTTTGCCCACCGCCATTGTGGTGTGAAAGGAATTGTCGTGCGAGAGGCGCATCATCTGACGCAGCAAGAGGGCAATGAGCAGCATGAAGAGTACCCCCACGCCCGAAGCCAACAAACCGAGCCACAACGGGTCGGCAATCTGATCGGCGAACAAGACTCCCGTCCAACCGAAGCCCAAGACAAAACAAACCACCGTCTTGACCGAAATCAGGCTGAAGCCGTCGGCGTCGAAGTTGACGTCGCCGCCGCTGAAATCGCTATCGCTGTCGAAGCCTAAAAAAGTGCTGATGGCTTGAATCACAAAAATTACGGACGAAAGAATCGCAGCAATCCAATAGATCTGCTGCATCGTTGTCATGGCTTTGAAAAGTTCGATCATAGCGGTAAATTTTGATCCGATAAAACAATCTCCATGAGGCGTGAAGCGCCTTGGATGTCTCATTTTGCGGTAAAGGTAAACCTTTTGATAACAAAGGTGACGCATTCTCTGCAAAATCAGAATCTAAAGGCTTGCTTTTCATCGTTTTTTGCCGTTACTTTGCCAACCAAAGATAGCGAATCGTCACAATGAAGCATCATATCACAACCCAAGAACTTTTGCAACGTCCCCGCGTAATGGGGATTCTCAACGTCACTCCGGACTCCTTCTACGCTGCTTCCCGCTGCCGCGGTGAACAAGCCATCGTAACACGTGCTCGACAGATCGTCGCCGAGGGCGGAACGATGATCGACGTGGGGGCATACTCCACACGCCCCGATGCTGCCGAGGTTTCGGCGGACGAGGAGATGGCGCGCCTTGCCGAAGCGTTGCCCCTCGTGCAAGAGGCGGCGCCCGACGCTCTGATTTCAGTCGATACCTTCCGTGCCGACGTCGCGCGTCGGTGCGTCACCGAATTTGGTGTCGACATCATCAACGACGTCAGCGGAGGCACTTTAGACCCGGAGATGTTCCGTACAGTTGCTGAGCTGAACGTTCCCTACATCTTGATGCATATGCGGGGCACCCCTAAGACCATGCAGTCACTGACCGACTACCGAGACTTGGTGGGCGAAGTCCGCGACTTCTTCATCGAGCGCATTGCCTCGTTACGCGCATTAGGAGCCACAGAGATCATCCTCGACCCCGGCTACGGATTCGCCAAGACATTGGAACAGAACTATGAGCTTTTTGCCGCCCTGCCGAAACTGATTGCCTTGGGCTACCCCCTCTTGGTGGGCATCTCGCGCAAGAGCATGATCTATCGACTCCTCGGCGGCACAGCGGACGAGGCGCTCAACGGGACGACCGTGCTCAACACCTTGGCGCTGCAAGCGGGGGCGCACATCCTGCGCGTGCATGACGTTCGTGCGGCGGTAGAGGCACTGAAGATTTGGGAGCACATCCATCAATACTAATACATAAGAAACGTGTGGGACTTTGGCATTAAAGATTTAATCGACATCTTAGTCGTTGCGGCGCTGCTTTTCTACCTCTATAAGATGATGAAGCAGAGCGGAACGATCAACATATTTACCGGCATTCTGTCACTGATTCTGTTTTGGATTCTCGTGTCGCAAGTATTCCGTATGCGCTTGTTGGGGTCGATCATGGATCGCGTGTTTAGCGTCGGTGCGGTGGCATTAGTCATTATCTTCCAAGAGGAGATTCGCCACATGCTGATTCGCGTCGGTTCGCGCAAGCAGTGGCATTCGGTGCTTCGCTTCTTTGACAAAGACGAGGTGAAAGACGAGGATGAGCACCGAACCATCGACCGCATTGTCTTAGCGTGCAAAAATATGTCGGAAGAGAAAGTTGGCGCCCTCATCGCCGTCAAACAGTTGGACGACTTGAGCCGATATGTCGCCACCGGAGAACGCATCGACGCCTTGGTCTCCACACGGCTCATCGAGAATATTTTCTTCAAAAACAGTCCGTTGCACGACGGTGCCATGATTGTTTCGGGCGATCGCATCACCGCCGCCGGCTGCATTCTGCCGGTATCGCATGATCCACGAATCCCCAAGAGTTGTGGTCTGCGCCACCGCTCTGCCGTAGGTCTGAGTGAGGTGATCGATGCCAAAGTCATCGTCGTCTCCGAAGAGACCGGCGGTATCACCCTCGCTTATCGCGGAAAGCTCCACCGCAACCTGTCGACAAGCCGACTACAAGAACTTCTGTTACAAGAGATCAAATAAGTACCTCTCACCTTAGGCGACCGGATCAATCCGGTCGCTTTCTATATACCATAGATACCCCTCCACTTTACGATACCCCATCTGACGCAACAGGCGCATATAGCTACGCACCTGCGCCGGGTAGCCCTTGTGCGGCTGTCCCGTCTTATAATCTATGACGACGGCGCGTCCGTCGGGATAAAGTACCATTCGGTCGGGACGTTTCATCACGTCGCCGCGAGCCAATAGCGTCTGCTCGTTGAGCACCGTCAAGCCATCGGCAAACCAAGCCGAGGTCTGCGGCAAGCTGATCAAGTGGCGCACCTTGGCTTGCATCTCGTCGAGCGAGATCACCTTGGCATCAATCTCACCACGCGCATAGAGGGCGGAGAGACGAGCCTCCACGTCGTGACAGTCGCGTATCGCTGAGAGGGCGGCATGGATGGCATTGCCTCGCTGCACCTTCACGTCGTCCTGCACATAACGGCTCTGCTTCAAGCTGAGACGAGGCAAGCGCCGCATCGTGGGGGCATCAGTGTGAGGAGTCTCTGTTGTGGGCTGTTCTGCCGGGATTTCCGTGGCGGACGCCGGCATTTGGGTGGAGAGGGGCGGCGTTTCAGGGCGCACCCATTCGCCGCGCGTCACCGTCCCGCTTGAGACGCCGACAAAGTTGGCTAACAGTCGCTCTAAGGCGGTGCCATCCGCTTTCTTAGCCGGTGTGGGCGCCAAGACAAACAGCGCCTCTTTAGCACGAGTCAGGGCTACGTAAGCCGTATTGAGGTCATCAATCATGCAACGCAGACGTTCCTCCTCGTATTCCCGATTGAAAATAGACTTCGGCATCGCTTTGCCCGCACGTATCGGGAGCACACAATGCTCCTCGGCGAACAACGGATCTTGCGGCTCGCACCACAACAGCGGAGGCTTCGAAGGGAGATCCATCGCCCACGATGCGTAAGGAATGACCACCGCCGGCATACCCAAGCCTTTGGATTGATGGATCGTCATCACCCGTATCGCGTTTTGCTCCGACGGAGTCGAGATGCAACGCTTATCACCATTCTCATCCCACCACTGCAAGAAAGCGGTGAGGTCGGTAGTTCTGCCGTTAATAAATTCCAACACCGTATCTCTGAACGCTTGTAAGAATGCCTCCTCCCTACGGAGTACCGCGGCGGGAAGTATTCCGATCAATTCCTCGACCATCTCGTAGAGAGGGCGGTTGGCGATCTGCTGCAAACGCATCGGCAATGTAGGATCGGCAAAATAAGCGCGTAACGCCTCCGGCATCGAGCTGCCACAAGCTTGCCCTAAATTGCTCACGGCGATGGCGCGCAACGTCGCAGACGCCGGTTTCTGCAAGCTGCGTAAGAGGCTCACTAAGGCTTGCACCACCGGACGGGTAGCGAGGTGCAGTGCCTCGTCCGAGATCACCTCCATGCTGTACGGGCAGTCGGGATGATCGACTTTATATTGCAGCAGCACCTGCACAGAGAGGGTACATACCTCATTGGTGCGGCATAAGATAGCGATGTCCTTAGGCTCGTAACCGTGTTGCTGCAACTCGATGACGACTTGAGGCAGACGCTCTATGGCAGCGGCTTTCTTATCCGACGTTTTGGGGCCGTCGATAAACTCCACCTGCACCCGTCCGACGCCGTTCTGAGGCTTATGCTTCGGCACAGCCTGCGCCACATCTGCATAGATCCGCGTGAAGACATCCGTCGGCGTCTGACTCGCGCTATTGTAGACCGATTGCAACATCCCTGCCGCAGCCTCGAAAAATTCGTTATTGAAGCGGATCACCTCTGCCGCCGAGCGCCAATTTGTGCGCAGCGTAGTGCTGTCGTCGTACCGTTGAGCGCTCTCGTAATGATCCAAGCCTGAGTGGAGCAACCCCCAATCGGAACCACGCCAACGGTAGATACTCTGCTTGACATCCCCCACGATCAAGTTGTGTTGTCCCTCGGCAATAGACTCGCTGAGCAGTGGCTTGAAATTGCTCCACTGCATCCCGGAGGTGTCTTGAAATTCGTCGATCATGAAGTGGCGAATGTGCGCCCCCACTTTCTCGTAGATAAAAGGAGCATCGGAGGTGCCAATCAGTCGGTTCAACAATTCGGTCGTATTCGAGAGCAACATCACGCACTGGTCTGCGCAATATTCCCGCACCTTGCGATCTATATCCGCCAAGATTCCCAACTGATAAATGTTTGAGAGGATGCTCTGAGCTGTCATGTAGTGCCGATAATCCTGTTTGAACAGGCGTACCACTTGCTGCATGAACGCCGAGAGTGCGGATTCAGCCTCTGACGACAACGAGTTATAGTAGGAGCTTGACTTGGCAAACCACGTCGAGGGATCTTCTGCTGCCTTATAGAACTTATCCGTAGGCTCGCTGATATCGCCTTGATTCCACACGAGAAGGCACCGCATGAAGCTCGCTTTTTCGCTGCCGTTGAAGTCGCTTACCGAAAGCCCATAGCGGCTCAAGAGCATGAGGCCGTCTTCGCCGGTCTGGCGCAGCGTGGTCTTGAAGTCACGCACCATGCGCTTCATCTTGTCGACATAGTTGCGGAGCACTTTCTTGTCGGCGGTGAAGTGTTCGATGTGTTCGCTATACCCACGATATTCTTCGGTGATCAGCACCTTAGACATCTTGAGGAGTTCTTGCTTGAAGTTCCATGAATCGCCATCGCTGATGCGGTCGCGCGAGAAGTCGAGCATCCATTCGAAGAGATCCCGATCGGTCTGACGGTTCAAATCGTCGATGAAGGCATTGACCGCAGCCTCAAGGACACGATCGGAGTTCAGCTCGATCTCGTAACTGCCTTGCAAATTCAATTCGCGGGCAAAGGAGCGAACAATCTTCTGGAAAAAGCTGTCGATGGTGCTGATGTTAAAGTCCGAATAGTCATTCAGTATGCGCGTCAAGATCGAAGCGGCTTGCCGACGTATGCTCTCGACGGGCTCTGCGTCACCGGGGTTCAGGTCTGCATAATAGTCGGATTGGCGCGGGGCGCGGCTGAGGAGTTCCAGTTCCTCGATGATGCGGCTCTTCATCTCCGCCGTAGCTTTGTTGGTGAATGTCACCGCCAAAATCTCGTCGAAGAGAGCTGCACGCCCTACCTCCGGCGTCGCCAAGTCGCGGCGAAACAAGAGGCGAAGAAAGAATCCGGTGAGCAGATGGGTCTTGCCCGAACCGGCAGAGGCGCGATAGACGTAGAGCATAGAAAAATCGGTTTAGTTGATGAGGCGCACCTTGTAGCCCTCTTGTTGCAGCAATGCCGCCACCTTGGAACGGCAGTCGCCCTGAATCAGGATCTGACCGTCGTAGGGATCTTCGCTATTGAAGCAATGTGATCCACCCGCTCCGATGCGGCTTTGCAACAGTTTGGTCAGGCGCGCCAACTCAGCCTCATCCCCCTGAAATTCGGTGACGAGGGTGACAGGTTTACCTTTGCGCCCGTGTTTGTCCAATTCTACCCTTAGGGTGCCGCGACGAGGGGCGGGCGATGTTGTCCCGGCGTTTTTTTCGGACTCCGCGGCAGTAGAGGCGGCTTCGGCGGCTGCCTCTTTCAGCTCGTCAGCGAAATGCCCGGCGAGCATGGATTTCCAATCGTTATTCGTATTCATTTCCCGCGAAGATAATCTCTTTAAGCTTCACACACAAATTTTGCCCGTTCCGATGCTCTTAATTTGTGCGGGAGCTCCGAAAAATCAAAAAACGGATTTGTTATGACCCAATTTTTTCGCTATCTTCGCCGCCCGTAAAACGGACACCACCTAAACGTGCTCCGGATGAAAAGAAGAATATTAGCAGAGCAAAAACCTTGCTGTTGCCCAACAAATAGAACGATGAAGAAGAAACTTGTTTTTGCCACCAACAACGCACACAAGATAGAAGAGGTGCAAGCACTTTTGGCTGCCGGTGGAGATGAAGTGGCATCCCGTTATGAAATATTATCGTTGGCAGACATCGGATGTACCGAGGAGATCCCGGAGACCTCCGACACCTTCGCCGGCAATGCACTGCAAAAAGCGGAATTTGTCAAAGTGCGCTATGGTTACGATTGCTTCGCCGATGACTCCGGACTCGAAGTGCGCGCCTTGGGCATGGATCCGGGGGTGCGTTCGGCTCGCTATGCCACCGACGGACACGACTCGGAGGCCAATATCAACAAGCTCCTGAACAACATGAAGAACGTCAGCGACCGCACGGCACAATTTCGCACCGTCATCGTCCTACTGATGGATGGTGAACGATTCGACTTCGAAGGAATCTGCCGCGGACGAATCACGACAGAGCGCAGCGGTTGCGAAGGCTTCGGCTACGATCCGGTCTTTGCACCGGAGGGTCATGAGGTCACGTTTGCAGAGATGTCAATGAGCGATAAGAACGCCATCAGTCACCGAGGCAAGGCGGTACGCGCTTTGGTATCATTCCTCAACGATAAGCAATAAGGTCTATGGAGATCCCACAGCAATTTCCCGCCCGCATCGCGCAACAATTCCCCGAACTACAGGTAGCACACATCGCCAACACCCTCAAGTTGTTGGGCGAGGGCTGCACCATCCCCTTCATAGCCCGCTATCGCAAGGAGCTGACGGGAGGCATGGACGAGGTGAAGATCGCTGCCCTCGACGACGCTTTGGACAAGCTCACCGAGTTAGAAAAACGACGCGCGACAATACTCAACACGATCGAGGAATTGGGCAAGCTCACTCCCGAACTGCGGCAACGCATCGAGGAGTGTCAAGACGCCACTTCCCTCGAAGACCTCTATTGTCCCTATAAACCCAAGCGCCGAACACGCGCCGAGGTTGCGCGCGAAAAAGGGTTAGAACCCTTGGCACTCTTCCTGCTGATGCAGACGCCCCAAACACCGGAGGGCAAAGCGCGCACATTTGTCAACCCCGCCAAAGGGGTGGCGACGGCAGACGAAGCTCTGAAAGGCGCCTGCGACATTGTGGCTGAGATGGTATCGGAAGACGAACGTGCTCGCAGCGCGGTGCGACACAACTTTGCACGTGAAGCGGTACTTACCGCCCATGTCGTGAAGGGCAAAGAGTCCGAGGCGCAGAAATATCGCGACTACTTCGACTTCTCGCAGCCGCTGAAGCGTTGCCCCTCACATCGACTGTTAGCGATCCGCCGCGCCGAATCTGAGGGACTGCTCAAAGTGAGCATTTCGGGCGACGATGGGCGGTGTGTAGAGCGCTTGACGCAGCAATTTGTCCGCGGCAAGAGCCCCGCAGCGCCCTATCTGACCGAAGCGGTGTGCGATGGCTATAAACGCCTACTCAAACCCGCCATCGAGTCGGAATTTGCCGCCTCGGCTAAAGAGAAAGCCGACGAAGCAGCCATCCGTATCTTTGCCGACAATTTGCAACAGCTCCTCTTGGCTGCCCCATTGGGACAAAAGCGGGTCATGGCGATCGATCCGGGTTTCCGCACCGGTTGCAAGGTGGTCTGCTTGGACGCCGAGGGAAACCTACTGCACCACGAAGCAATCTTCCCCCACCCGCCCAAAAACGATACAGCCCGCGCCGCCGAACGTGTACGACTATTGGTGCGCCAATATCAAGTAGAGGCCATCTCGATTGGCAACGGTACGGCAGGACGCGAGACAGAGCGCTTTGTGCGCGATCTGCAACTGCCCGGCGTGGAGGTTTTCAGCGTCAGCGAAGATGGCGCCAGCATTTACTCTGCCTCGAAGGTAGCTCGCGAGGAGTTTCCCGATCAGGATGTCACTGTCCGCGGCGCCGTCTCTATCGGACGCCGTCTGATGGATCCGTTGGCTGAGTTGGTCAAGATCGATCCGAAGTCCATCGGTGTCGGACAGTATCAATACGACGTCAACCAACCGTTGTTGAAAAAGCAGTTGGATCAGACCGTGGAACACTGCGTCAACTTAGTCGGAGTCAATGTGAACACCGCCAGTCGTCATCTGCTGACCTACATCTCCGGCTTGGGACCGCTGTTGGCACAGAACATCGTTAACTATCGCGCCGAACACGGCGCTTTCGCGTCACGCCGCGAGCTGATGAAGGTGCCCCGCATGGGAGAAAAAGCCTTTGAGCAATCGGCTGGCTTCCTCCGCATTCCCGGAGGGAAAAATCCGTTGGATAATTCCGCCGTCCACCCCGAACGTTATGCATTGGTAGAGCGGATGGCGACCGACCTGCATTGCTCCGTCTCCGACCTACTCCAAAAGGCAGAACTACGCCGACAGATTCAACTCTCACGATATGTGTCAGACGAGGTGGGGATGCCGACGCTACGCGACATCCTCAGCGAATTGGATAAGCCCGGACGCGATCCGCGCAAAAGCCTCAACAGCTTCGAATTCGACCCCACGGTGCACGAACTCGAAGACCTCCGTCCCGGCATGCTGCTGCCCGGCATCATCACGAACATCACCGACTTCGGTTGCTTTGTGGACGTCGGCGTACACACCAAGGGATTGGTGCACGTCTCGCAAATGGCAGATCATTACGTCAAGTCGCCCGCTGAAGTGGTGTCGCTACATCAACAAGTAGAGGTGCGCGTTTTAGCCGTTGACTTAGATAGGCAGAGATTACAACTTTCACTGAAAAAGGAAACAACGACCTCTAAATGAACGAGATTTCGGAAGCGCCCCACGTTATCAGCATGAATATTTATACATTTGCGCCGCTAAACGGAGAGGGCGTCTCTCCTCGACTCAAGAATTTTATATTTCTAACCATAATCATTTAGTCATTCAAATTCCACAACATGGATTGGTTCATCAATCTCTTTACACAGCCCGGTGTTGCGCATTCGGTGCTTTTGGTCGCCCTGACCATTGCTGTCGGTCTGTTATGTAGTCGCATTAAGATTTGCGGCGTTTCGTTAGGCACCACATGGATTCTTTTTGCAGGTATCGTAGCAAGCCACTTCGGACTGGTGCTCGATCCGACGACAAGCCACTTCGTCAAGGAATTCGGACTTATCCTCTTCATCTATTCCATCGGTATTCAGGTGGGACCCGGATTCTTCTCTTCGTTCCGCAAAGGCGGCGTTTCGCTCAACCTTTTGGCTACGGGATTGATTCTCTTGGGTGGCGTCATGTGCTATGCGATTCATCTCATCACCGGCGAGGATATCTTCAGCATGATCGGCGTTCTCTATGGTGCCGTCACGAATACCCCCGGTCTCGGTGCTGCACAGCAGGCCTACTCTGATATGCACGCCGGTGCCAACAACGCACACTTCGCGCAGGGTTATGCCGTGGCATATCCGCTCGGTGTCGTCGGCATCATCCTTTGCATCATCTTGATCAAAGTAATCTTCAAAATCAACTTCAAGACGGAGCAAAGCATCTATCAGGCCAACAACCGCCGCAATACCACACAGGTACGCGCCTTGACAATCGAAGTCGGCAACGACGCCGTGTGCGGCAAGAGCATCGCCGAGGTGCAGCAGTTGTCGGGTCGCAAGAGCGTAGTTTCGCGCATCCTGCACCGCAAGACGCAAGATATCGAATTGGTCAACGACCAGACAACGCTCCAGATGGGCGATCAGCTCTTCCTCGTGGCAGAGCCCGAAGATGCCGAGGCATTGAAGGTTTTGATCGGTCACGAAGTAGAAGGCATGAATATGGAACAGTGGAACGCGCTCCAGAGCAACGACCTCGTTTGCGAACGTGTAGTCGTGACTACCCCCTCGCTGAACGGTAAGCGATTGGGCGATCTCGCCTTGCGCCAGACGTTCAACGTCGCTATTACTCGCGTGAAACGTAATGGCGTGGATCTCGTGGCTCATCCGCATTTGTTGCTCCAAATCGGCGACCGTCTGACGGTGGTCGGCAAGGAACAGAGCGTCCGCAAGATTCAGGAGATGGTCGGCGACTCGGTGAAGAAACTCGACGAACCGAACTTGATGGCTATCTTCTTGGGTATCGCCCTCGGCGTATTGCTCGGCTCGCTGCCGATCTTCTTCCCCGGTATGCCTGTACCCGTCAAGTTAGGCTTGGCTGGCGGTCCGCTGATCGTTTCGATCCTCATCTCTAAGTTCGGTCCGCAACTGAAGCTGATTACCTATACTACCTCGTCTGCCAATATGTTGATGCGTCAGATTGGTATCTGTATGTTCATGGCAGCTGTCGGTCTCGGCGCCGGTGTCGGCTTCGTGGAGACCATCTTGGGCGGCGGCTATTGGTGGGTGCTCTACGGCTTCTTGATCACCGTCATTCCGTGTCTCCTCATCGGCATCATCGCCCGTCTGGTCTGCAAACTCAGCTACTTCACAATCGCAGGTATGATTTCGGGCGCCATGACCGATCCGCCGGCTCTGGCATACAGCAACGGTATTTGCGGCAACGATCAGGCCAGCGTAGCCTATTCTACCGTCTACCCGCTCTCCATGTTCCTCCGCGTCCTCTCGGCACAAGTTTTGGTGTTGATAGGCTAAGGCAGTGAACAACCTTTGATAAAAACGATGGCTATCCGATAGCATGAAGGATAGCCACAATCAAAAACAGAACTCCCGTCGGAAGCAAGCGCT
>CAZGZL010000009.1:0-38710 GCA_964530595.1 uncultured Prevotellaceae bacterium | reverse complement strand
CCGGCTTCGTGCATGAATATTTTTTGCTGTGGTGGATAATAATAAGTAGCTTTGCGCTGTCTTTTCGCCTATGGCTATGACGCATGGTGCAATGCATATTGCGCATTTATTTGGATCACTTGTGAATACATTTGTAAGCAATACGACGAGAAGTCTTGTTGGAGTAATAATATTTTGATGATCACGACTGTCTTAGTGAAGTGAGCATTCTTAATGAAGAGAATTTGATGAAAAGTCCTTTTTCAAATCTGTTGTCATGGTATTTTACCCGTCGAACCATCCCCTATTGGACGGTGGTCTTCGCGGATAGCTTAATTGTGCTGTTTGCCACACTGATGGTCTTGATGGCTGCCAACGGCGTCATCGCGACCTTTGCATCAGGCACACACTTAGTGTTGTTGCTGATCGCCTACTTGTTGGTCTATATGGTCGGTTTCCGACTCTTCCATACCTATTCCGGCATCATACGTTATTCTACCTTCGTAGACTTGCAGCGTCTCTTGTATGCCGTCGGCGTGAGCACCGTATTGCTCCTGCCGGTGCAATACTATCTGCTGAACAAGTTGATCCGTGTGCCGCTCTCCGACGTCATCGGCTTGGCGGTCATTATCTTGGCCATGCTGTGGGCAGAGCGTATTTTGGTGAAGTATCTGTTTGAAACCACCATTCGCCCCGACGGTCGCCAGAAGGTCTTTATCTACGGCGTGAAGCACGGAGGTGTAACCCTGATGCAGAGCATTGAGAACAGTAGTTCGCCCTACAAGGTGGTGGGCTTCATCTCGGACAACGAATTTATTGAACACAAAAAGTTGGCTGGCATTGAAGTCTACAACAACGACGAATATGTTGTGGCACACATGAAGCAGAAGGGTGCTACCATCTTGATGGTCTCGCCGCAGAAGAACGATCGTCTCCGCGAGAACGACACTATGATCAATCGCCTCATCGAAGCCGGCATTCATATCTATATGACCCCTCCGGCACGCGAATACGGACAGCACGAGGACTTGGGGTATAAATCGCTGCATCAGGTGGACGTCGAGGATCTACTTCCGCGCGAAAGAATTGAAATTGACATGGTAGCGGTGGGCAACCTCCTGCAAGGCAAGAAGATCTTGATCACCGGTGCCGCCGGATCTATCGGTAGCGAGATGGTACGTCAGATCGCCCCCTTCGCCCCGGCAGAATTGATCTTGGTAGATCAAGCTGAGACGCCTCTCCACGACATCCGTTTGATGATGAAGGAGCGTTGGCCCGAAATTACGGCGCCGACACTGATTGCCGACATCTCTAACGCTCACCGTATGGAGGAGATCTTCAGCCGCCATCGTCCGGACTACGTATTCCACGCTGCAGCCTACAAGCATGTGCCTATGATGGAGGACAACCCCGTCGAGAGCATCGTCAACAACGTCGAGGGTACTCGTATCATCGCTGACGCTGCCGTGAAGTATGGCGCTAAGAAATTCGTCATGATCTCTACCGACAAGGCGGTGAACCCCACCAACGTCATGGGGTGCTCCAAACGTATCTGCGAGATTTATGTACAGAGCCTCGATAGCGCAATCAAGGCGGGTAAGGTGCAGGGCGTAACGCAATTTGTCACCACCCGATTCGGCAACGTCCTCGGTTCCAATGGTTCGGTTATTCCCCTCTTTGAGAAGCAGATTGCTGCCGGAGGACCGATCACGGTGACACACCCCAACATCATTCGTTTCTTCATGCTGATCCCCGAAGCCTGCAAGCTTGTCCTTGAGGCGGGTACGATGGGCAACGGCGGCGAGATCTTCGTCTTCGATATGGGTAAGCCGGTGCGCATTGCCGACCTCGCCAAGCGTATGATCAAGCTCAGCGGTGCCACCAATGTAGAAATCAAGTACACGGGACTCCGTGACGGTGAGAAACTTTATGAGGAGGTTTTGAACGACGAGGAGCAGACCCTCCCCACGTTCCATCAGAAGATCAAGATCGCCAAGGTGCGCCAATACGATTATCTGGAGGCCAACGTCGAAATCGGAAAGCTCGTTGCTGCAGCACAGCAGAGTGTCGACGATATGACCTTGGTAGCTGCTATGAAGCAGATTGTGCCCGAATTTAAGTCGCAGCACTCTATCTATGAGCGCTTAGATCATCCGGAGGCTAACGTATAAGCCTCACTTTCTCTTTAATCAATAGACCCACAAAAAAGGCGCCCTGATCAGGACGCCTTTTTCTTTTTCTTCTTTTTCTTGCCCGCCGTCGAACTCTCGGTCGTAGCGGTGTATTGTGTGTTGGTCATCAAGTCCGAAACACCGTAGAGGAAGACTTGATAAATCTCATCCTTGAATTTTCCCTCGGTGTATTGCAGGACATCTTGAATGATCTTGTCGTCAAATTCTTCTGCCTCTTTGTTTGTCTCGTGGAATGTTCGTTTCATCTGGTTGGCGCAGAGCTCAAAGAGACGAATGCGCTGCTGCGGATCGTCCAACTGAGTGGCACGAGTCAACAGATCTTCGACCACTTTGCCGTACATACGCGAGCGAATGCGGTGATTCTTGTAGGTGATGCGTTCGGGCTTGCTGTCCAAATGCTCCTTCTGGATGATCTCGTAGGGACAGTCCACGTCGAGTTTGAAGTCTGAGAGGATGAATAGGTGATCCCACAAGATCCGTTCGTAAGACTCCACCTGCGTGATCTCCGGATAGAGATCCGCCATGATGCCTACGATCTGTCGGGCGTAGGCGGTGCGCTTGTCGCGATCTTCGATGCTGAGACAGTATTCAATCAGCTTCTGGACGTTGCGCCCGTATTCCGGCATCCTAATGCGGGGTTGGGTTGTATTGTATTCTTGCATGTTCGGATATTTATATTGACTTCAACAGGTCTTTCGGCTTCGATGCCACAAACTCTTTGAGGTAGAAGGGTACGAAGTATGCCACGTCCTCAAACTGTTGTGCGTTGAAGGCTTTGACCGCGGGTGCCAACATATCGGTCGCCAAGGGGCGTACCCCCTCGATGAAGTGCGCGTTGGGGTGACGGATCACCTCTCGGCACTTGTCGGCACCGTCGCCGAAGAAGTAGATGGGACGCTGCTCTAATTCCTCTCTGAAAGTGTCGGCGTCCACGATGACCGGCGCTATGGGGCGTTGCTCCTTCAGACTGCGATCGTAGAGCGTCGTGTAGACCTCCATGCGACGAGCGTCGATCATGGGGCAGAGCAGGGACTCCTCTGCCGGCTCCTCGGCGCCAAACAGGACGTGGCAGCACATGGCTTGCAGCGTGCTGACGGAGATCAACGGCTTTTTCAGTCCGAAGCATAAGCCCTTGGCCTCCGACACACCGATGCGGAGCCCTGTGTACGATCCGGGGCCGCTGCTCACTGCTACAGCGTCAATCGTCAGCTCGTGCTCACGAGCGTATTGCATCGCTTCTTGAACATAAACGCCAAGGATCGAAGCATGGTTGGGACCTTCAAATGATTCTTTATGGAAAACGATTGAAAAATCTTCGCTAAGAGCCACAGAGCAGGCTTGCGTCGAAGTTTCGATCATTAAAATAGTGACCATACTCATGGATTAATGTAAAAATGATGGTGCAAAGGTAATGTTAGATGGCGGATTAGCCAAATTTATTCTTTTAAAAGAGATTTTGAAACAAGCCGTGGACTACAATTTGCAAAATCCCATTATCTTTGCCCAAAACATTTAAGGATTATCATGATACAGTCTATGACGGGCTTCGGCAAAGCGGTTGTCGAACTGCCTACTAAAAAAATAACTATAGAGATTAAATCGCTCAACTCAAAGCAGTTGGATCTTGGTTTGAAGGTGGCTCCCCAGTATCGCGACTTGGAAGCTCCGATTCGTGCGCTGATTTCTCAGAAGTTGGAGCGCGGCAAAGTAGACTTTAATTTAACGGTAGAATCTACCCAGACAGCCGGTACGCCCCATCTGAACGTTGCGGCGATCGAGGCGTACAAGAAACAAATCGACGCCTTGGCTCAAACGATGGGGGCGGAGACGCCTTCGTATGCCGAACTCCTTCCGACGCTTTTGCGTCTGCCGGATGCCATCTTGGTCGAAGCTCCTGTAGTGGACGACTCCGAGTTGGAGCAGGTGATGGAGGGAGTGCGTCAGGCGGTAGAACGCTTGGTGGACTTCCGCAAGCAGGAGGGCGAAATGCTCTACGGCGTCTTCTCGCAGAAGATCGCCAACATCGCTCAGCTCTTGGAAGCGGTGGCACCGTTCGAGGCAGAACGTATCGAGAACATTCGTCAGCGTCTGCTCGATCAGCTGACCAAGCTCCCCGTAGACTACGATAAGAACCGATACGAGCAAGAATTGATCTACTACATCGAGAAGTTGGACATCAATGAGGAAAAGCATCGCTTGGACAATCATTTGAAGTACTTCGTCGAGACTTTGGATCACGGCTCCAACGGTCAGGGCAAAAAGCTCGGTTTCATCGCCCAAGAGATGGGACGCGAAATCAATACGTTGGGTTCCAAGGCCAACCATGCAGAGTTGCAACGCATTGTCGTCAAGATGAAGGATGAGTTGGAGCAAATCAAGGAACAAGTGTTGAATGTGGCTTAATCATCCTCTATAAGGTTTATGACTCAAAAGATACAACAACCTACCGATCGTCAAGGCAAATTGGTGATCTTCAGCGCTCCTTCGGGCAGCGGCAAGTCTACCCTAATCAACTATCTGTTGACACAGGTAGAAAACCTCTCGTTCAGCATTTCGTGCACAAGCCGTGCTCCGCGCGGTACGGAGCAGGATGGCAAGGAATATTACTTCTTGAGCGCCGAAGAATTTCGTCGCCGCATCGCCAACGATGAATTCTTGGAATACGAGGAGGTTTACACCGACAAGTTCTACGGTACGTTGAAGAGTGAAGTAGAGCGGCTGAGCGCCGCAGGAAAGACCGTAATCTTCGACGTCGACGTTAAGGGTGGCGTGAATATCAAGCAATATTACGGAGCGCGTGCGCTGAGTGTCTTCATTCAGCCGCCAAGCATCGAAGCGCTGCGTGCCCGCCTGACGGGACGTGCTACCGATGCTCCGGAGGTGATTGAAACGCGCCTGCAACGCGCCGAGTTCGAGCTCTCGTTGGCTGATCGCTTCGATCGTATCATTGTGAACGACGATTTGGAGCAAGCCAAGGATGAGGTGGTGCGCGTGATCCGCGAGTTCCTGAATGCCCCAAACTGAGACGGCAAGTATGATGGTGGGTGTATTCTCGGGCTCGTTCAACCCCGTACACAACGGACATCTGAGCTTGGCAGCTTACCTCTTGCAGCAACGCTGCGTAGAGGAGGTGTGGTGGATTCGCACTCCGCAGAATCCTTGGAAACCCAAGGCAAGCCTCTTGTCCGATGAACACCGTGCCGAGATGCTGCGCCTCGCCATAGTGGGGCTGCCCGGTATGCGGCTTTGTGATATAGAAGACCGATTGCCGCAACCCTCCTATACGGTCGACACCTTGGCGGCGCTGCACGCGCAATATCCGCAGCATCGCTTCTGTCTGGTGATCGGCGCCGACAACTGGGCGCTGTTCGACGGTTGGCGGCAGTGGGAGCGGATCTTGGCAATGTGTGATCTCGCCGTGTATCCGCGACCGGGCTATCCGCTCGATCATCCCGCGTGGTTCGAGGCATGGGCAGGACGCGCCGCGGCAGAGTCGCATATTCATTTGCTGCCCGACGCCCCGACTTTTGATATCTCAGCTACGGAGATTCGGACGGCATTGAACGACGCGGACACCCGTACGGCACAAACTTGGCTTCCCGCATCGGTGTTAGACTACATCCGTGCGCATCATTTGTACACAGATCCTAAAAATCCGACATAGAACCTATGGCAAACGAACAACAAACGATATATGCTCCGGCTGTGATCGATTTTATCACGGTGGCAGCGGAATATTGCCTCTTCTTGGAACAGCTGAACGGAGGCATCGAGCGACGCCCTTTTTTGGAGCGGTTGACTAAGCTCCTGCCTCTGATCTACGTCAAGGCAACCCTTTTGCCGCACGTAGAGACCTTGGGTATCGAAGAACTGCCCGAGGCGGTGTCGGAGGCAGATTACAACGGCGTGCAGCACGCGGTGTGGCAACAGTTGCGTGCAGACGACGGATATTTGGAGGTCTTCACTCCGGAGATGCAGTTCAGCGACGAACCCCTGACGGCGAATATCTCCGAGGACCTCGCAGACATCTATCAGGATCTGAAGAATTTCGTGGCTGCCTTTGCCGACCGCAACGAGGTGAATATGAACAATGCCCTCGTGGAGGTGCAAGAACACTTTGCTACCTATTGGGGGCAGAAGTTGGTGAATGTAATGCGCCCGCTGCACGATCTGCTGTATGGTCGGCACGAGGAGGATAACGAGGCTTTCGACGGGGAATGAACCGACGTCAGAGTCTCTTGGTTTGGAAAATAAAAATAGAACGATAGAACGTGGATATACAACGTAAAATATCCAAAGAGGAAATGGACGCCCTCCCCGTGGCGGAATATACGGGCCGTATCGTGGTGATCAGCACCACAGCAGAGGCTGTCAAGGCGGTACACGCCTTGCGTGTCTCCGGCAATATTATCGGCTTCGACACGGAGACACGTCCCGCTTTCAAGAAGGGAGAAGTGCACAAAGTAGCATTGGTCCAACTTTCGTCGGGAGACCTCTGTTTCCTGTTCCGCCTTTGTCGGATGAAGGGGTTAGGACCGGTGCGCGAAGTTTTGGAAGACCCCTCGCTCCTCAAGGTGGGTATTTCGTTGCACGATGACTTTGCTAACCTACGCAAGTGGGATAAAGAGCTTGCGCCGCAAGGTTTCGTGGAACTGCAACAATGGGTCAAACCATACGGTATTGAAGACAATAGTTTGGCTAAAATCTATGCTATTGTGCGAGGAAAAAAGATGTCGAAGCGTCAACGCCTCACAAATTGGGAGAACGAGACCTTGACCGACAAGCAGATGGCTTACGCCGCCCTCGATGCCGCCGCCTGTGTGGAAATTTATGAACAGCTGTCTCAGGAGCAGAAATCCGCTGACGACTGTAGAACTTTTAATCTATAAATTGCATTTTGTTATGGTTGCTCAGAAAAGAAGAAAGTGGCACAAGTATCAAACGCTGCCCTTGGCATTGCTGATCTACACGATCGTGATGTCTGTCTATGGTTGGGACCGCTATCATTTCGAAGGAAATATGGTGGAATATTGGTCAATTATTGGCGTCGAACTCCTGATCATAGTGGTTCTGTACTTCTTGTTGCGGCGACAGTATCGTCACAGACGGAAGTTGCATGAAGATGCAGAGGAACTCTGATTCATTTCCCCCACACTAACGATTCAACTTATACTAAACACCCGCATGGAACCGTTCGTACACTTGCATGTGCATACGCAATATTCCGTCCTCGACGGACAGTGCGCCATTTCCAAAATCTTCGATAAGGCTGCCGCCGACGGTATGCCCGCTATGGCTGTGACTGATCACGGCAATATGTTCGGCATTAAAGAGTTCTTCGATGTGGCGAACAAGAAAAACAAGGCGTTGCAAGAGGCGGGTAAGCCGACGGTGAAACCGATCTTCGGGTGTGAGGTCTACATAGCGCGTCGCGGCTTAGCGAAGAAAGAAAATCCTAAAATAGATCAGGGCGGTTGGCATTTGATCCTTTTGGCTAAGAATCTGAATGGTTATCACAATCTGATCAAGTTGGTCAGCGTCGGCTGGACTGACGGCTTCTATTATCGCCCCCGTGTCGACCACGAGGTGTTGGAGAAGTATCACGAAGACTTGATCTGCTGTAGCGCCTGCATCGGCGGCGAAGTGCCGCGAAAGATCTTGGCACAAGATGTCGAGGCGGCAGAAAAGGCTATCTTGTGGTATAAAGAGCTGTTTGGCGACGACTATTATCTGGAGCTTCAGCGACACAAGACCAACGATCCGAACGCCAATCGTGAAACCTTCCAGAAGGAGGAGGAGGTCAACCAAGTCTTGATCGAAATGGCGCGCAAGCACCAGATCAAACTGATTTGTACGAACGACGTCCACTTCGTGGAAGAGGAGAATGCCGAGGCGCACGACCACTTGATTTGTTTGAATACGGGCAACGATTTGAACGATCCCAACCGTATGCGTTACACAAAGCAAGAATGGTTCAAGACGACGGCAGAAATGAACGAAATCTTTGCCGACATCCCTGAAGCGTTGCGAAACACGATCGAGATCGCCGACAAGGTAACCCCTTACAACATTGAGAATCCGCCGATCATGCCTAACTTCGAGATTCCGGAATCCTTCGGTACGGAGGCGGAATATCGACAGCGCTTCAGTGAGCAGGATCTCTTTGACGAATTTACCCGCGACGAGCATGGCAACGTGGTGCTCTCTGAAGAGGAGGCACTGAAAAAGATCAAGAAGTTGGGGGGCTATGACAAGCTCTACCGCATCAAGCTCGAAGCTGACTATCTGCGCGAGCTGACGATGGTCGGTGCTCACCGCTTGTATGGCGATCCGCTTTCGGACGAGGTGGCTGAACGCATCCTTTTCGAGCTGCACATCATGAAGACGATGGGCTTCCCCGGATACTTCCTCATCGTGCAGGATTTCATCAACGCTTCACGTCAGGAGTTGGGTGTCAGCGTGGGTCCGGGGCGTGGCTCTGCCGCCGGTTCTGTCGTGGCGTATTGTTTGGGCATCACGAAGATTGACCCCATCAAGTACGACCTTCTGTTCGAACGTTTCTTGAATCCCGATCGAATTTCCCTTCCGGATATTGATACCGACTTCGACGACGACGGACGCGGTAGAGTATTGGAATGGGTACAGCATAAGTATGGCGCCGACAAAGTGGCGCACATCATCACCTACAGCACGATGGCCACCAAAATGGTCCTCAAGGATGTGGCGCGTGTCGAAAAACTGCCGATCCCGGAGGCCAATCGCTTGGCGGGACTGATTCCCGATCGTTTGCCCGAAGTGAACGGTAAGGCGCCTAAAATCAATCTGAAGAATTGTATCGCCGCTGTGCCTGAGTTGCAGGAAGCCTGCGAAAGCTCAGATCCCGTGGTGCGCAACGTGATGAAGTATGCCCAGATGTTGGAGGGCAACATTCGCGGCACCGGAGTGCACGCCTGCGGCGTCATCATCGGTCGTGACCCCATCACAGACGTGGTACCGGTATCTGTGGCGGAAGATAAGACGACGAAGGCCAAGTTGCTCGTGACGCAATACGAAGGTAGCGTGATCGAGAGTACGGGACTGATCAAGATGGACTTCTTGGGCCTAAAGACCTTGAGCATCATCAACGAGGCGATCGACAACGTTCGGCAGTCTCGCGGCATCGAAATCGATATCGACAACATTCCCATTGACGATCCGCTGACTTATAAGCTCTATTGCGAGGGTCGAACGATTGGCACGTTCCAATTTGAGTCGCCCGGTATGCAGAAGTACCTGCGCGAACTCCAGCCCGGAGTTTTCGAAGATCTGATCGCGATGAACGCCCTGTATCGTCCGGGTCCTATGGACTATATACCCGATTTCATCGACCGTAAGTTGGGACGCAAGCCGGTGGTCTACGACATCCCCTGCATGGAGAAGTATCTGAAGGATACCTACGGCGTCACCGTCTATCAAGAGCAGGTCATGCTCCTTTCGCGCCAGTTGGCCAACTTCACCCGCGGTGAGAGTGACGCCTTGCGTAAGGCCATGGGTAAGAAGTTGCGCGACAAACTGGATCACATGAAGCCGCAATTCATCAACCAAGGCAAAGCCAATGGGCATGATCCTAAGATCTTGGAGAAAATCTGGACGGATTGGGAGAAATTTGCCTCTTATGCATTCAATAAGAGTCACGCCACGTGCTATTCGTGGGTGGCGTACCAGACCGCTTACCTCAAGGCTCATTACGGCGCCGAATACATGGCGGCGGTGCTCAGCCGCAACTTGAACAACATCACCGAGCTCGCCAAGTATATGGATGAGTGTAAGGCGATGGGGTTGGTGGTGAAAGGGCCAGACGTCAACTTGAGCCGTCTGAAATATTCGGTCGACAAAGAGGGCGCTGTCCGTTATGGCTTGGCGGGTGTCAAGAGCGTCGGCGAAGGCGCCGCGATTGCGATCATCGAGGAACGAGAGAAAAACGGTGCTTACACCGATATTTTCAACTTCGTGGAACGCATCAATTTTATGTCCGTCAACAAGAAGTGTATCGAGGCGTTAGCATTGTCGGGCGCCTTCGATTCCTTTGTGGGTGCCAAGCGCGAGCAGTACGTCGGCAACATGCAGAACGGAGAATCCTTCTTGGACGCCTTGGTGCGCTACGGACAACGTTATCAGGCAGACAAGGAGATGAATGCCAACTCCCTATTCGGCGACACGGAAGACAGTGTGATCGACATAGCGCATCCCGCTTTCCCGGAGTTTGAGTCGATGGGTACTTTGGCGCGTTTGAATCGCGAGAAGGAATACGTCGGGGTTTATCTATCCGCCCACCCGTTGGACGACTATAAGTTGCAGTTGCAATTCGCTTGCAATACCCATATGGAGGACTTCGAAAAGAACATCGAGGAGCTTCAGTCGCGTGAGATCGTCTGCGGTGGCATCGTCACCTCGTGGCGCGAAGGGGTCAGCAAGAAAGGCAACCCTTACGGCATTCTGAAGGTCGAGGACTACAGCGGTAGCCACGAGTTCCCCCTGTTCGGTCAGGAATTCCCGGTTTGGCGCGGCTACGGCAAGGAGGGCTTATATCTATTGATCCACGGTCGCTACCAAGCGAAGCGTTTCGTGCGCGAAGTACGCTCAAAGGACGATCTGGAGTTTAAAATCGTACAAATCCAACAGCTCAATGACGTCGCCGATTCTTTGTTAGAAAATCTGACAGTGGTGCTCGACCACAAGACGGTTTCGCCCGGATTGCTTCATCTCTTGCAGGAGGAGCTGAAACCGCAGGGGGATGCCCCCGCTAAGACCGATCTCTACTTCGAGCTGGTCGATAAAGCCAATAATTACAACGTCGGAATGTATTCACGTCGGCAAAAAGTCTGCGTCACGAACGAACTCATCGAATTCCTCCGCGGTCAAGAGGGTGTGGATTGCAAAATCAACGGTCACTACGTCGAGGAGGAGACCACGCCAAAGAAAGAGGGCGACGAAGAGGAAGAGGTTGTACTCGAAGAGGAAATGGTGGATTAACCTCGTTCCCTCACCTTCGGACACTGAAATATCGTAATAATAATGATCAATACAACACCCTATAAGGTCATTGCCTTGGATCTGGATGGCACACTGACCAATGCACGCAAAGAGATCACCCCTGCCACACGAAGCGCCCTCTTGGAGGCACAGCAACGCGGGGTGCGTATCATACTCGCTTCGGGACGTCCGGTCTTCGGCATTGCCCCCTTGGCGGACGAGTTACGCTTGTCGGAACATCATGGCTACATCATGGCATACAATGGCGGGCAGATCATCGATTGGAGCACGCGGGAAGTCGTCTGTCAGCAGACGCTCGACCCCGAAGTGTTGCCCTACTTCTACGAATGTGCCTGTCGTGGCGGGTTCGAGATCTTGACCTACGATGGTGACGATGTGATCTGTGAACATCCCGAAAATCAATATGTGCAATATGAATGTATGCTCAACAAGATGAAGGCACGCCGCGTAGAGCACTTCTTGGAGGCGATTCATGAACCCAAGCCTAAGTGCCTCATTGTGGGCGATCCGGAGCCATTGGCGCGCTTGGAAGCTGAGATGGCTGAACGTTTGCGCGACACCAATGGCGTCTATCGTTCGGAAGCCTTCTTCTTAGAGCTGGTGCCTAAAGGGATCGACAAAGCGCTGAGTTTGGAGCGCCTTTTCGAGCACGTCGGCTTCAGCCGCGAAGAGCTCATAGCTTGTGGCGACGGTTATAACGACCTCTCGATGATCCGCTATGCGGGGCTTGGCGTCGCTATGGCAAACGCAAAAGAGGAGGTCAAAGCTGCGGCAGACTACATCACCCTCAGTAACGAAGAAGATGGCGTTGCCGCAGTAGTGCGACGCCACTTATTGTCCGAAAAGTGAAAAGGAATATCCTACGCTCGGAAGTAGGAAAATGCAACCTGATCACGCTGAAAATGCACTGAATGGGGAAATAATGTACGAAAAGAGGAATGTAAAATTGTATTTTTCTGCGGAAATGCCGATCATTGCAGCAGAATAACTCTATAAATCGCAATACAGAGAGTAAATTATGTTTTCATTATGGTTCAAAAAGAGAGAACGCCTACCATTGCCGTATCAACGGGAATTGCATTGTCACATCATCCCCGGTGTCGACGATGGATCACGGAAAAAGGAGGATTCGCTTTTCTATCTGGAGTCTCTTGCCTCCTTTGGCGTGCAGCAGGTGGTCTTCACGCCGCACTGTATTGAGGAGCGTTTTGAAAATACTCCGACCATCATTGAGCCGATTTTCCAAGATTTGGCTCATTCGGTGCAGCAAAAACATGGACTGGATCTCTCGCTTAGTTATTCTTTCGAGTATCGCCTTGATCCCGGCTTTCTCAAGCTGTTGGAACAGAGTAATTTCGGCGCTGAGGGGTGTCAGTTACGTCCATTGTATGGTAAATATTTGCTGATCGAAAATTCGTTCGCTCAGCAAGTGCCCGGCATGGATCGCGTGGTAGCCGAGATCCAGCAGAGGGGCTTTTATCCGATTTTGGCTCATCCGGAGCGGTATATCTATTATGCGGGGCATAAGGGACAATACTACCACCAGTTGCAGAATCATCAGGTGGAATTCCAATGCAATCTGCTTTCCTTCGCAGGATACTATGGCGATGTCGCCAAGAAGATGGCTTATTGGATGCTCGAACAGGGCTACGTCAACTTTTTGGGTTCCGACCTGCACCACCATCAGCACGTGCACCTCATCAGCCAGTTCCTCAAGTCTAAGGAGTACGCACGTATTTATCCCCTTTTGCGAGAGCAAATCTCCAACGACCGGATGTAAAAGTCCTAAGATAACAGAGAAACCCCTCCACAAGCCCAAGCCTTGGGTGTTGTGGAGGGGTTTCTTATTTTGTATATGAACGTCGCTATTATTGTGCGTCCTCTGTGCCATCGGCCTGAGCCGGTGCCGGTGTAGCATCGTCGCCGGTCGTAGTCTGTTCGGGCATCATCGGAGCCTCGTCCGAAATCTGCTCGTGCAGTGAACTACCGTTGCCTTTGGATGAAGAGTTAGCGGTGATCAAAGAGCAGGCGATGCAGAGCACTGCAATAACGCCCATCAGCGTCCATGTAGCTTTTTCGAGGAAGTCGGCGGTCTTCGGAGCGCCCATGATCTGATTAGAAGACTGGAAACCGGCAGCCAACCCGCCGCCTTTGGACTTTTGCATTAAAACAATCGCTACCAAAAGAATGGCAAGAAGTACGATAATAACGGTTAAAGTAATCATTGTAAAATGTGTATTTTAATTGGTTTTATTTGTTTTATACGCGATGATTTTCTCTAAAAACCTTATTTGGTCTGCAAAGTAAACGTTTTTTTCCGGATATTTCAAACTTAAATCTCTAATAATTGACAGAGCCTGACTATATTTATGTTGTTTGATGTAGATCTTGGCAAGACTTTCGGTCAGAAATGCACTGTCGCGAATCTTCTCAACGCCGGCTTCGGCGGTGCGTGTCTCCGCGGGAATACTTTCGGGTACAAAGAGCGTCCCTTGTCTCTCTGCTTCGATAAAAGAGTCTATCAGAGCGTTCTGTGCATCGTCCGGATCTGCTTCGGGGGTCTCTTCCTCCTCTTGGAGCGTGTAGGGCAGGGCGCTCAATGCCTCGGTAGCATCGTAGAGCGGTTTGTCGCTCTCGGTGGGGAGACCTTGGTGATCCAAATAGCGTTCGATGAGCTGAAAGTCGTTAGCCTCTTTCTGCGGCTGTTCTGCTGGCTTCTGGTGGCGCTGCAACAGCGTCAGCCATTCAGCTTCACCCTGATTGGTCAGGGTGAGCAGACGGTAGCGATCCGGGACGTGGGCAGCGGTCTGTTGCAGCGTCTCTGTGAGCTGCATAGAGTGCACATTGCCCAACGCCATACAGAGCAGTACGCGGTAGGCAGCACAATAAGGTGTCTCGGCAATGCGACGTCGAAGCTCTTCGATGCTTTCGGCGCCCATGGCGTCGGGGGCGGTGAGGTAATGTTGTAGCGTGGTGTCGTTCACGACGGTAGGGCTTTGTGGGGAATGGAGTGCGCGATTACCAGTTGGCAACCGTAGCGTTGAAAATATCTTCTACGAGTTCATCGATCATCTCGTTGCAGAGATCATCTTGAACATCGGTGAGTAGCTGTGTGGCATCGAAGTCGCGATAGGCGCTAAACTCCTTCTCGAAGTTACTGGTCGGAGTCGGTTTGCAGACGAACTTTACCTTCACGCGGATCGTCAAACGGGTGATCGAGGCGTAAGCATCGCTCTGCACCGCTTGTGCCGAAAGACTGTAACCGGTGATGGCGCCGCTGATCTGGAGGTCACCGTCGTTACGCACTTGTTGCAGTCGCGTTTGGTTGGCGTATTTGGCTTGCAGTTCATCGTTGAAGTTGACGGCTAACGGAGCATACACCAAAGCCGCCTTGATCGGGAATGTCTCGAAACTGATGGTCTTGGTGGTCTGGTAGTCTATAGAGGCGCCATTCAGCTTGTAGCTGATGGTGCACGCGGCGAACCCGAGTGGTAATAGCGCCAATAGTAGCGCCGCCAAGTATTTAGTCTTTCGTTTCATTGTCGAGGTTGTAATCGTTGATTTTGCGATAGAGGGTGCGTTCGGAGATGCCCAATTCCTCTGCCACCTTCTTCTTGAGCCCGTGGTGCCGTTGCAGCGACGAGGCTATGGCGTCGCGTTCCATCTCTTCAAGGGTCTTGACTTCTTCTACCTCTTGCTCTTCGTAGGATTCCTGTGCGGGATAACTGATGGCTGCCGGAGCCGGAGGCAAGGCACGCGGTGGGGTAGGAGTGTGCTTGGACTCGGTGGTGTGCGTCCCCATGCCGAGGTGCTGTTTGATCTCTTCGATCTCTTTACGCAGTTCGAAGATGACTTTGTAGAGCAGTTCTTTTTCACCCGGACGAAAAGCATCGCTCTGGGCGTCGTCGGTGACGCTAACACGCTCGTCAAATGCCGGTAGGTAACGTGATAAGGTGGCGGCGGTGATCAGTCGATCCTGTTCGACGATCGACATCTCCTCCACGATGTGCAGCAGCTGACGGATGTTGCCCGGCCATTGATACGCCAATAGCCGCCTCCCCGCTTCGGCGTCGAGTGAAATCGGGGGCATCTTATATTTGGTAGCAATATCGCTCGCAAATTTGCGGAATAGGAGTGGAATGTCATCTTGCCTCTCGCGTAGGGGCGGAACGTGTATCGTGATGGTGCTGAGACGGTAGTACAGATCCTCGCGGAAGCGTCCCTCGCGGATGGCTTTATGCAGATCGACGTTCGTAGCAGCTATGACGCGGACGTTGGTCTTCCGAATCTCCGAATTGCCCACACGATAATATTCGCCCGCTTCGAGCACACGCAGTAGGCGGGCTTGTGTAGCGAGTGGAAGCTCTCCGACCTCGTCGAGGAAGATAGTACTCCCGTCTGCCTCCTCAAAATAGCCTTTGCGATCGTTAAGGGCGCCCGTAAATGCCCCTTTGACATGTCCGAATAGTTCGGAGTCGATGGTGCCTTCGGGCAGACCGCCACAGTTCACCGTGACACATTTCTTGAACTTGCGCGGACTGTTATTGTGGATGATTTTATGAAAAGCCTCCTTGCCTACACCACTTTCGCCTACAATGAGCACATTGACGTCGAAAGGTGCCGCTTGGAGGGCTGCATGTATGGCTTGAGTGAGACCTTCGCTTCGACCGATGATGCCGAAGCATTGCTGGATAGAAAGGATATCTTCGTTCATCGTGCATTCCGTTGTGAAGACGCGGCTATGACGCGTCGCATTTCCGTAGGTAATTACTGAGCCTCAGCTTCCGTCAGGGCTTGTGCCAACTGGTCCGGACATGAGGTGGGGCGACCGTTGCAGCTGATGCCACGGAGCAGCGGAATAATTTCTTCCGGCTTGTGTCCTTTGACCAAGGCGCAAATGCCTTTCAGATTGCCATTGCAGCCACCGATGAAGCGGCATTCTGTAATCACGTTATTGTCGTCCAACTGCACTTGAATCAGCTTGGAACAAGTGCCTTGCGTTGTGTATTGAATCTCCTTCATACGAAATAATATTTTTGCTAAAAAAGAAATCTGAGCAGCGAAGATACACTTAATTTTGTTAAACAGATTTGTCGGAGTGAAAATTATTAGTAGCTTTGCTCAAATTTTGAATCTTTTCACTTAGTTCGACGTCCATTTTTCGGCTTATTAAGCTGTGGCGAGGACGTCGAAGACATTTGATAAACAAGAGAACGACAGCATGAGCATATTCCGAAAAACAACGTTGAACAGTGTATGCGCACTACTTTTAGGAGCTTTGACGACCCCTTTATGGGCGAAGGCAGATGTGGTACCTAATGTGCACCATGAATTACATCGCAGGTATCAAGAGACGCAACAGGAAGCGATCCTATTTCAATCTATGGCAGACTCGTTGACCCATCAGCGCGGTGATGCAGAAGAGGTTTTTGAGCTTTTCCCGGCAATGGATCTTTATACGGCGTGGGACGATGATCATGTCGACCCGTTGATCGGTAAGGGGAAGATCCAGATCCCCGACACAATGGACATTGACGTCTCCCATTTCTATGCGCCGATTAAAGGCGCGATTACCTCTCCCTATGGATGGCGCCACCGTCGAATGCACAAGGGCACGGACATCAAACTCTATACCGGAGACACCGTTTATGCTGCGTTCACCGGTCGTGTCCGTATCAAGAAGTTCGATCGCCGCGGCTATGGTTATTATTTGGTGTTGCGTCACAGCAATGGTTTAGAGACGGTATATGGTCACTTGTCGCGCTTCTTGGTTAACCAAGATGATTTGGTGAAGGCGGGAGATCCCATCGCCCTCGGTGGTAGCACCGGGCGCTCTACGGGACCCCATTTGCATTTCGAAATGCGCTTCATGGGCATCGCTATCGACCCGGCAACGATCATCAACTTCAATACTTTCGAACCCCGTAGTGCTATTTACAAATTTAAAGCGAAACCAGCACAGCTGGCACAGCACGGCAATGCTCCGGCGAGTGGGAGTGGCGCCCTCTATCACAAAGTGCGACAGGGAGATACTTTGGGCAAGATTGCTCAGCGCTACAGCACCACTGTGGGTAAAATCTGCAAGCTGAACCAGATCCGCTCCACGCAGACGCTGAGAATCGGACAGCGCATTCGATATAGATAACACATTTATATAATGTGATGCGCCGATGTGCGCAACAGAGCTGATGTTCTCTCGAGACTTCCATTTGGACGCCTTGAGAGAACATCTTTTTGTCAAAATGCTAACCAAAGTAAAAATAATCAAGCAAAATGGTTGCTCAGATTGTTTTTATCTATACCTTTGGCAGCTGTTAAGCACAACATTTACGTTTGTCTACCGATTTAATCACCGAACTAATATAGCTTTCTCTCCGAAGAAGGGAAGCACAATCTATAGATTATGAATAAAATCGTAAGCAAAAAATTCTTTTCCGAGAAGGTGGCTTGTCTTGAAGTGGAGGCCCCCCTCATCGCCCGTAGCCGCAAGGCGGGACATTTCGTCATCGTACGTACCGATCCTAAGGGCGAGCGTATTCCGTTGACTATTGCAGATTCGAATGTAGAACGTGGCACGATTACCCTCGTCGTTCAGGCTGTGGGTAAGAGCTCGGCAAAGATCATCGCGTTGAACGAGGGCGATTATCTCCAAGACGTTGTGGGGCCGTTGGGACACGCTACGGACATCCAGAAATATGGCACCGTAGTATGTTGCGGTGGGGGCGTCGGTGTGGCTCCGTTGCTCCCCATCGTGCGCGCTATGCATGAGGCCGGCAACCGTGTCATCGTCGTACTCGCCGCGCGTACCAAGAACTTGATTATCCTCGAAGAGGAGATGCGCGCCGTTTCGGATGAGGTAATCATCATGACGGACGACGGATCTTACGGTAACAAGGGACTTGTAACGAATGGCGTTGAGAGCGTGATTCAGCGGGAACATGTCGACAAATGTGTTTGCATCGGTCCTGCAATCATGATGAAATTTGTGGCTCAGCTTACCGCTAAATATAATTTGCCCACCATCGTCAGTCTGAATACGATCATGGTGGATGGTACCGGTATGTGCGGCGCTTGCCGCGTTACGGTGGGTGGAAAAACTAAATTCGTCTGCGTCGACGGTCCCGAATTCGAAGCGCATGAGGTGGACTTTGACGAAATGATGATGCGCCTCCGTTCTTACAAAGCCGAGGAGCAAGCCTAAGTCCCTCCCTCCATGTTTTACTCTAATTTTACTGACTATGACTTCTGAAGAAATCAAGGCTTTGCGCAATGAACCGTGGCGCGAAGCATTACGCAAAAATATCTCCGCCAAAGAGCGCGGACAAATTGAGCGCGTGCAGATGCGCGAGCTTACACCCGAATATCGTGTCACAACCTTCACCGAAGAGGTTCAGCAGGGCTTGACCGCAGAAGAGGCACGTCGCGAGGCGCAACGTTGCTTGGACTGCGTGGATCCGCAGTGTATGCAGGGTTGCCCCGTCGGAATCAACATTCCGACGTTTGTTAAGCACATTGAGGCGGGCGAATTCTTGCAGGCGGCTCAGACCATCAAGAAGACAAGCTCTCTCCCCGCGGTCTGCGGTCGCGTTTGTCCGCAGGAAAAGCAGTGCGAAAGCCGTTGCATTCATCTCAAGATGGGACACAAGGCTGTGGCTATCGGCTATTTGGAACGGTTCGCCGCAGACTATGAGCGCGAAAGCGGACAGGCCAAAGCTCCGGTGTGCGCTCCTGCCAATGGCAAGAAGGTAGCCGTTGTCGGTTCCGGTCCTGCCGGTCTTGCCTTTGCAGGCGACATGGTGAAGTTGGGCTACGATGTCACGGTCTTCGAAGCGTTGCATGAGATTGGAGGTGTGTTGAAGTACGGAATTCCCGAATTCCGTCTGCCGAATTCCGTGGTTGACGCTGAGATCAACTTGATGCGTGAGATGGGCGTAAAGTTTGAGCCGGACGTAATTGTTGGTAAGACGATCACCTATGATCAGCTACATGAGATGGGTTTTGACGGCGTATTTGTTGGCTCCGGAGCCGGCCTCCCCCGCTTTATGGCTATCCCGGGCGAGAATGCTATTGGCGTCATGTCCAGCAACGAATATCTGACGCGCATCAACCTGATGGGTGCCGGTCGCGAAGGTTTTGCAACGCCGATCCTCAAAGGGCGTAACGTTGCTGTCATCGGCGGTGGCAACACGGCGATGGACTCTGCACGTACCGCACGACGCATGGGCGCTGAGCACGTGATGTTGGTTTATCGTCGTTCTCTCGACGAGATGCCTGCGCGCAAGGAGGAGGTGCACCATGCTATGGAAGAGGGCATCGACTTCATGACATTGCATAACCCGATAGAATATCACACAGATGAGAATGGTCGCGTCAACGAAATGGTGCTTCAGGTGATGGAGCTCGGTGAACCGGATGCATCGGGTCGTCGTAGTCCCGTGCCGGTGGAAGGCAAGACTGTGACGTTGGCTGCTGACCTTGTGATCGTTGCCGTTGGTGTTTCACCGAATCCTTTGATCCCGCGTTCTGTGCCGGGTATTGAGGTCTCGAAGCGTGGCACGATCGTTATTAACGAGGAGACGATGCAGAGCGCTGTCAGCGATCTCTTTGCCGGTGGTGATATCGTGCGCGGCGGTGCTACGGTGATTCTCGCCATGGGCGACGGTCGGCGCGCAGCTGCCCACATGCACGAATATTTGAGCGCAAAATAATAGGTGCAGAAAAAAGAAAAACGCCCCTTTACTTCGTTCCGATCCATTCGGAACAAGTAAAAGGGCGTTTTTTTTATGGTTAATGAGCCATTAAAGTTTCATTACTTCCTTCTCAAATAGTTCTTTGTCTCCCACGGCGTGATTGCGCATCTTACTGCGATAGTTATATACGGTTGCGAGGGAATAACCCAAGAAGTGAGCTATGCGATTGCTTTCCGTCATCCCAAGGCGGATGAGGGCAAAGATGCGCAACTCAGTGCAGAGTAGTTCTCCCTGTTTCGGATAAATGCGTCCCTCTTCAGTCAACAGCGCATTGAAATTGTCGATGAAGTGTGGAAAGATCTCCAAGAACGCCTTGTCAAAATCCGTGTAGAAGGCTTTGCGCTCTTGGCGGATGAACTCGTCGCTTTTGATCTGCTTGTTGAGCTCTTCGATGCGCGATGCCATCGCCAATTTGGACAGCGAGCGGCGGTATTGCTCAAACTGGTCCAGATAGATGACGCAGCGGTCGAGGTAGCGGGCGATGTACACCTCCTTGATCTTGACCGTTTGAGCTAACTCCTCGTTGACGGTATTCAGTTGTTTCACTGCTTCGGTGAGTGAACGACGGGCACGACTGAGGGCGCGCTTGCTGTAATATAGGTAGAGAATGACTGCCACAAGGATGATCAACAACGTGGATACAAGTATGAGCGATGTACGGTAAACCTGTTGGCGGCTCTGCTCCTGACTGCGGTAGGTACGATCTATGATAGGGAAGAAATGCGCCACCTCAAAACTGCGCAGGGTTGCACCGCACGCCACCGCATCCGTCATCGAACAATCCAGATAGCGGTAGGCGCGCTCGATGTCGCCTTCTTCGTACATCAGATAGGCTAATTTCTGCAACGAGGCATATTCGCGGATCGAAAGCTGAAGATCCTCGATAGCGGTTTGTGTCAGATAGTAGATACATTGCTGCCGTTCGTTGGTACTCTCGTAGGCTGCGGAGGTGGTATAATATATATAGGTAAGTTGTCGTTGCGTAGGGTGTTGATCTAACAATCCCTTCAGGATGTCTAATGCTTCGGCGGAATGCCCTGCTGCCACATACTTCTCGGCATGGATAATATCGCGGTCGATGCTTGGCGCTTCGGAGAGCAGGATTGAATCACGGTAAAGGTCGGCGTATGTTTGGAACTTCTTCTTTTCGGAGGGATAAGTTGCGAAATCCGATATCCAATCGTAGTAATGATAATAGGTGCGGTAGTAATAGTTGCGCAGTTCGGCACTCATAGCGCGGGTATTCAGGCTGTCGAGCAGCGGGCGCACTTCGCCATACATTCCCCTTACACCCAATACTTGAGCACGATTGATCGCGATTTCGCGACATGCCTCTGTGTAATTAATTTGTGGTAGCAGAGCCTCCTTGCGCAGAATATAGGCAAAGGCGGAATCGGCTTGGTAATGCACGTATTCGTGAAAAATCTGGTTGCAGAGGGTGTAACGTGTGGCTGCATCGGGTGCGGAGGCTAAGCATTGCTTCAGTTGATCCAACCGCAATTCCTTCTGTTGATGATATTCCGTTTTGTGGGTGATTAGTTCGTCTAACGTTTGTAGTGCCTGTTCGCAGTCGTTGTCGGCAGCGTGAAGGGGGAGAACGCAACTCACTCCAAGCCACAAAATAGATGGCATGTGTTTTTTCATTGTTATCAAATTTAGCGGTCGTAAAGATGATAATTATTCATGAACCCTGCATCATTTTGAGATAATAATTTTATAAATAAGTTCATTTTTTCGGCGAGAGAACAATCTATTCCGCTTCTGATAATGAGGAAGATAAGTTTTATAAAATTTATATTTTGCTTTTAGGGGTGAACATATTTGTTAAGGAATCACCTAAATTTGCAACGAACAAAAACCTCGAATATCATGAATAAAACCTGTCTAATTATGGCGCTCTTCTCTATTTTAGGATTGTCGCATGGCGTGAAGGCGACTACTATCTACAAAGTAGCTCCCACATATTGGTGGGCAGGCATGACGAATCCCGAATTGCAGATTTTGCTTTACGGCGATCACTTGGCTGGTAGCGAGGTATCGCTCTCCTCTGCCGATGTGCATCTGCGCGAAGTGGTGATGCAGGAGAATCCCAACTACCTTATCTTATATGTTGACCTCAGCGAAGCTGCGCCGCAATCCTTTGATATCGTTCTGAAGCAGGGCAAGAAACAGACGGTGGTGCCTTACACACTGAAACAGCGCCGTGAGGGTGCCCGCGATGTGCAGGGCTTTCATGCTGAGGATGTGCTCTATCTGATTATGCCCGATCGCTTTGCCGACGGTGATGCACAGACCGATGTGGTGAAGGGGATGCGGGAGGCAACGGTAGATCGCAACGAACCCTTTGCCCGTCATGGCGGAGACTTGAAAGGTATTCAGAACCACTTGGATTATCTTGATGACTTGGGAATCACCGCTATTTGGCTCAATCCTATCCAAGAGAACGATATGCCTAACGGCTCTTACCACGGCTACGCCATCACGGACTATTACCAAGTAGATCGTCGTTTAGGCGGCAATGAAGCCTTTCGCGATCTGGTGGATGCCACGCATCGGAAGGGGATGAAGGTAGTTATGGACATGATCTTCAACCACTGCGGTAGCGAGAATTATTTATTTAAGGATATGCCCTCTAAAGACTGGTTCAACTTCCGTGGTGAGTATGTGCAATGTAGTTATCGCACCGCAGGCGTACAGGATATTCATGCCGCTGATTACGAACGCAAGATCGCCACTGATGGATGGTTTGTACAGGAGATGCCCGACTTCAATCAACGCAACCGTCTCGTAGCCGACTATTTGATACAGAGCAGTATCTGGTGGATTGAGGACGCCGGCATCAACGGCATCCGCATGGACACTCATCCTTATGCAGATTTCGACATGATGGCTCGGTGGTGCAAGACGGTGACCGATGAATATCCAGATTTCAACATCGTAGGGGAGACGTGGCTGAACTCCAACGTATTGGTCTCCTACTGGCAGAAGGACAGTCGCTTGGCGGCTCCGCGCAATTCCAATCTGCCCACTGTGATGGACTTCCCCTTGATGAGCTTGATGACCAAAGCTTTTGATGAGGAAACTACAGATTGGGCGGGCGGACTATACAATTTATATGACTATCTGACGCAGGATCATGTATATGCCGACCCGATGAATCTGCTCATCTTCCTTGATAATCACGATACGTCTCGCTTCTACGCCACAGAAGAATCTACACAGAATCTTGATCGATTGAAGCAAGCCACTGTATTTCTGCTTACTACGCGCGGGATTCCGCAAATCTATTACGGTACAGAGCTCCTAATGGCTGCCGACAAGGCAAACGGCGACGGATTGCTGCGCAGCGACTTTCCCGGAGGATGGAACGGAGATCCGCGTAATTGTTTTATGCCAGAAGATCGCACCGCGGCGCAACAGGAAGCTTTCGAATACGTGAGACGTCTATTGCAGTGGCGTCGCGGAAATAAGATCATTGCCAAGGGAACGCTCAAGCATTTCTATCCTCGCAATGGCATTTATGCCTATGAACGCAAGTATTGCGATCATTCGGTGGCTGTGTTCATGAACGGCACCGACGAAGCGCAAACCCTCGATTTGACACCGTATACCGAGATTCTACCTGCGACGGAAGCACACGAAGTGTTGACCGATCGTACATTGCGGTTGGACAGCGAGTTGACGTTTCAGCCTCGTGAAGTGCTGATCTTAGAGTTCTAACCTCTCCAAGATCTAACGAGGAAAAACAATGAACTAATACGAAGTTAATATTTAGGAGTATACCATGAACTGTAAATCCTTATTCCTAACCTTTACCTTGAGCCTGACGGCGATGACTGTCTTAGCACAAGAGAAGTTGACCTCTCCCGACGGTCAGCTAACGATGACGTTCCATCTCAATGAGAAGGGAACGCCGGTCTACGAACTGACTCGCGGCTCACAAGCTGTGATTCTGCCCTCTACTCTCGGTCTCGAACTGAAAAAAGAGAATGCCGATGCCCCTACAGATTTTGAATTTAAGCCTCGCACTGATGTGGATCAGTTAGACAGCAAGAGCAACTTGATGGATGGCTTTACGTTAGACGGGACGCAAACTTCCACGTTCGATGAGACTTGGCATCCTGTATGGGGCGAGGAGAGCGCCATTCGCAACCATTACAACGAATTGGCTGTCACCCTCAACCAACCCGCTAATCAACGCAAAATCGTCCTACGATTCCGATTGTTTAACGATGGCTTGGGATTCCGTTATGAGTTTCCACTCCAGCCAAATCTGAATTATTTTATTATTAAAGAAGAACACACGCAGTTCGCTATGACCGGCGACCACATTGCCTATTGGATCCCCGGCGATTACGACACCCAAGAATATGAATATGTGAAGTCGCGCCTCAGTGAGATACGCGGACTGATGAAGGGGGCTATTACGCCGAATTCCTCCCAGACACCATTCTCACCCACTGGCGTACAAACCGCACTGCAGCTGAAAACGGATGACGGTCTGTACATCAACCTGCACGAAGCCGCTCTGGTGGATTACGCTTGTATGCACCTCGAACTCGATGATGAGCATATGATTTTCGAGAGTCATCTTACCCCCGACGCTCAAGGCGACAAGGGGTATCTACAAGCGCCCTGCACTTCGCCGTGGCGCACTATTATCGTGAGCGACGATGCCCGCGACATCTTGGCTTCGCGCATTACACTCAACCTGAACGAACCCTGCAAGATTGCTGAAACTTCATGGATAAAGCCCGTGAAGTATATCGGAGTGTGGTGGGATATGATCACCGGCAAAGGTTCATGGGCTTATACGAATGATGTGGAGAGTGTCAAATTGGGGCAGACCGATTATACGAAGGTGAAACCCAACGGTACGCACTCTGCCAACACGGACAATGTGAAGCGCTACATCGACTTCGCTGCCCAGCATGGCTTCGATCAAGTGTTGGTAGAGGGTTGGAACCAAGGTTGGGAAGATTGGTTCGGCAAGAGTAAAGACTATGTGTTTGATTTTGTCAGTCCCTATCCCGACTTCGATGTGAAGGGCTTGCATGAATATGCTGCCTCTAAGGGAGTGCGCCTGATGATGCATCACGAGACTTCCGCTTCGGTACGTAACTACGAACGCCATTTGGATGCCGCTTATCAATTTATGGTAGACAACGGCTATAACGCCGTAAAGAGCGGCTATGTGGGGGATATCATCCCTCGTGGTGAGTATCACTATGGGCAGTGGATGGTCAACCATTACCTCTACTGCGTTCAGAAGGCTGCCGACTATCACATCATGGTCAATGCTCACGAAGCGGTGCGTCCCACCGGTCTGTGTCGCACTTATCCTAATTTAATAGGTAACGAATCGGCGCGTGGCACCGAGTACGAATCTTTCGGCGGTAATGCCTTGTACCACACCGCTATCTTGCCCTTCACCCGTCTGATTGGCGGTCCCATGGATTACACCCCCGGTATCTTCGAGATGGATTGTAGCAAGATAACCCCCAAAAACGACTCCCATGTGCGCAGTACATTAGCTCGACAGTTAGCGCTCTATGTCACCCTTTATAGTCCGCTACAGATGGCGGCAGATCTTCCTGAGAATTATGAGCGCTTTATGGACGCCTTTCAGTTTATCAAGGATGTGGCTGTCGAGTGGGACGAATCTAAGTATCTCGAAGCTGAGCCGGCTGAGTATGTGACCATCGCCCGCCGTGCTAAAGGTACGGACGATTGGTACCTTGGTTGTACTAACGGCGAGACACCTCACACCTCGAATCTGAAGTTAGACTTTCTGACTCCGGGCAAGAAGTATGAAGCCACCATATATGCGGATGCTAAGGACGCTGATTGGCTGAAAAATCCGCAAGCGTACACCATCACTAAGAAGACCGTGACTAACAAAAGCAAGCTGACGCTGAAAGCAACGGCGGGGGGCGGTTATGCTATCAGCATACGCGAGATGAAATAGTATATAGAGAGACAACCAATAATCTTACACTAAAATCAAAAACATGAAAAGTAACTTTATGCTCAGAGTCCTACTCACTATGGTGACGGGACTACTTCTGTTCGCTGAGGTGATGGCGCAACAGCTCACCGTCAGCGGTATTATCAAGGACGATACGGGCGAGCCCATTATCGGTGCGAGCGTGTCTGTCAAAGGTACTACCAACGGTACGATTACCGATTCCGATGGTAATTTCCGTTTGGCAGCCAAGAAGGGAGATATCATCTCCGTGTCATTCATCGGCTATCAGTCACAGGAGCAACCGGCGACCACGAATATGGTCTTCGTTTTGAAGGATGATACCAAGCTCTTAGAGGATGTGGTGGTCATCGGTTACGGTCAAGTCAAAAAGAATGACCTGACAGGATCGGTTTCAGCCATCAAGCCGGATGAGTTGAGTAAAGGTATTACCAACAATGCCAGCGATATGATGGTGGGTAAGATTGCCGGTGTGGATGTAATTACAGCAGGCGGTGCACCGGGCGCCGGTGCTCAGATTCGTGTGCGTGGTGGTTCGTCACTGAATGCCAACAACGACCCGCTCTACGTCATTGATGGATTGACGATTTCGGGTAGCACCGCTACCGGTATGAGCAACCCGTTAGCGATGATCAACCCGAATGATATCGAAAGTTTCACCGTGTTGAAGGATGCTTCAGCTACCGCCATCTACGGTTCTCGCGCCTCAAACGGTGTCGTCATCATCACGACCAAGAAGGGACGTGCAGGTTCGGCTCCTAAGATCGCTTACAACGGTGATGTTACATTGTCTACGACACAGAAGCGTTATGACACGCTGAGCGGCGACGAATATCGCGCACTGGTCAGCTCTATCGATGGCTTGGATGCCTCTAAGTTGGGTACAGCCAACACCGACTGGCAGGATCAGATTTTCCGTACAGCCGTTTCGACCAGTCACAACGTTACCGTCAGCGGAGGTTTGAAGAACTTGCCTTACCGTGTCAGCGCCGGCTACAACCTCTCGAATGGTATCATCAAGAACTCTTGGATGCACCGTACGAATGCCTCGGTGAACTTGGCACCTACGTTTATGGACGATCACTTGAAATTCAACATCACCGGTAAGTATATGAACGAGCAAAACCGCTATGTTGACAGTGGTACTGCCATTGGTGCCGCTTTGGGAGCAGATCCTACGCAGCCGGTCTACGATGATAGCGAAGTGGGTCAGTTCTTCGGCGGTTACTACCAGCCTTCACAAAGTGCCAGCGTTTCCGATCCCAGTTGGAAATACTATCCCAATCCTAATGCCACTCAGAACCCGTTGGCTTACCTGAATACCAACGAGTGCAAGGCAACAGCCAATGACTTCTCAGCCAATGTCGAGGGTGACTATAAGTTCCACGGTTTGGAAGACCTGCATATTCATGCCAGCTACGGCGGTCAGTACACCGACTCAAAGCAGACAGATATCAACTCACCCTATTCTTACAGCAACAACTACTACGGTTGGGACGGCATCACCCGCTACTGGAAATACAGTGTCACCGCGAATGCCTACCTGCAGTATGCTCATGATTTCGGCGTTCACTTCTTGGATGTGATGGCTGGTACCGAGGAGAGCCATTTCCATAGCTCCGGTTACAGTGCCGGTATGGGATGGGACTCTTATAATGATGTAGCTTACAACGAGAGCCTCCGCTCCGAGAATGAGTGGGCTACGCACAACTCATTAGTATCTTACTTCGGTCGTTTGAATTATACCTTATTAGGCCGATATATGTTGACTGCCACGTTCCGCGCCGATGGTTCTTCTCGCTTCGCCGAAGGCAACAAGTGGGGCTACTTCCCCTCAGTCGCTTTGGCATGGAAGATCAGCAACGAAGGTTTCTTAAAGGATTCGCAGGTGGTGAACGACTTGAAGTTACGTTTAGGATGGGGACAGACCGGTCAGCAGGATATTGGCGGCGACTTCCTTTATGCGCCGCTCTACACCGTAAGTAACTCTTACGCACAGTATCCGGTGGGCAACACTTACTATTACACCGTGCGTCCGTCGTCATACAATACTGATTTGAAGTGGGAGACCACTACTACCTACAATGCCGGTATCGACTTCGCGGTGCTCAACAACCGTATCACTTTGAATATGGATGGTTACTACCGCAAGACGGACGACCTAATCAACGACGTTACCATTCCGGTGGGTACTAACTTTGCTTCAGTCTTGAAGAAGAATATCGGTTCGTTGGAAAACTACGGTACGGAATTCGCCATCAATGCTAAGCCTATCGTTAACAAGGACTTTACTTGGGACATCACGTACAATATTGCGTGGAACCACAATGAAATAACTTCGTTGACCGGTGGCGAAGGCGATGCCGACTACTACATCAAGAGCGGTACCACCATCTCGCGTGGTAACAGTACTTTGATTCAAGCTAACCGCGTGGGCGAGGCTGTAAACTCATTCTTCGTCTATCAGCAGGTATATGACGAGGACGGCAAACCCATAGAAGGTCTGTACGTCGACCGCAACGGCGATGGACAAATCAATGAAAGCGATAAATACTTCTATAAGAAGCCGGCGGCTGATGTTATCATGGGTTTCACCACTAAGTTCCTATATAAGAATTGGGATCTCAGTGCATCCTTTCACGCTTCATTAGGCAACTATGTCTATTACAACTATCTGTCCGACAAGGCCTCTATCAGTGCATCAGGTCTGTATTCCAACAGTGCATTCAGCAATACATTCCCAGAGGCTGTTAACTTGGGCTTTACAGGCACCGGTGGTACGGAATACTACTTGTCCGACTACTTCGTTCGTAATGCCAGCTACTTGAAGTGTTCAAACATCACCTTGGGTTACAGCTTCCCGAAGTTGTTAAAGCAGGCTATTTCTGGGCGTGTATTCTTCACGGCTCAGAACCCGTTCATTGTCACAAGATACAAAGGTATCGACCCCGAAGTTTCCAGTGGCGTGGACAAGAACCCCTATCCGCGTCCGATGAGTTTCCAATTAGGTCTCAATCTTAACTTCTAAAACAACACGTAATCATGAAAAAGATATTCTTAAATACTGCGGTGGCAGGACTTATCTGCATGGGATTGTCCGCATGTGCCGATGATCTGGACATCTCGTCTATTGATCCGCAGACATCCACCACATACGATGACATGCAACTTTTGGCAAAGCTTTATGGTACAATGGGGTTGACCGGTCAGACCGGACCCGCCGGAAACGGTGACATTAGTAGCGATGAAGGTGAGTCGGGATTCTACCGCACAACCTTTAACCTTCAGGAGCTGCCTTCTGATGAATGTAACTGGGCATGGCAAACCGATACCGATATCCCGCAGATCACCGGCATTAGTTGGAACTCAAGCAGCGGTCGTACGCAATGGTGCTACCAGCGGTTGGGCTACAACATTACGTCGTTCAACTTCTATCTGCAAAATACGGTCGACAAAGCTGACGATGCCGACTACAAGTCCTACCGTGCGGAGGTGCGTTTCCTGCGCGCTTTGCACTATTGGTACTTCCTCGACTTGTGGCACAAGGCTCCATTCAAGGACGAGACCAACAGTATGACAGAATTGCCCATAGAGAAGGTTGGTGTCGATCTATATGATTGGCTCGATGAAGAGCTGACTGCCCTTGAGGGCGAGATGCCTGCGGGGGTAGGTGAGTATAATACCTCAGATAACTTCGGTCGTGCTGATATGGGCGCCGTCTACCTGCTCCATGCTCGTTTGGCGCTCAACTCTACGGTTTATACCGACGGCGCAAAAGAAGAATACAGCAAGGCTATTAACTATTGCGACAAATTGATCAACAGCGGCAAATACGCCTTGTCGTCCACTGCAAAGACTAATCCCAACAATGGCATCACCTATTCCGGTTATGCTCAGTTGTTCATGGCGGATAACGATGAGAATACAAGCGCTATGGCAGAAATCATTCTCCCCATTCGTCAGGACGGTTTGAATACTCAGTGCTACTCTGGCGCGAACTACTTGGTTTCTTCTACTCGCATCTCCGGCATGCCTTATGCCGGCACTTCTAACTGTTGGAGTTGTAACTATGCACGTCCTAACTTGATTGAGAAGTTCTTCCCCAACGACAACATCCCCATGTCTACCGAAGATGCCCCCAACGGTTCTACCGAGGCGGATATTATTGCATTGGACGCACTGGATGGTACCGATACCGAACACATCTTGGCAGCAGCTGGTGATGATCGCGCACTCTTCTATGCCGGTCGTGGCGGTGGCATCCGTAAGCTCAGTACCGACAAGTTGAACAACTTCCTCGATGGTATTTCCATTGTGAAGTGGCAAAACATCCGTGTCGATGGCGGCGCTACTCATCATTTGGAATTTCCCGATGTCGACATCCCCTTGCTGCGCTTTGCCGAGGCCTATCTGACGCGTGCCGAAGCTAAGTGGCGTATTGGCGACCAAACTGCCATTCAGGATGTGAACGTGCTGCGTCGTCGCGCCCATGCCGAGGAACTTACTTCGCTATCTGCTCAGTCGTTGATTGACGAATGGTGCCGTGAGTTCTATATGGAAGGCCGTCGTCGTTCCGACTTGATTCGCTTCGATATGTTCACGGGTAAAGATTATGTGTGGGCATGGAAAGGCGGCATTGCCAAAGGGCAGACCGTCGACAGTCACTTCAAGTACTATCCCATTCCGTTGGATGATATCAATAACAACGAGAATATGACCCAAAATGAAGGATATTAATATCGTTAGAAAACCACAATAAATAAGTTTGTTATGAATAAGAAACTTCTAAATATAGGATGTGCTTTCACGTTTTTAGCTCTGTCGGTCTTTGCACTGACATCTTGCGAAACTGATATCGACAGCAATCCGACATTCCAAGCCAACACCGAAGGCTTTCAGCTGAATGTGCCTGCGAATGCAGCCAACAATACGTACGACTTGGCCAGCGCCGATGGCTTGAACCTCACCTGCAAGCAACCGGATTATGGCGGCTTCCCCGTGGTGGTAGACTACTACGTACAAGTGGCATTGGAATCTGCTTTTAGCTCTTACCGTGAGTTGGAGACCTTCTATAAGACGGCTAACATGAGCGTCGATGCGATGGAAATCAACAATGCGATGCTCGACCTCTACACCGAGGCCAACGGAGATGTGGCTTACCCTGACGAGGCACGCACTCTCTACGTGCGTCTGCGTGCTGTAGTGGACGGTCAGGATCAGTTGGGCGAGACTTACTCCAACGTTATCACACTTCCCAACGTATTGGCTACCTATGTAGCTCCCACCCTTGAATTGCCCACAACCGTGTATGTGGTAGGTTCTTCGATCGGTGGCGATGATGAGCACTGGTCATACTGGAAGAAGTTAGCTCCTGTTTACGGATCGGCAGGAGAGTTCTATACCATTGTTTACTTCCCTGATGGCGGTCAGTTCAAGTGGGGCGAAGCTGAAGGCGATTGGAGAGGTTTCAGCGCCGTAGCTTCTATTGACGATCAAGCCAATGCCGGCGTGTCCGAGGCTGCTTCCGACGGCAATATTCAGGTGGCCAACGGCGGATGGTACACGTTGCATATCGAGGCTCAGTTAGGCACGAACGAGGTGAAATACACCTTCCATTTCTATCCTGCCGCTGCATACGTCATTGGCGCTCCTGCCGGAGGCGCATGGAATGACGGTGATGCAGATTGGGCAATGACAGCACCGACTGACGCAAGCGGCGTTTGGGAATCTCCAGCCTTTACAGCTGGCGGTGAGTTGCGTGCTTATATTAAGGTAGGAAAAATTGATTGGTGGAAGACTGAGTTTACGCTTTATAACGGCAATCTCTATTGGCGTACCATTGATATTCCCAGTAATTGGGCAAGCGATGCCGGCAGTGAATTCTCCGTATCGTGTGCAATCGGTCAGAAACTCTATGTAGATTTCAACAAGAATACCGGTGAAGTAAAATAACCTTATAATTAAAGATAGGAAATATGAAAAAGCAAATATTCTATAGCAGCGCAGTAATGGCGAGCCTCGTGCTCGCCGGCTGCGACGGCGATTACGACGACTGGGCATCTCCTCAGGGCTACGATCAAGAAGCTGACGCAGCTGCTTATGGTGTGACTGTTTCTGCAGGATCCGATGCCAACATCCAGATGCCGGTATCTAATGATGATGTTAACTTGGTCGCTCTTTCTGCCTCGAACAGCGAGGTCGTAGGCTTCACGGTGCGCAAACTTACGGTAAACGGCGCTGAGGTTTCTTCCAAAGTGAGCAATGACAACGTAATAGTTTCTGCGGCTGAATTGAGCTCGTTGGTTCAGAATGCTAACTTTTCACGTGCACACAAGACTTATGACTTGTCTGTTGAGTTAGCATATGGAGCTAACCTAAGTAATGGTGACGCAGTAGCTTTCAACGCTACTACTTCCGCCCAAATTACTACGCAAGCTACTCCCGCAGAGGACGTGAACGGCTACTTCTTGTTAGGCGATTTCGAAGAAAATGGATGGGATGCTACCAACCCCATTTGGATGAACAACAACGGCGATGGCACTTACACTGCAACCGTCACTACCAAGAGCGATGGCAGTAATTGGTACAAGTTCTATCAAGGTAGCCACTTCGTTTCTGGCGATTGGGATGCTATCAACGAAGGTCAGATGGGTTGTGCCGAGAATGGCAATGACTCGCAGAAGGGGCTTATCGTTTGGACGGGTGACGCAGAATATGCCGATGGTGTGCAGACGCCCACCATTACGGGCGTAGGAATCTACGAGATTACGATTGATGTAATTAACTACACCTACGCTGTGGCGCCTCATTACGAGAGCTTGTATTATGCAGGCGATGCCAACGGTTGGAGCTTTAGTCCGCTCACCATGTGGGGCGACAATTTTGTTGGTTATTACTATGTGAATGCTGTTGACAATTCGAGCACATGGGGCTTCAAGTTCACCACAGACGCTTCTTGGGACAATCCTCAGTATGGTCAGGGCGACATCGCAGGCGCTATTGCTTTGGGCGGTGGCAATATTGATTTAGGGCAGGTCGATGGATTCTATGAGATCGTAGTAAATACTACGGATCTTACTGTCCAACTGTATCCCATTGAGGTAATTAGTCTGATTGGTAGCGCAGTGGCCGGTGATAACACATGGGGTACTGACTACGATCTAACTTTTAACGTCAATACCAAAGCTTGGGAAGGTACCTACGACATGACAGCCGGCGAGTATAAGTTCCGTGCCAATCATGATTGGTCGCTCAGCTGGGGTGGCGCCGTGGATGCCTTGACCGCAGACAACGGTAGCAATCTCACTCTTGCTGAAGCAGGTAACTATACCTTCAGTCTCCAACCCAATGCCAATGGCTTAGGTACGGTGACGATTACCAAGAATTAAGTGTGAAAGATAATAGATTGTTCCAGAGAGAGCACCTGTATCACCTATCGAACCGATGGAATAGAGCGGGTGCTCTCTTATTTTAACTTCAACCACATGCAAAAAAATCTCATTCTCCGGCTTATTGCGGTTGTAACATTCCTTTGCGCCCTATCTGCTTGTGGCGAAGATGATCCTATATCCCCCGTTACGCCAGTTCCTATCGAGGATTCGGAGCCGACTGTTGATCCTGTCGCGACATGGAATACTCTCACGGCTACACCCGATGCGTGGGATCAAACTCGGCGCGCAGACGTCACTTACCAGTTGCTCGTCTACTCTTTCGCCGATAGCGATGGTGACGGCTATGGCGACTTGAATGGCGTCACCTCCAAGCTTGATTACTTGCAATCTCTTGGTGTTACTGCCTTGTGGCTCTCGCCAATTCATCCTTCTCCATCGTATCATGGATACGATGTGACGGACTATACCGCAGTGAATCCCAAGTTGGGCACTGAGGCTGATTTTTCTCGTTTGGTCACTGAAGCTCACAAACGTGGCATCAAAATCTATTTAGATTATGTGATGAACCATACCAGTGACCAACATCCATGGTTTACAGCTGCCAAGAGCTCTCCTGATAGCGAGTATCGCAGCTACTACACTTTTTCGCAAAATCCAGCATCTGACGTGAAGGCAGGCAAATTGGCTATGTTTGCCAACGATAAGACAACTGGATACGCCGCCGCCGAATGGAATACCACTACGACTGCTGCCAACAACATCAAGGGGGTATATAAGTTCGAATTAGATTGGAGCAACAGTAACGCCCCAACGATTACTGTCACTGAAGCCGCCACTGCAGAGGCTAAAAATACTATAATGGGAAGTGATGATCGCTATATCTGGTATGGCGATGCGCAGTGCGAACGCTTCTACAACTTGGGCGGGGGTAAGTATGAGCTCACGCTGAACATTGATACAGACTGGGGATTTTTGATTCGCTCTTCTAATACGACGTGGGACAATGGTACCAAGTACGGCGCCCCCTCAGATGACACGAAGTTAGAGCTTGGCAAGACATTCACTCTTGACAATAAGAAGGCCGCCAACATCCTATTCTCTACGATGGATCTTTGGTACTATCATTGTGCCTTTAGCTCTTCGATGCCTGACCTTGACTACGGCAATGTCGGAGAATGGAATTCGAATGCCACTTACCGATCTATGTTAAGTGCTGCACAAGGGTGGATAGATCGAGGCGTGGATGGCTTCCGATTAGATGCAGTAAAGCATATCTATCATAATGCTACCAACACCGATAATCCTCGTTTTCTGAATCAGTTCTATACCGATATGAACACCTATTACCAATCGAAGGGCAAAAGCAACGATCTCTACATGGTAGGCGAAGTGTTGGACGAGTACGGCAAGGTCGCTCCCTATTATGCCGGTCTGCCCGCCCTATTTGAATTCTCATTCTGGTATCGTCTCAGCTGGGCAATTAACAATCAAACCGGTTGCTATTTTGCTGCCAACATTCTGAGCTATCAGACCGAATACGCCAAGTATCGCACCTCTTACATCGAACCCACCAAATTGAGCAATCACGATGAAGAGCGCACTGGTACGACGCTTGGCAAGAACACAGCTAAAGAGAAATTAGCCGCCTGTGTATTGCTCACTGCCGGAGGTTCACCTTATATATATTATGGAGAGGAACTTGGTCTCTACGGCAATCAAGCAAATGGCGACGAATACGTGCGTGGTCCCATGTTGTGGGGCGACAATACCGTCACGGCATATACCGACAAGATAGACAAGAATGTAGCCAATAGCATCAAATCTGTCGCCGTACAGCAGACTGATTCGAACTCATTGCTTCATGTGTATCAACAGTTTATTCAGCTGCGTCATACCTATCCCGCTTTGGCGCAAGGAACGATGAGTCTTCACGGCACCTACAACGATAGTAACCTTACAGACAAGAGCATTGCAGCTTGGTACATGACCAAGGATAGTCAGAAGATGTTGGTAATGCACAACTTCGGCGCTACTTCGTCTACCGTCACCCTCACTGACGCTATCAGTAAGCCGGTGGGATTGAACGGTTCCGTCGAACAGAAAGATCAGCAGTATCTTCTTGGCGCCTACAGCTCGGTTGTGTTCCTGCTGAAATAAACGAATATTCATATCAAAACTCAATAACTATAATGAAACTAACCTTTCAGATTGAATACCGAACCGCTTGGGGTGAGAGTCTTGGGGTAATTATCGTGCAAGCGCCGACTGCTGACCACATCCTATTGCATACCATCGACGGAGTGCAGTGGGAGGGTAGTATCATGATACCCGATACTCCCGCCGGTCGCCCATTCGCCTACAGTTATGGGGTGTTTCGTGATGGGCAGTGCATCCGCCGTGAAAGCGGACACATACCACACAGTTTCTGTCCCGGAACCATGTCGGATGCTCACTATCTGCTTCATGATGTCTGGAGAGACCTGCCTCGTGCCTCTTGCCTCTATAGCTCCGCTTTCAGCGGGCAGAACGTCTGCTCGAAAGCTAAAGATGTAATTTCTTCTGCTCAAGATGGTCTTACCATCCGTGCCCTCTGTCCATACCTTGGTCACACCCATCAGGTGTTGGGAATTTTAGGCAAAGGCGACAAGTTAGGCAACTGGGACGAGCATCATCCCATTGTGATGCATCAAATGCAACCCAATATGTGGGAAGTCACCCTTGATGCTCGTGCATTAGAATATCCCTTAGAGTATAAATTCGTAGCAGTGAGTCAGCAGCGCTTGCAAGTGGACGAGTGGGAGAACGGCAGCAACCGTACACTTCAGTTGCCTATGTTACGCCATGGTGAGACGTGGGTGTTACCCGAACAAGAAGTATCATTCGTCCACACCGCTCCGAAGTTAGCCGGTACAGCTATCCCCGTATTCGCTTTGCGTAGCGAAGGCAGTTTCGGCGTGGGTGACTTCGGCGACCTCTCACAGATGATTGATTGGTGTGTCATTACCCATCAACAGGCCTTGCAAATCCTGCCCATCAACGACACAACCATCACTGGAACATGGACTGATTCGTATCCCTACAACTCTATCTCTATCTACGCTTTTCATCCCATGTACGTCGATTTGCGTCAGTTAGGCAAGTTGCAAGATCAGCAGAAAGCTGAGCGCTATGAGGCCGAGCGTCAACGTCTGAATGCCTTGCCGCAAATTGACTACGAAGCAGTGAACCAAGTCAAACGCTCCTATCTGCGCGATATGTATCAACAGGACGGCGAAACGGTATTAGCCAGCCAACAGTTTTTCACCTTCTTTGCTGACAATCAGTACTGGCTACAGCCCTACGCAGCCTTCTCCTATTTGCGCGATCGGTACGGCACCCCCGATTTCAACCTGTGGTCGGAGGAATATCGTATTTATGATGCAAACCGCATTGTCGCCCTATGCCAGCCCGGTAGCGAGCAGTATGCGGAGATAGCTTTCCACTACTACGTACAATACCAACTACACGTGCAGTTGCTGGCTGTAAGTGCCCATGCTCGCCAGAAAGGGGTTATCTTCAAGGGCGATATTCCTATTGGTATCAGTCGCCATAGCGTGGAAGCTTGGATCGAACCTTATTACTTCAACATGAACGGTCAAGCAGGTGCTCCGCCCGACGCTTTTTCTGTAAACGGTCAAAACTGGGGTTTCCCCACCTACAACTGGGATGTGATGGAACAAGACGGCTACCAATGGTGGCGCCGCCGTTTCCGCAAGATGTCCGAATATTTCACCGCTTATCGCATTGACCATATTCTTGGCTTTTTCCGCATTTGGGAGATCCCGGACCATTCTGTTCATGGTTTGTTGGGGCAGTTTTCGCCTGCGTTGCCTATGAGCCCAGAGGAGATAGGTAGTTTCGGCCTTTATTTTCAGAAGGATTTTATGACGCGTCCCTTCATCAACGATGAACTTATTACTCGTCGATTCGGTTCGCGCGCACAGTTTGTGAAAGATACCTATTTGAATCATAGTCATGACGATATCTACGAGATGCGTACGGAATACGATACTCAACGCAAGGTAGAGGCTGCCTTTCGAGGGCGTACCTCTGACGCCGACGTCAGCTTGCGCGAAGGACTTTATGCCCTCATCAGCAATGTCCTCTTTGTGCCCGATCGCAAGAATCCCTCAATGTATCATCCTCGTATTGCAGTGCAGAACGATTACATCTACGAGCGCCTTTCTTGGGGCGAGCAGGAAGCCTTCAATCGCCTCTATAACCACTACTTCTATCAACGCCACAATCAATTCTGGTATCAAGAGGCGATGAAGAAGTTGCCCATCCTCACGCAGAGTACCCCGATGTTGGTGTGTGGAGAGGATTTGGGTATGGTACCAGACTGCGTGCCATGGGTGATGGAGCAGCTGCAGATCCTTAGCCTTGAGATTCAGCGAATGCCCAAGAATCCTCAGTACGAGTTCGGTCATGTGTGGGAATATCCCTACCGTTCGGTATGTACCATCTCCACTCATGATATGTCTACCTTGCGTGGTTGGTGGCAAGAAGATCCCGCCCTCATAGATCGCTTCTTCCATACTGTGCTGGGACACAGCGAACCGACACCGGAGAAGGCTCCCGGATGGGTTTGTGAGGAAGTGGTGCGTCGACATCTTGAATCTCCATCGATGCTCTGTATTTTGTCTTTCCAAGACTGGTTGAGCATAGATGAGGGGCTGCGTCACCCAGAGGCGACCTCGGAACGCATCAACATACCCGCTAATCCACGACATTATTGGCGTTATCGCATCCATCTCACCCTCGAAAATTTAATGCAGCAACACGCCTTTAATACCCATTTACGAACCCTGATAGACGAGACGGATCGCTATTGATACCTCTTTTCTTTCGTGAATACAAAGTCACTATGAAGACAATTCCCGATCAAAGTTTTGGCAAACTGTGGAACATTAGTTTCGGATTTTTCGGCGTACAGATAGCCTATGCGTTACAAAGTGCCAACATCAGTCGCATCTTTTCCACCTTGGGCGCCGATCCCCACAATTTGAGTTATTTCTGGATACTTCCCCCGTTGGCAGGCATCCTCATTCAGCCGATCATTGGCTCGTTGAGCGACCGCACATGGACGCGCTTTGGCCGTCGCATTCCTTATCTGTTCATTGGCGCGCTAATTGCTGTGTTGGTCATGTGTCTGCTACCTAATGCCGGCAGTTTCGGCATGAGCGTTGGCACGGCGATGGTGTTCGGTTTGTTCGCGTTGATGTTCTTAGACACCAGCATCAATGTGGCGATGCAGCCTTTCAAGATGATGGTGGGCGATATGGTGAATGAGAAGCAGAAAGGTCTGGCCTATTCTATTCAGAGTTTTCTCTGCAATGC
>CAZGZL010000008.1:0-39742 GCA_964530595.1 uncultured Prevotellaceae bacterium | reverse complement strand
TAATCTCAACGGCATTGGTACTCCAAGGAGTAATCATTTCTTTGCGGGGGCCTACAAACCAGCCCTTCAGTTCCTGCTGAGGCAAAAGGGTGGCGTCACTGAACAGCCAGCACAAGCGCTTGGCTTCATCGTCGCTCAGCGAATGGCGTACATCCACTGCGAGGACGGTGTCAGACGGTTGTTTGAAGAAATAAATCATAGTGAAATATGAATCGTGTATCAATAAGTTGTCGTCATCAAACGGATTCGATGGGGCAAAGATAGGACTTTTTATCGGATTCCTGTATGATTTTCCCGTGGGTTTCATTTCTTTCTGTTATCTTTGTCCGCAAAATAGAACCACGAGCGATGTTTACCACCACGTTATTGACTGTCCTTTGGGGCTTGCTGATCGGGATTTTAGTCTCTGCGCCTATGGGTCCGACAGGGATCTTGGTGATTCAGCGTACCCTGAACAAAGGGTGGCTGCCGGGCTTGATGACCGGTTTTGGCGCGGTGCTTTCCGATCTGTTCTATGCCATCATATCGGGTTTCGGCATCGCCTTCATTGTCGATTGGATCGAACATTATCAACTCACCTTGCAGTTCGCAGGCAGTCTCTTCATCGTCGCTTACGGTTTTTACCTTTGGTTCTCCAACCCCGCCTCGGCGTTGGCTGCCTCTGATCCGTTGGCGGCGAACGTTGCACCGCGACGGGTGAGGGGAGGGCTTAAATTCTTCTTCACCGGCTTCGGGCTCACCGTGAGCAATCCCACGATTGTATTTTTTTATTTGGCGCTCTTTGCCCGCACCAATTTCCTCTTTGCCGCCGACGCTAAGCATTGGTGGCTCTACGTCTTGGGCTTCGGATGCATCATGGCGGGTGCCGTAGGGTGGTGGATCCTCATCACGTGGCTCATCAACAAGGTGCGCAATCACTTCAAGCTCCGCACCCTCAAGCTCATCAACCGTGGCATTGCCCTGCTGATGTTCGCCATTGCCGTCATCGGTCTGATTTCGGCGGGCTACCTATACTTCACGAACTAATTCTTACAGTCGCGGCGTCGCTCCGCGACTTTTTTGTGTCGCCCTGCCGTTGGGCAGGGGCATTTCCTCGCTTTGATTTAAGACCAACAGACCTTTTTCACCTTTGCACTGCATGGGTGAAGAAGGTTCGACCGATGTACCCATTGCCGTGCGAAACTCAACTGCTGTCGATGGTAAGGCGCTCGGTCGTCGCCATCGTGAAAAACCGCTGCCCGATCCCTAAAAAGTTCATGAAAATCGATTCAAAAAGGCATTTTGAACCAAAATTACCATTCTTTGGCGCGCGATTACCCCTCCCTCGGTGCTCAAACGGCTATGTTTGCAGCAAAATTCAAAATAACATACAAAAACACCACAACATGAAACACGAACTACATACAGGACGTTTCTTCTCCCGTCTGAAGATGGGAACGCTACTTTCCCTACTTACTACGTCGGCATTGACCCTCTCCGCTACCCCGAAGGTGCACACCATCGGCGATAGCACTATGGCAGACTACGACGAATCGAAAACCGTCACCCGTGGTTGGTGCCAATACCTCCAACAGTTCTTGGAGGGTATCGACGTCAACAACCGCGGCAAGAATGGAGCCTCCTCCAAGAGCTTCTACGAAGAGTCCTCTTTCTGGACAAGCGTCAAGACGCAGCTCACCCCCGGTGACTATGTAGTCATTCAGTTCGCCCACAACGATGAGAAAACCCAAGGCATGGATGGCGATGAAGTCAAGGCTTATTACACCTCGATCGGAGATACCGAAAACGCTTCAGCTACCGACTACCGTGGCACGAATCCGAGCACCACATACAAAGAATATCTGCGCAAATATGTCGAGGAGACTCGTGCCGCAGGTTGCACCCCGATACTTTGCGGACCTATCTGCCGCATGTATTTTTCGGGCAATACCATTCGCCGCAACGGACGTCATGACCTCGGCGACAGCTTCAGCGTCGTTACTTCGACGGGTATTCAGACCTCACAGAGCGTCGCTTCGACCGATCACTCGATGGACTATGTGTATCAGATGCAGTCGGTGGCAGAAGAGATGAATGTCCCGTTCATTGACTTGACCACAGCTACCGCCGATCTCTACTTGAGCTATGGCGACACAGAGTGTCACTCCCTGCTCGGTGACGGTGCCGGATCTACCCACCTCAGTGCTACGGGAGCCGCACTCATCGCACGTCGTTTCGCCGCTCTCTGCAAGGAGTCCGGCGTCCTCAGTGAATACATTCACCTCACCTCCGACCTCTCCATTTCACCCACTGGGGGCGATCTCGGCTCCGGCTATCAAGGTCAGACGTTGAGCAAGGAGTTCATGTTGAGTGGCTTCGACCTCAATCCGGCTGCCGGGACGGTGTCGATCAGCGCGACGGGTGCCGCTGAGGTTTCTGCTGACCAAGCGACTTGGGGCAGCACCGCTACCTTGAGTTATGAGGGCGGTACCTTGGTACAGCGCTTCTACGTGCGCATGAATCTGACCCAAGAGGGCGAGAACACCGCGCAGGTGCAGATCGTAGCAGGCGACAAGTCGATGACTCTCCCGCTCACCGCCAACGCCGTAGTCCTCGCCGGTGGCACCGAAGTCGATGCTTATTGGCGTTTGGAGAGCAATGATCAGTGCGTCTTGAGTGGTCCCGCCGAGGTCTTGGCTGAATCGTGGCACGGCATGGAGTTGCAGCGCTACTCCAACCCAAACGCCAACACCGTGTGGCCTGAAGGTACCGGTTTCGAGGCATCACGCAAGACGCAACGCAACGTCATCGAAGGCAGCGCTTGGCCTGCCGGAGAGATCGACGAGGTGAGCACACGATACATTGAATTCGGCGTTACAGCGCTGACAGCTACCACGCTCAACATCGACGAGATCAGCTTTTACCTCTGCGGTTGCGGCGGTAACGGTATGTGCGTACATGTCTATTATTCTATCGAAGATGACTTCTCCAATCAGAAATTGATCTACTCTTACGAGAAACTTCCTGCCAACAATATGCAATACATCAAGGAGGTGCCTGTCTTGGCTGTCCCCGGTGGCAAGACGCTCCGTTTACGCTTCTATCCGTGGTACAATACCGCAGCATCGGGCAAGACGTTGTGCCTCTCCGACATTCACATCCACGGCTATTCGATGGCTGATAGCGGCGAGACCAAGATCTTGGAACTGACCGACGCAGCCGAGGTGGTCGATGAGGCGTATTACACTTTGGACGGACGCCGTACCTTTCGACCCGAACACGGTTGTTACATCAGCCGTAGCACCTACGCCGACGGCAGTGTGCGTGTGCAGAAGGTATTGCGTTGATCCGGCAACGGAGACTTATAACAAACTGAATACACTACAACTAACTACAAACTGATCACTACTATGAAACTCCTTCGATCTTTACTGACCTCTTCCGCATTGATCGCAGGGCTCTTGCAGGCGCAAGAGGTTACCTTGACGTGGCCTTTGGACAAAGGCACTAACAATGCGACGACAGCCGAGAGCTCCGCAGCGGAGCTCTTCTCGATTGCCGAATTTTCTTATGGCTCAAACCTCACTCAACAAGGAACCCGTACCGATGGCGGCGTTATCTCCGCGACACAGTACCAACCCATTGAGGGTGGCAATAACGAGGACAACGAAGCAAACGCCTTGATCTTCACGATCAAACCTAAGAAAGGCGTCTCTTTCGCCCCCTCGAAGCTATCTTTCCAAGCCAGCCGCGTAGGAACCAACGGCGGTAGCTTCAGCGTCGGTGTGACGGACAACGGCACAGAGACGATGGTCGCCACGGGCGAGTTGCCGCAGTTGGTCAAGAACGATCCTTACTACACCTTATATGAATATGACTTGAGCGCACAGCCGGCTACCACCGACCCCCTGTATATCAAGATTTATATCAAGGGTCTGGCGAATAACAAGCAGTACGCCTTCCAGAACCTGAAGCTCAGCGGTACCACCTCCGGTTCGGTGGTCGAAGTCCCGTCGTATGCGCTCTCTTTAGAGGTGGGTACAGAGGGCGCCGGCACCGTCACGTGCAGTCCCACGGGTAGCAGCTTCGACGAGGGTACCTATCTCACCCTTTCGGCTACGGAGAACTTCGGCTATCACTTTGCATATTGGGCAGACGCTACCGGAGCCAAGGTTTCGGAGGCGAATCCCTATTCCTTCGAAATTGCCGCCAACACCGACCTCACGGCGGTCTATACGCAGAATGCCGTCTATGCACTGCATTTGAACTTGGAAGGTGGCGCCAATGTCAATCAGGTGCTCTATTCTCCTGAGGGAAATGTTGTGGACGGGGTTCACTACTACGAGGAGGGAACGGACGTACAGCTCACTGCTGTCAACAACCGCATCCTCACGTTCACCCATTGGGACGACAATACGACGTCGCTGAACCGTGAGGTGCGCGTCAACGGGGAGTTGGAGCTTACGGCTAACTTCTCCGCCGCAGACTACATCGTCGGATGGGACTTCTACTACGATCAGCCCGCTTCCGAACGTGCTGCTGATTACAAGGATGAGAGCGATAACGCCGGCTTGCTCAGCTTGCGTAACGAGGATGGTGGTACGACCTCTTGGTTGACGCGAGGCATCAATAACGGTGCCGAGAATGGCAAGTGGGGCGCCCGCATCTGGAAACTCCGTTCTGCAGGTTACTATTTCGAAGCTTCTTTCTCTTCAGTGGGTTACTCCAACCTCTTACTATCGTGCGCTTTTGGCATCAGCTACAATTCCTATTCTATTCTGAATGCACAATACAGCACCGATGGCACAAACTTTACCACGTTTGGCACCTACACATTGGCTAACGGGTGGACATCTAACGAATTTCAGCTTCCCGCAGCGGCTGATAATCAGCAGCGCGTATGGATTCGCTTTATGCCCGATCGCACTTCCGACCTTGTCGGCGTTTCGTCCGACTACGATGGCTTGTGCATCTCCGAATTGTATATCTTGGCAGACAAGGATGCAGCCGAAGATGCTACCGCACCGCAACTCGTCTCGTCCGTACCTGCCGATGGCGCTTCGGACGCTTCGACGACCGGGTCAATCATCTTGACGTTCGATGAGAAGATCCGTTTGGGTAGCGGCGACGCCACTTTGGGCGACGAGGTGCTCACTCCGACGTTGAGCGGCAAGAGTGTAGTCTATAACTATGCCGGTTTGGAATACGGTACGAATTACACATTCCAAGTGCCTGCCGGCGCTATTGTCGATCGCAGCGGCAATCCCTTTGCAGGTGCCAAGATCTCTTTCACGACCTTGAACCGCACGCAGCCCGAAGCTCGTCTCTATGACGCTATCGTTGCAGCCGACGGATCGGGCAATTACCTGACGGTACAAGAGGCCATCGACGCCGCACCCTCCGGACGCGTTAAGCCGTGGTTGATCTTGGTCAAAAACGGCAATTACAAGGAGCACGTCGACATCCCGTCGAGCAAACCCTTCTTGCACATCATCGGTCAGGATCGCGACAAGACCGTCATCTTGGACGACCGTCTCAGCGGTGGCGAGAATGCCGTACACGTCAGCGTAGGTGCAACCGTTGTGGTTAATGCGAACGACTGCTTCTTCGAGAACATCTCATTAGAAAATTCCTACGGTCACGAGCAGCAGAACGGTCCGCAGGCGTTGGCACTGAACACCACAGGCGACCGCACGATCTTCAACAACGTGGCGATGCTCTCCTATCAGGATACTTGGATCACCCCCTCTACCTCTAACTATCGCGCTTACGTGCGTAATTCCTTCATCGAGGGTGCTGTGGATTTCATCTACAACAGTGGTAACATCTTTATTGACAACACGACACTCTATATTACTCGTTCGAGTGGCGGCTACATCGTAGCACCGTCGCACGGCGCAGACGTCGAGTGGGGTTATGTCTTCAACAACTGTACCATCACAGCGCCCGGCGATCCGGCACAGACGACGGTGTGGTTGGGACGCCCGTGGCACAATTATCCTAAGACGGTATTCCTGAATACGCGCGCCGAGGTAACAATTCCCGCCACTGGCTGGTATGAGACGATGGGCGGTATCCCGGCATTGTGGGCAGACTGGAATACGACCGATGCGCAGGGCAATCTCGTAGATCTCTCTCAGCGTCGTGATACTTATTACTACACCGACAGCGACGGCAATAAAGTGTACGGCAAGGCTAAGAATTATTTGACCGACGAAGAGGCAGCGCAATATACCTTGAAGAATGTGCTCTCTGGTTCAGACTCTTGGCAACCGCTCATCAAGACGGAAGCCTGCGCTACACCGAAGGTCGCTTACGGAGAGAAAACGTTGAGCTGGGAATCCGTGCCGTATGCTATCTGTTATGTGGTTTCGCTTGGCGACGAGATCGTGACGATCACGACGGAGACGCAAGCTGAGATCGATCCCGCACACGCCGCAGAATACACGGTGCAAGCCGTCAATGAGTTCGGTGGATTGAGCGCCAAAGGAATGGCACAGTCTGCCACAGGTATTACAGCACCTCAAGCGACTACGAATGCAACGATCATAGGTATTTATAATGTACAAGGTATCCGACAAGACTCTCTCCGCCCCGGCGTAAACATCGTGATGCAACGCGATGCCCAAGGGGGCGTTCAGACGCGCAAAGTGTTGCGTTAATATGAAGTTGTTTTGAGTATAACGGGTTCGGTCGACCCTCGCAGTTGTAGCGCGGAGGTCGACCGAATTTTTTGTAGGTATAGGTCCGAAAAAGTGTGCGCGGAGCTAAAGGCTCACGACAATACGGTGATGCGGAGGCGATCGGTGGCTTCCGGCCAATCGCTGACGCCCCAAATCACCCCTTCGGTGTTCGGAAGGGACGAGAGCCACTCGTTGAAGGCTTTCATCTCCGACATAGGCAATGCTGAGGTATCGGCAGCTTGGATGGCGACCAAAAGACGATGCGCGTGCCATTCGGAAGCGGTCAACACGCGGACACACTCGGATAGGGTGTAGCCGACGGCGGTGACGACGGACGCGTGCGTTGTGTGACCTAACGTCGTCAAAACATCATCGACATCCAACGGCATCACACCGCCGGGCATAAATTCGTGTATAAATTCTTGGGCAAAGTGCTGTTTGTCTGCGGCACTTCGAAATGTGTGGCTGGTGGTATTCATAGCGGTAGATTATTGAGTATGTTCGGCAAAAGTAATTATTTATCCGAAACCAAAACAAATTCCCGCCGTTTTTTTGTGCTTACGACGGGAATTTAGGGGTGTATGTAGTGATTTAATATTCAATAGAGATCACGAGTGCGAATCTCGTCTCTCCAGACGTGATCTTTGGGGAAGGATTGCCCTCCCCATGCTTTGGCTTGGGTGCAAGGTTGTGCGGCGTCGCTCCAGAAGGGATCTGTGGCGGGTAGCCCCAACGGAAGGAAGGCTAACGACGTCATGTAGAGACTGCCGTTGTTGGTATACCAATCAGCAATGTCTGTCTGACGCCCCACGAAGCCGATGGTGAGGTAGCCGTCGTTGGTGAAGTTCTCTGCGCCGTCGAACATCCTATGCATGACTGCGGTGAGTGCGGCACGAGCTTGTCCCGGCGTGACTCCAACGGGAAGGGTATTCTGCCATGCGGTCAACGCTAAAGGCTGTAGCGCCGCCATGCGGTAGGGAATAGAGCGCCCGAAGACGGGGAAGGTTCCTTCGGGCGAGATCATGCGCTCCAAGAGAGCACTGTGCCGTTGGGCACGACGCAACGCACGCCGATAGTAGGCGGCGTAGTCGATCCGCGTGTGGCGCCCCGTCCTCATCATATTCTGAAGCGTTTCGAGGTACATGGGATGAAAAACATAGCTACTATAGTAGTCAAATGCGAATTCTGGACCGTCGGAGTACCATCCGTCACCAACATACCATTCTTCTACTTTCCGAATCGCTGAATGAACGCGATAGAGGTCTCCATCGGCTCCCACGCGCAGCAGAAAGCTCTCGATGGTGGCGGAGAAGAGCAACCAATTCGTGTAAGGAGGATCCACGCGGCGTAGACGCGAAAATTCGTCGATATAGCGTGCCTTGGTGGTTTCGGATAGCGGCACCCACAAGCTGTCATAGCCGCGGATGAAACTCTCCGCGAGGTAGGCGGCGTCGACCAACGTCTGCCCTTCGCGGCGCCAAAGCAGATAGTCGGGGCTATCGGGGTCGACGGCATGAGCATAACTGCTGCGCGCCCACTCCCTTAACTCGCGGCGGCGTGCCGTCTCCGGGGTGTCATCGTCCGGCAGATTGAGCCACGGCGCGACGCCAGCCATCAGTCTACCGAAAGTCTCCATGTAGACAACGCCTTGGTTGCGCCCGTCCCATGTGGGGCTTAGCTCCACGGTCATTTGCGCATGAAGCTCTCCCGCCGCCATGTTGCGGAGCACCGGTGCCGCCATCCGATAGAGCAGGTCGCTCCAATAGGCGCGGTCATCACTCCCCGCTGCCGCCTCTAAGTAGCGGACGTATTCGCACGCCGCCAACAGGAACGCGCCCACGCCAAAGTTCGTTTCCGAGTGCGCGTCGACCACTTGCCCCGGAATAGCGCGTTCGCCGATGGGCTGCACGTAGCCGATGGCGCCATTCTTCTGCAGGGCGGTGTAGCGTAGATAATGCCACGCCCGTTCGATCACCGGACGGTATTGTGCAGCATCCAACAGTCCGTGGTTTACGCCCCACAAAATTCCGTAGGTGAAGAACGCCGTGCCGCTGGTTTCCGCTCCGGGGGCGTGTTCAGGATCCATCATGCTTCGTGTCCAGTAACCCTCCGGTTGCTGCAAATTCGCTACCGATGCAGCCATGCGACGGAATTTTTCGACGTAGAAGTCGCGATGGTGGTCATCGGCGGGCAGATCACGCAGCACTTTGGCAAGACCAGCCAACACCCAGCCGTCGCCGCGCGCCCAGAAGTCTTTACGTCCGTTGATGCTCTTGTGCTCCGGATAAACGTATTTAGCGTCGCGATAATAGAGCCCGGTCTCATCATCCAACATGATACTGTCGGCGTAAGAGAGATACTCGTAAAGTTTTTCAAGATATTGCGGATTCCCCGTGACACGATATAATTTTGTCATCACGGGCATCACCATATAGAGACCATCGCTCCACCACCAATAGTCGTGTTGCGGCGTGCTCATTTCGTATTCCATAACCTCTTTGGCGCGGGCAATCCGCCGCTCGTCGGGCAGAATGTGATATAGGTCTACGTAGGTCTGAAAACATATCTGGTAGTCGCCGAAGAGGACGTAATCATCCTTTTCGCCGTAGGTGTACTTCCAGCGGCTTCGGTCGCGTTCCTTGGCACCTTTCCATTCGTTGTGCTCTGCCCATCGCAGACAGTAATCCAACCAACGCGCTTCGCCGGTCAGGGCATAGGCTTCCATGTTGCCCGTGTGATAGGCGGCGTTGTCCCAGAAGGAGCGTACCTCGGCGGGATTTTCCGCCTGCCAACGGTCATTGACGCGGTGAATGATGTCGCGTACCTCGGCAGCTTCGCGGCGTAGTGCTTTCGGGTGGGTAGTAGAGGCGGTGTTCGTGGTTCGGGTTGTCGTGTGTTCGGCGGCTGACGCCGAGACAAAAGAAAAGCTGCTCGCGCCTCCAAGGAGGGCGCAGAGCAGCCAGATAGTAACGGATTTCATGAATAATTGAGGTCTTTGATGTCCTCGACCTTAACAATGCCATTGACAATGGCGTAGATCACTAAACCTGCCGGAGAGTGAATCTCCAACTTGCGGGCGATGTTGCGACGGTGGGTGAGGACGGTGTGAATCGAAATGCACAGATTGTCTGCCATCTCTTTGTTGGTCATTCCCTTGACAACGCCTAACAAGATATCACGCTCTCGCTGGCTGAGCGGTTCCTTGGCAGCGTTATTCTCCGGACTTTCGTCATCATTGCTCTCCTCTGCGATCTCTACGGAGCTTTCGAGCAACGAAACCATGGGAATGAACAACGTGTCTTCTACTTGGCAGTGCGACGTGAGGTCTTCCTCGAACGAGAAGAGGTCTTGTAGCGCTGCATTGAGGAGGTTGTTATTCTGAGCCGGAGGACAGTAGCGGATGATGATGTTCTTCAGATCCGAGAATTTGGTGTCCATCGACTTGTGGCTTGCGTGCGAAAATTCATTCTCGTACTGGTTTAAGCTGAAACCGGGGCTACGCCGTCCTGTCAACAGTCCCTCCACATAAGCAAAGATGTTCGCATTCTCATATTCCATGTGCCGCTGCACTTCTCCGGCGTATTCATCGAAGAATTGCAGGATCAGGAATGCGACTTCGTTACGGGAGGAACAGTCTACCGCCGAAACTAACTTTTGGCGAATGCTCGGTAGCATGAATTCCAAGAAATAAGCGTGCGAGAGGCGCAGGTAGTTCAGCATTGCGGGGACGGAGAGGGTTGAATACTCGTCGAAGGAGGGTTTGATACCACTTCCGATAAAATTGCATACCGCAAGGAATGTTTCGCAGTCCACATGGCTTTCGGCGCATACTTCGCCGACTGTTTTGTCGCCAAAGCCGAGCGAGATGCCGAAACGGCTCAATACTTGGAGCTGCGTGTAGTTGTCCGAGATCAGCGTGCTCATCCGGTCGGTGTTACGATATTTATGTCCCATAATGATGTTGTAAAATAAATCAGATAAAAAGGGGAGACGGGGCGGCTTCGGCGCCTCGGCGTGTCCGCGTAGTGGCAGGAACACGAGGCGACGAGGTCGCCTCGTCGGGTGTGGGGTGTCAAAGGCTCGTTACTTCACGATGCGCTTCTTGCCCTCAATGATCAGCAGTCCGGAATTGGTGCGACGCACGCGACGACCTGCCAAGTCGAAGGCAACGCCTTCGGTAGCGGGTTTCTGCTCGCTGCGTAGCTCTTCGATGCCTGTGCTCGTGGAGATCGTCACTTCGTTACTTGCGATGCCTAAGCCGCCGCGTCCGTTGGCTGCGCGCACGGTGTAGACGCCACTTTCGGTGGCTGTGAACGTTGTCTCGACTTGGTTTGTCAGATAAACACCGTCACGGAAGATAACGTAGCATGAAGCATTGGTGTTGTCCTCCCAAGAGAGGTTTTCGCCCTCTGCCGTTACTTCGGGCGCCGGAACTTGAGCTGTCAACGTCGTCGGATCGTAGCTATCCTCGCCGCCCAAGACATTTTCGAGCGTGTAGCGTGCCGCTTGCGCCGCTGTCAATACGGGGAAGTCGCTTTCTGCCTTGGCGTTGCAAGCCGAGATGCTGCGCTTCGACGTGCTTACGGAGCTGCCGGAGGCGGTTACGCTTCCGTATTCATGGAAGCGGCATACCGTGCTGTCGGTCATCTTCGCCCATCCTGCATCGGAGGGAACCGTCTTCATTGTCGTATAAAGGTAAGTGGCTGCGGGCGAATTGTTCCACGGGCGACCGAGACTCCACTTTTTGTCTACTACGTTGCTTGCGCCTGTGGCCTTGTCGATGGTGCAGTGGTCAAACACATAGCCCCACTCTTCCGTTGCGGCTGTACGGGGCGCACAGATGACGTTTCCGCTGCGGTTATTGAGGGTCAGCTGGCAGTTGCTGAAATAGTAGTCTCCGCTACCGCAGATGAAGTCCACCGTGCCTGCAATCTCGCAATCCTCGAAGTAGCCACGTGTCCCAGCAGAAGTGTAGGTGTCTTGGTTACTCCACAAGAGGACATTTTTCAGTACATTCTTCTCTCCACGATCATAGTATGCCACAGCCACGCCGCGATCGTGACGTCCGTAAGCGTAGTTGTTGCGGATGGTCAGATCCTGAATGTAGTTTTCGTTTGAGCTACGGAATTCGATGGTCGAAGTATAAGAAATGCCGCAGTACAACGGCTCGTTATAGAGCACCACACCGTCGCGGCTCTCGCCGATCAGCGAAACTTTGCCCTTCTTGATGTGCGTCATTGAGTTGTTGAAGGTACCGGGATCTACCGAGTTCTGCAACGAATCGTTGATCGCCTTGCCCGGTGTAATCGTCGTGTTGCCTGTCAATAGATACTGTCCGTTCGGGATGAAGATGTGGAAGCGCTTGTTGCTGTCATGTGCATTGGCAGCGGTGATTGCATCGTTAATATCTCCGTTTACGCCAACAACGAAGTCGAAAGCGTGCTTCTCGACAGGCTCTGTAGTGATGAAGTTGAGCACATAGCTACTTAATTCTTCGCCGGCGGCGTCGAGCAGTGTGATGGTAGCTTGCGGATCGTCTGACGAGGGCTGAGAGATGCGTACCTGTCCACCGTTGGTGGCTGCCGCTGTGATTTCGGGCCACACAGAGGGATATTGTTCCAACTTAATGTTGAGTTGTCCGTTCGAGAGGCGTCCCAAGTCCTCCACGCCGAGGGCGGTACCATCTACAGCAATGTTCACTAAGCGGGGGGAAGTTCCCTTGTCTGCAACGGAGCGATTGGCGTCCGTCAAGATTTCCACGGCGTTGAGCACCAGTTGGCGACCGTTGCCGTTCACTTCGATGATATCGTCGTAAGAGAAGCCCACGTGCAGGAAATTTTCACCGATCGCGAAGATCGAGGTGCCGCCGCTCACAGTGCTGAGTGTTACCACGTCGCTCACCGACGGAACGCACGCTTGCAACTGATTGGAGCCGCTGTTGGGCAGATAGACCGAAGTTTGCCCTTCAGCCGAGGTAAGCAGACCGTCGTAGAGCGCCAATTCCGGATCGTTGAGGCTCATGACCGAGGTTTTGGGTGAAGGATTGGAACAAGTTCCCCAGTCCCAGCGTCCGCTGCTGAAATAGTATGTTTTCAAGTTCAGCATAGGCACTTGACCGACCAATTCCTTCAACTTTAAGCCGAAAGCGTTCGTTCCGCCGTTTGCTTCGGTAGAAATAACCAAAGAATAGTTCAACAAATCGGTGTACGAAGCTGCCTCCTTGCCATTGACGTCGTAAGGGGTGATGTCGTACAAATCGCTCGACACGAGCGATTGATAGATGGGGTCTTCAGACAGACCACAGTAAGTATTGTACGTCGAATTGTAGACGTAAGCTACCGTAGGTTGACCTTCGGCGTGAAGCAAGAGCGGAACGCTCAATGTGGTGGCAAATAATGCCATTGTAATACGTAATGGTTGATTCATGAAAAAAGTATTAGGGTTATAGTGTTTCGTGTATAAGTAGTCGTTTGGATCGGATGAAGTAGAATAGCCCCAAAGCTCGAAACGAACTTTGAGGCTATAAATATATGTGTATCTACCATAAATACATTGGGTGGAGTGCTTTAGTCGCGGCTAACGATTTTCCAAACACCTGCTGCCAAAGCTGCGCCGACGAACGGACCCACGATGAAGATCCAGAGTTGTGACAATGCAGCGCCGCCCTCGAAGAATGCCGGAGCGATAGAACGTGCCGGATTGACGGAAGTACCTGTATAGCGAATGCCGACGAGGTGAATCAGGACGAGGCAGAGACCGATAGCTAAGCCTGCGAAGTTGCCGGCTCCCTTTTTGATGTCGGTAGTGCCTAATACGGTGAGCACAAAAATAAAGGTGAGGATAATCTCAGCCAAGATGCCGCCCGTCAGCGAAACGCCCGGTTGACATGCATTCGCGCCGGTGCCGGTAAGACCGTCCACGCTGCCCACGAGCACCCACAAAAGGAACGATCCGATGAAGGCGCCGATGATCTGGAAGATAATATACATAGCGGCGTCCTTGATCGTCATACGTCCGGCTAAATAGCAACCCAAAGTGATGGCGGGATTGATATGGCAACCACTGATGCTACCAATCGTGTATGCCATAGCTACGACCGCTAAACCGAACGCCAAGGCGGTGCCAATGACGCTTGCGGCGTTAGAAGTTGTCGGATCACAGACTGATGAACAATGTAGGCTGACGGCTGCGCCGCAACCCATGAGCACGAGTACCATCGTGCCAATCATTTCTGCAAGATACCTTTTCATAGTGTGATGATGTGTTAATGGTTAATTGTATGTGGGCAAAGTTACAAGACGCGCTGATCGTTTCCAAATATTTTGCTAAAATATTGAAACTTTGCGCCGATTGTGTCCCATTTTTCTCGAATTCCCCGCTTCCGGTGGGGGCATATTCGACACTTTCGGGGGTACACATTTCGTGTCTTAGTCCTGAGAATCATGCGGAAACGTGCTGTGCCGCGCCGCGGTTGGCAACAAGAAACGCGGCGTCTCCGGTGGGGGAGGCGCCGCGCAGCATCATTCATTCGCTCGAAAGGGGCGATTATTTCAGCTTTTCGACAATAGCCTGCGTATCGTGAGCGATCATAGACTCTTCGTCTGTCGGGATGACGCAAACCTTCACTTTCGAGTCGGGGGTAGAAATTACCGCTTCGTCGCCGTGAATCTTGTCGTTCATAGCCTCGTCGATCTTGATTCCGAGGTAATCCATGTCTGCGCAAACTAAACCGCGCGTGTAGGTGTGGTTCTCGCCGACACCGCCGGTGAAGACGATGACGTCCACGCCATTCATAGCGGCTGCGTAAGCACCGATATACTTCTTGATGCGGTAAGCGTAAGCATCGAGCGCCATCTTTGCGCGTTCGTTACCCTCGACCATTGCGTTGTAGATATCGCGCATATCGCTGGAGATGCCGGTCAAGCCCTGCATACCTGATTTCTTGTTCACGAGCGTTGAAATGCCCTTGGCATCCAATCCCTCCTTCTCCATGATGAAGGTGAGCGCACCTGCATCAATGTCGCCGGAGCGAGTACCCATCATCAAGCCTTCGACGGGAGTGAAGCCCATCGTCGTATCGACGGATTGACCGTTCAGCACGGCTGAAATAGAGGCGCCGTTACCGATGTGGCAACAGATCATCTTGGTGTGCTTGGGATCAATGCCGAGATATTCGCACGTGCGCTGCGAAACGTAACGATGGCTGGTGCCGTGGAAACCGTAGCGACGGATGCGATACTTCTCGTACATTTCGTACGGCAAAGCGTACATATAAGCCTTGGCGGGCATGGTCTGGTGGAATGCAGTGTCGAACACAGCCACCTGCGGCTTGCCGGGGATCAACGCCTCGACTGCCTTGATACCTGCGATGTTTGCGGGGTTGTGGAGCGGTGCCACGTCGATACATTCGACGATTTTGGCCATGGCAGCCTCGTCGATCAGGACAGATTCGGAGAACGACTCTCCGCCATGCACTACGCGGTGTCCTACGGCGTCAACTTCGTCGAGTGACTTGATGCAGCCGTATTCGCCCATCAAAGTCTTGAAGATAAAGTCCACGGCTTCTTTGTGATCGGGCATTGCGTGTTCGAGCACGATTTTCTCACCGTTGTAGGTCAGTTTAAGGAAAGAATCGGGCAAACCGATCTTCTCAACGCCGCCTTGAGCCAAGACAGCGTTGTCTGTAGTTTCGATGAGCTTATATTTCACGGACGAAGATCCGCAGTTGAGCACTAAAATTTTCATACGATGTTCTGGGTTAAGTGTTGGATGCGGATTTAAGCCTTGGCAGCGCGTTCCTTAGCGCCGATAGCCTGATTGCAAGTGATGCTGATCACCTTGTACACGTCGTCGACAGAACAGCCGCGGCTCAAGTCGTTGACGGGAGCTGCGATACCCTGAAGGATCGGACCGACTGCTGTCGCACCGGCGAGGCGCTGAACGAGCTTGTAGCAGATGTTACCTACCTCGAGGCTGGGGAATACCAATGTGTTGCAGTGACCTGCCACCTCGCTGCCCGGAGCCTTGCTTGCGCCTACTGAGGGAACGATTGCTGCGTCAGCCTGAAGCTCGCCGTCGATCACAAGGTTCGGGTCGAGCTCTTTGGCGAGGCGAGTTGCCTCGACAACTTTATCTACCATTTCGTGCTTTGCAGAGCCCTTGGTCGAGAAGCTCAACATACCGACTACCGGGTCAATGCCTGCGATGTCCTTGGCAGTCTGACCGGCGCAAACGGCGATCTGTGCGAGCTGCGCAGCATCGGGGTTGGGGGTAACGGCGCAGTCTGCGAATACCATCACGCCATCCTGACCATACACCTTGTTGGGGATAAACATAATGAATGCACCGGAGACACAAGAGATGCCGGGGGCTGTCTTGATGATCTGGAGGGCCGGACGGAGCACGTCGCCCGTCGTGTTGCGAGCGCCGGCTACTTCGCCGTCAGCTTCGCCGTTCTTGATGATCAAGGCACCCAAGTAGAGGGGATTTTCAGCAAGCTCGGAAGCCTGTTCGGGGGTCATGCCTTTCTTTTTGCGCAACTCGTAGAGGAGGTTAGCATATTTTTCCTTCTCCGGATTGTTCTTGGGGTCGATGATAGTAGCTTTGTCGATGTTCTTCAGACCGAACTGAGCTGCCAAACCTTCGATCTCGGCTTTGGCACCGATGAGGGTGATTTCTGCTACTCCGTCGGCGAGGATCTGGTCGGCGGCTTTGAGGGTACGTTCTTCTGTACCCTCGGCAAGAACGATGCGCTGCTTGTTGGCTTTAGCACGCGCAACGAGTTGTTCCATTAAATCCATAGACTAAATAAGATTTATGAGTTGGGTTAGTAATATAAAGATATGTTGTTGTCTGAATCATTGTCTTTCGTACTTGGTACGGAGCGTTTCCGTCGCGATCTCGACGTACTTGTCGCCTATTTAACAGAGCAAATATAGAGCTTTTAGGAAAATGCTGTTTTTTTTGACGTTACTTTTTGCCGAAAAGGGCTCTTTTTGAGACGGATTCTCGGCAAATCGGAATTTATGTCTAACTTTGCGACGATGATAAAACCTCTTTTTCCTTTGGGAATCAGACTAAAATTAGACCCTATGAAAATCTTGATACGATTCTTGTCAAGCGCCTTGCTCGGATGTCTTGCGACGCTTCCGTTGTGTGCTCAGGATATGAAGTCTAACATGGATGTGACTGCGCGGTTGCTGCAACAGCATCAGAAGGAACACGCCGATGCAAACTTCTGCCTTTCTCCCTTAAGCTTGCAAATGGCGATGGCGATGGTCGTCAATGGCGCTGAAGGTGCCACGCAATCGGAAATCTTGAACGCCTTAGGTTGGAAAGGACAAAACCTCTCGCAGGTGAATCGCGCACAGAATAAATGTCTCCAAAACATGGCGAGCGACGAAGACATCACGGTGCATATTGCCAATTCATTGTGGGTGAATAAACAAAGCAAAAGCTTGAAGCGAACCTTCCGCAGAAACGTGCGCGAATACTTTGATGCCGAAATCGCGCGACTTTCCTTCAACGAAGCCGCTACGGAACGCATCAACTCTTGGTGCTCCGAAAAAACGATGGGCAGAATCCCAACCATCGTGAATCAGGTCGAACCAGCCGCTCAGTTGTACCTCATCAATGCGTTGTACTTCAAAGGAGCATGGATCAACAGCTTCGATCCTGAAAATACGCGACCGAACGCATTTCGCCTGACTACGGGCGAGGAGGAGCGTGTGCCGATGATGTCCCATCAACGCTACTACGATTATGCTGAAACCGATCTGTGTCAGATGGTGAAAATGCCCTTCCGAAACGTCGGCGAACAGAGCTATTCGCTCTACATCCTGCTCCCTAAGGAGGATCTTACCGTCTCGGACTTGCTCGGTCGTCTGAGTGGGGAGGAGTGGCAACGCACCACCGCTCAGTTGCGGAGCCAAGAGGTACATTTGACGTTGCCCAAATTCCGTTTGGAATACACAACCTCACTCAACCAGACCCTTCGCCACATGGGGATTGTGCGGGCTTTCAACGCCTCACTTGCCGACTTCGGCGGGATCTCCAACACACCGCTTTGCATCGACCTTGTGATCCAGAAAACCTTCTTCGACGTCACCGAGACCGGCGCCGAAGCTGCCGCTGTGACCGCCGTGGCGATGTTGCGTTCTACCGCAATCAAGGCGCACGAAGTCAGAGAGATGTGCGTAGATCATCCGTTCCTCTTCGTCTTGGCGGAACAAAAGAGTGGCGTAGTACTCTTTGCCGGCAAAGTGGAGGATCCGCGCTAACCCGAAACAACTCTTGGGACGCGGTCGAACAGTGGCTAAGAATGTCATTTACAGGGCGCTTGATAAAAAAACAAGAGCGCCCTCCCCGTTTGTCGGAATTTATTGCTACCTTTGCCGCATCCTATTGGTATCATCATGATCATGAATCAAGTTTTGAGAGAGGCACGTCTTGCCTTTGTCGGAGTGGCATTCTTGTGCCTTAGTGTGTCGGCAAATGCTCAGAGTTCGAAGCAGAACCTTCGACAGGAGGAGAACGTGCGTCCGTCTGTCTCAACTCAGCGTCAGCAGTTCGACGCAAAGCAATATTTGGAACTATTGGGGGCGACCCTCAAAGAACTGCAAATCTACTACGTGGATAGCATTGATTACGCCAACGCGCTTCAGGTGGGCATCGACGCCATGCTCGAAGAGTTGGATCCCTATACAGAGCTGTTCTCCGAAGACGATCAAGCTAACTTTAAGACGATGACCACCGGCGAATACGGCGGCATCGGCTCTCTCATCATGCAGCGGGGCGATACGGTCATCATCAGTGAGCCTTACGCCGGAAATCCTGCGGTGGAGGTCGGTTTGCGTGCCGGAGACGCCATCTTGTCGATCGACGGCATTTCGATGGTGGGCAAAAACACCTCCGATGTGAGTGAACAGTTGCGGGGCGCTCCGGGCAGCACGTTCCGCTTGGAGGTGCTTCGTCCGTTCGAGAGCACCCCACGGTTTTTCGATGTGGTGCGTCGCAAAATTTTGATCCCCGCGGTCTCTTACTACACATGGCTCAACGATAGCATAGCCTTCATACAGTTGGACTCCTTCACGGACAAAGCTTCGCAGGAATTTCATTCCGCCGTACTCGCCTTGCGTGAGGAACGACCCATGAAAGGGTTGGTTTTGAATCTGCGTGGTAACGGAGGAGGGCTGTTGGACGAGGCGGTAAAGATCTTGGGACTTTTTCTCCCCAAGGGAAGCACCGTGGTGCAGACCAAAGCTCGCTTGCCCCAGTGGAATAGCATTTATAAGACTCCCACTGAGCCGATCGACACCGTGATGCCTATTGCCGTCCTCGTAGACCGAAATACCGCCTCTGCCGCCGAAATCCTTTCGGGCGCGCTTCAGGATATGGATCGCGCCGTCGTCCTCGGCGAAAGATCGTATGGCAAGGGCTTGGTGCAATCCACACACTCCCTGCCGTACAATGCCCTGCTGAAATTCACCTCTGCCAAATACTACATCCCCAGTGGTCGCTGTATTCAAGCCATCGACTACAATCAGCGCGATGAAGAGGGGCGCGTCTCACGCATCCCCGATTCGTTGACGACGGTCTTCCACACCGCTGCGGGACGCGAGGTGCGCGATGGAGGGGGCATCAAGCCCGATGTTGAGATGAAGCCGCAAACCATCTCCACGCTTAGCTACTATCTCCGTTCGGGTAATTACTTCTTCGATTATGCCGTTCGCTATCGTGCCGGACACGATAGCATCGCTCCCGCTGCTGACTTCTGCATCACAGATGCCGACTACGCCGACTTCACACAATGGTTACAGCAGCGCAAGTTTACCTACGCTCGCATGAGCCGCAAAAAGCTGGCGGAGCTGCGCGAGGCAGTAGCCCTCGAAGGCTATGCCGACATTGCGCGCCCGGCGTTAGATTCGTTGGAGCGTCAGATCGGCAACGATTTGGAGAGTGAGCTTTCTGCCCTCCGCCCTGAGGTCGAGGGACTGCTCAATCAGGAGATTGCTACCAATTACTATTATCGCGAGGGCGAAGCAGCGCAGGTACTGAAGACCGATTCGCTGGTCTTGAATGCCGTACAGCTACTCTCCGATCCCCAACGCTATCACAGTTTGCTGCAACCCGCTCCTGTCGCAGAACCCAAATCGGCGGGACGCACTACTAAAAAGAATAAGAAATAAACAAACATTTATAACTCAACCATCCAATGAAGAAAATGCTTACTTGCGGCTTGTTGCTCACAGCCGGAGCCTATGCCGTAGCTCAGGAACCTAACGCTGTCGACAGCGCGAAGAATGAAGGTTTCGTATTCACCACGATCGACTCTGTGGCGATCACTCCCGTCAAGAATCAGAAGAATGCCGGCACTTGCTGGAGCTATTCTTCGATCGGTATGCTTGAGGCAGAAGCCTTACGCAAGAGTGGCAAGGTTTATGACTTCAGCGAGATGTACATCGTCTACAATACTTATATGGATCGCGCAGATAAGTCCGTGCGTATGCATGGCGATGCTTCGTTCTCGCAGGGCGGATCTTTCTACGACGTTCTCTACGCTTTGAAGAATTATGGCTTGGTGCCTGATGCAGAAATGCCTGCCGGCGTTATGTATGGCGACACCCTCTCCAACCACGACGAAATGTGCGCTTTGGCTGAAGGTCTCGTGGCAACGATCGCCAAAGGCAATTTGCAGTCGCTGCAGTTCTCACCCGATGGCACTCCGCTCTGGCGCAAGGCTTTGGAGGGCATCTACGATGCTTATTTGGGCAAGCGTCCCACGGAATTTACCTACAACGGCAAAAAATACACGCCCAAGAGCTTTGCCGAGAGCACGGGCTTGAATGCGGACGATTATGTTTCGATCACTTCGTTTATGCACCATCCTTACTCTTGCGGTGACCATATTGGCGAGGGCTTCGTCATCGAGGTACAAGACAACTGGCGTTGGGGCACTTCGCTCAATTTCGAGTTGGACGACATGATGGCAGTCTTCGAAAATGCCATCAAGAGCAACTATACCGTGTTGTGGGGCGCAGACGTCAGCGAGTATGGCTTCACCCGCGATGGTTTGGCTGTCTATCCCGATCAGGATGCAGCTCCCGAACAACTCGGCTCTGACCAAGCACGTTGGTTGAAGCTCTCGCGCAACGAGAAACGTGCCGAACTGACCAAAGCTCCTTTGAAGCAGAAAGTTTGCACCCCCGAAGAGCGTCAGCGTGCTTTCGATAACTACGAGACGACCGATGACCACGGAATGCTCATCTTCGGTACCGCTAAAGATCAAGAGGGCAATCTTTACTATATGGTCAAGAATTCTTGGGGCCTCACTGGCAAGTATAACGGTATCTGGTATGCTACCCCTGAGTTCTGCCGCTACAAGACGATGAACATTGTCGTCAACAAGAACGCAGTGCCCAAAGAGCTCCGCAAGAAGTACGGTATTAAGTAATCCCTAACGGGTAAACCTCTGTCGTGTTCTCGCGTCCTATCGAGGCGCGAGGGCACGCTACACATATTATTATATAGTAGAATCGCATGAATTTTGCAGACACCGTTCAGCAGCTCTCCTCTTTTTCGGATGACGCGCTCTATCATTATGGGTCGGAGTCTACTCCCTTCCCGTCGAACGAAGAATTGAAAGAGATCGTTGACCTTTGCCGCAGTTTGCTCTTCCCGGGCTTCTATGGCAAGAACATCGTTAACGCGGACTCGCTGAGCTATTATATCGGAGTGAAAACAGAACGTCTCTACGAGAAGTTGAGCAAGCAGATCCTCGCCGGCATGACTTTTGGTGCCTCGGAGGAGGTGCATCACCTCGACACACTGTGGAGCGAGGCTCGCGAAAAGGCGCGCCTCTTCGTCGAGAGTTTACCTCGCTTGCGTGAGGTGCTGAGCAGCGACGTCGTGGCGCATTATCGCAACGACCCCGCGGCACACAACACTGCAGAGGTATTGCTCTGTTATCCCGGTATGCGCGCGGTCTGCAATTATCGTCTTGCCCACCGCTTGGTGGAGTTGGACGTCCCTCTCATTCCGCGCATGATCACAGAGATGGCTCACTCAGAAACCAGCATTGACATCCATCCCGGCGCCACAATAGGGCATTCTTTCACGATCGACCACGGCACGGGCGTCGTCATCGGAGCAACCGCTATTCTCGGCAATCATGTGACGATTTATCAAGGGGTAACGTTGGGCGCTAAGAACTTCCCGCAAGAAGAAGACGGCTCGCTCGTCAAAGGGATAGCTCGACACCCTATTCTCGGCGACAATGTGATTGTTTACGCCAACGCAACCATTTTGGGGCGTATTCATATTGGCGACGATTGCGTCATCGGTGGCAACCTTTGGGTAACGGATGACGTGCCCGCCGGCACAAAACTTTTCTATCATCATTCCTAAAAAACTTTCTCAACGTGGATAAATTTAAGATTGTAGCCAAAACCTTGCAAGGCTTAGAGGAACAACTCGCTCAGGAGATTGAATCTCTCGGCGGCATCAATATCGCGATCGGAACGCGCATGGTTTCGTTCCTCGGCGATAAAGCGCTGCTCTACAAAGCCAATTTGTGGCTGCGCACAGCCTTGCGTGTGTTGAAACCGGTGGCGTCGTTCCATGCCGGCAATCCGGACGAGCTGTACGCCGCTTTGAAGAACCTGAACTGGCACGATTTGATCGCGCCGGGGCAGACCATTGCTATTGATGCAACGGTGAACAGCGAGGCGTTCCGCCATTCTAAATTCGCACTTTATCGTGCCAAAGATGCCATTTGCGACTATTTTACCGAACGGGGCGAGAAACGCCCGACGGTGAGCTTGGTCGGGGCAGATATTCAGCTCAACCTGCACATCTCGGACGAGGATTGCACTTTGTCGCTCGATTCTTCGGGCGAGCCCCTTTACAAGCGCGGCTACAAAGCCCAGCAGACGGATGCTCCGATCAATGAGGTTTTGGCTGCCGGCATCTTGCTCAAGGCTGGCTGGAACGGCGATCGAGACCTGCTCGATCCCATGTGCGGCTCCGGTACGTTCCTGATCGAAGCCGCCATGATTGCACGCAATATTCCCGCCGGAGTGTGCCGTGCAGACTTCGGTTTCGAACACTGGCGCTTGGGCGACTTGGCGTTCGACGAGGAGCTCTGGCATACCATTTATAACGATGATTCTGCTGAACGGGAGTTCGCGCACCACATTTACGGTAGCGATATCTCGAAACCGGTGATCGAAATCACTACGGAGAACGTAAAGAGTGCCGGGCTCAGCAAAGAAATCAGTCTTGAGATCAAAGATTTCGAGACCTACGAGGCAGCGCCTTCTAAGGGCTGCATGATCGTTTGCAACCCGCCCTATGGAAAGCGTCTCTTCACCGACGTGCCTACCTTCTATAATATGATGGGAACGGTCTTGAAACGTGCCTTCCAAGATTGTGAGGCGTGGATCATCTCGACCGAAGAGGAACCGTTCTCGTACATCGGCTTGAAACCCTCGTTGAAGTTCACTTTGAACAACGGTGGCTTGGATTGCGAGCTCCGCAAGTACGAGATGTTCAGCGGTCGCTTCAAGGAGTTCCGCGCCGAAGGCAATGCCCTCGACAAGAGCGAGCGCGAGACGGAGAGCAAGTATACCAAGATCCATCAGGAACGCAAGAAGTTGGCACATCGTGATCGTTCGGAAGATCGTGACGGAACCGACCGCCACGAGCGCAAGCCCTTCGACAAAGAGCGGAAGTTCCACAAGGAGCATAAGCCGTTCGACAGAGAGCGCAAGCCTTTTGATAAGGAGCGCAAACCTTTCGACCGTGAACGCAAAGAGGGCGACCGCAAGCCGTTCGATAAGGAACGTAAACCTCTCGACCGCGAGCGCCGTCCCCGTGTAGCGCAGGGACAGGAAGGGGAGGAAAACACCTTCCGTCGCGGTGCGCGTGGACATTTCCGTCGCAACGGAAAGGGGGAGATCGAGGAACGCGAAGGGGACTTCCGCTCACGCGGCGAGCGTACTTTCAACCCTAATCGTCCCATGTTCCACAAGGATTTCAACGTCAGCGACAACGTGCTCGACTTCACCAAGCGTGAAGATAAAAACGAAGAGTAAGTCGACGCGCAAGACAGGTACGAAGATTGAACAGAACGTAAGAAAATGAAATTAGGAATCTTCTTAACAATACTCGGCGCAAGTATGGCGACGTTACAAGCCCAAGATCGCAAACTAACCCTCGAAGAACTGACTCCGGGCAGTCCCGGTCTGCTCTATCCGGAGGCGCTCTACAATGTACAGTGGAAAGGCGAAGAACTGAGTTATGCGACACGCGACAGCGTGTTTTCGGTCGCTCTCGACGGAAAGATAACGTCGGCACAAAGCCTTGCCGAAGCGGATTCCCTGAATAATGCTCAGCCCCATTCTCGCTACGAACATCTCGGTGTTTGTAGCGCGGATGGGCTTTGGCGTACTCAGAACGAGGAAAATCGCTTGTATGTAGTGCGTCTCTCCGACGACGAACGTTTGGAGGTATCGGACGACAGTGGCGACGAAATCGTTTGGGGACAGGCGGTGCATCGCAATGAATTTGGTATCGACGGCGGCGTCTTCTGGGCGCCGCAAGGGGCTCGTTTGGCTTTTTACCGCATGGACGAGAGCATGGTGCAAGCCTATCCTCTGGTCGACACCGATGCTCGTGAAGCCGAGGTGCGTTGGAGCAAGTACCCGATGGCGGGCATGACGAGTCATCAGGTGACGATCGGCATCTTTGATCCGGCAACGCAGCAGACTGTCTACCTCAAGACGCGCGGCGAGGGTCGTGCGGCAGTCGACACGGCTATGGTTGCTCCCGATCACTACTTGGCGTGCGTCACGTGGCGTCCCGATGGCAAGCAGATCTTTGTCGCTGAGTTGAATCGTGCCCAAAACGAGATGCACCTCAATGCCTACGATGCCGCTACGGGCGACTATGTGCGCACGATCTTCGTCGAGAAACACGACAAATATGTTGAGCCGCAACACCCGCTCTACTTCCTGCCCGGTAGTAACGATCGCTTTGTGTGGCAAAGCCGTCGTGACGGATGGAATCATCTCTATTTGTACGACCTCAACACGCCGGGCAAAGCTCCGATACAGCTGACCTCCGGCTCGTGGGAGGTGACGGAATTGATCGGTGCGGATCCTAAGGCAAAAAACATCTATTTCCTCTCTACCGCTGCCAGTCCGTTGGAGAATCAGCTCTATCGCGTCGATCTTCGTGGTCGCAACTTGCGCCGCCTGACCGACGAGCCGGGCTTTCACTACATCCGGATGAACGATCGTTACACGGCGTTTTACGACGTATGTCGCAGCCACGAACTGCCGCGTCGCAGCCAGTTGGTACGCTTGAGCGATGGTCGTAAGCAGATCCTGCTTGACGCAGCCGATCCTTATGCCGGACGCAAGGTGCCGGAAGTCACCGTTGGTACCCTCAAGGCTGCCGATGGCGTTACGGACTTATACTATCGGTTGGTCAAGCCTACCGACTTCGATCCGGCTCAGAAATATCCTGCGGTAGTCTATTTGTATAACGGACCTCACGATCAATTAGTCACCGAAGGGTGGCTCTACAGCGTGCGCGGGTGGGATATCCACATGGCTAACTTGGGCTATGTTGTCTTCACCATCGACGGACGCGGCTCGGATCGGCGCGGTTTGGACTTCGAGCAGGCCATCTGGCACCGCTTAGGTCAGGAAGAGGGACGCGACCAGATGTGTGGCGTTCGCTACCTCTGCGCGCAGCCCTACGTAGACACTACCCGCATCGGAATCCACGGTTGGAGCTACGGCGGCTTCATGACGACCTACATGATGTTGAACTATCCCGAAACATTCAAAGTAGGCGTTGCCGGCGGTCCCGTCTTGGACTGGAGCCGCTATGAAGTGATGTACGGCGAGCGTTACATGGGCACGCCGCAAAGTAATCCCCAAGGCTATGAATCCAACCGACTGATCGACCAAACCGAACGCTTGCGCGGACATCTCCTCTTGATCCACGACGATCAGGATGGAACCGTCGTGCCGCAGCATTCGATGCAGTTCCTCAAGAACTCGGTGCGTACAGGGGTCTTCCCCGACTACTTTATGTATCCGGGGCATGAGCATAATGTCCGTGGCGTCGATCGCGTCCACCTTTTGGAGAAGATCAGTCGCTATTTTGAGGACTATCTGAAATAATTCCCATTTTTCATCCTTTCAACCCTCTAAAATTCCACATCATGAAGATATTACTACTCGGCAGTGGCGGCCGTGAATGCGCCATCGCATGGAAGTTGGCGCAAAGCCCCAAGTGCACGCAGTTGTTTATTGCTCCGGGCAATGCAGGAACTTCCGCCTACGGAGAGAACGTAGCCATCAAAGTCAATGACTTCGACGCTATTCGCGCCTTCGTCCTTGAAAAGCAAGTAGAAATGGTGGTTGTCGGACCTGAAGATCCGTTGGTACATGGCATTGTCGACTACTTTGCAGCCGATGCAGCCTTGTCAAACATTCCGGTCATAGGTCCCTCTAAGGCCGGTGCTCAGTTGGAGGGCAGCAAGGACTTCGCCAAGGGCTTCATGATGCGCCACAACATTCCCACGGCGCGCTATCGCAGCTTTACGTCCGAGACGTTGGACGAGGCGTATGCCTTCCTCGAAACGCTCCACGCGCCCTACGTGCTCAAAGCCGATGGCTTAGCTGCCGGCAAGGGGGTTCTGATCCTCCCCACCTTGGAAGAGGCTAAACAGGAGCTGAAGGAAATGTTGGGCGGCATGTTTGGCGCTGCCAGTGCCACTGTGGTCATCGAGGAATTCCTCTCAGGCATCGAATGTTCAGTCTTTGTCTTGACCGACGGCGAGCATTACAAGATCCTGCCGGTGGCTAAAGACTATAAACGTATCGGCGAGGGGGACACCGGTCCGAACACCGGTGGCATGGGCAACTGTTCGCCCGTACCGTTTGCCGACGCAGAATTTATGCAGAAGGTGGAGCAACGCATTGTGCTTCCCACTGTCCGTGGTTTGAAGGCAGAAGGTATCGACTATAAGGGCTTCATCTTCCTTGGCTTGATTCGTGTCGATGGTGAGCCGATGGTCATCGAATACAACGTCCGCATGGGCGACCCGGAAACCGAAGTCGTGATGCCGCGCATCCAGAGCGATCTGGTCGAGCTGCTCGAAGGGGTGGCTGCCGGCAATCTCGACACGAAGACCTTGGTCGAAGATCCCCGTGCGGCGGTCACCGTTGTACTCGTCTCCGGCGGTTATCCCGGCTCTTACGAGAAGGGTAAGGTCATGAGCGGCATGGATCAGGTCGAGGAGAGCATCCTCTTCCACGCAGGCACTGCGCTCAACGCTGCGGGGCAGACGGTCACCGCCGGCGGACGCGTTATCTGCGTCACCTCCTACGGCGCAACCCGTGCCGAAGCCTTGGCACGTTCCATGCGTGGCGCTGAACGCATCCAGTTCGACGGCAAATACTACCGTCGTGACATCGGTCTCGATCTGAACAAATTCGACCAAGCATAATTCTCCCTAACGCCGATGCAGGCATTCTGCTTGCATCGGCTCTTAAAATCCCGATAGCAACACATATAGTAACCGCTCCTACCATGACATTCTTCCCCATCACCCGCAATCATTCCATCGCGCCGATCCTCATCGTCAGCAGCCTACTCGTCGCAGGACTGCAGACTTATATAGGGTCAGCCGACAACTTCGGCGCCCTTTGGTGCAACGTAGGTGCTTCGGCACTCCTTTCGGCTTGCTTGTGGGACATGGTGAGCCGCTATCACTTCACCGGCACGCATTCCAACTACGCCTTCATGTTGGGCATGGTGTTGCTGCCGGCAGCAACCAATATCCCGCTGCTGAACTTCGGCGAGAAGATCAGCCCTGCGCTCGATGGCGGGCCGCAAGGCTTGCTCCCTTCGTGGATGGTCTTGGTGGCAATGGTGGCATTGGTGTTGCAGTTCTTCTTGGCTTTTGCAGCGTGGCAACGCCACATGGCTGTAGTGCTCTTCACTTGCTCCGGCATACTCTTGGGGGGGCTCTCCATGTTGCATAGTCATTTCCTCTACTGGATCTTTTTATATCCCATCCTCTTCTATCACTCTCGCTGCTTCTCGTGGCGTAACTTTTGGAGCGCCCTGACCGGAGTTCTCTTTGGTATTTGGATTGTCTATATCGTGGCGTTCCTCTGTCAGCGGGAGGTAGCGGACGCCTTGGTGCTCCGCATCCCTACCACCTTGTTTCAGTTCGAGAATGTCGATCTGAATAGCTACGGAGGATGGCCGTTGTTCTACTTAGCTTGCTTTACGATCCCCACCCTTCTGTTGAGCCTCACCGGATTCCTGCCGACTGTGGGCGAAAGCATTCGCACGCACGACGGTATGGCTTTGGTCGGCTCGGTCGGTATCTTGATGCTGATCTTGGCACTTTTTGACGGCGCATGGCTTCCTGTCTATATGGGGGTACTCTCGTTGATCCTGACGCTCCAGATGGCAATACGCCTCTCTACGCTGCAAAGCATCGCCAACGAATGGTGGAGCCTCTTCTACCTGATCCTCATGCTACTGTTGGGATTCCTGCCCCTCATCGTAGCCCCATTGCGTGGACTGTGGACGGTGATGATGAACTGGCTCTCGTAGGCAGCAAACTCTCTTAATCAAAATACATTTTTATTGTGGCGCAAAGTTTTTTACAAATAGATAATCTCACTAAGTCGTTCGGCGACCTTGTACTCTTTGAAAACCTCTCCTTGGGTATCAACGAGGGGGATCGCATTGGCTTGATCGCTAAAAACGGTAGTGGAAAGACTACCCTGCTGAATATCATTGCCGGCATCGAAGGCAAGGACAGCGGAAGCCTTTCGTTTCGCAACGGGTTGCGCTTGTCGTACCTCAGCCAAGATCCGCAGTTCCCCGACCACATAACGGTGGGAGAGGTGTGCCGTTGCACGCGCGAGGGCAATGTTTGGAGTGTAGACCACTCCAAGACGGAAGGGGAGTTCTTGGATAACACCTCCGAGTTGACGCGTATCTTGACCAAGCTGAAGATCACCGATCTGCACCAACCCGTCTCGCAGCTTAGCGGTGGTCAACGCAAACGCCTCGCTCTGGCGCACGTCTTGGTCGAAGCACCTCAAATGCTGATCTTGGATGAGCCGACCAACCATTTGGATCTGGATATGGTAGAATGGCTCGAAGATTACCTGAATAGTATGCGCATCACGTTGCTCATGGTCACACACGATCGCTATTTCTTGGATCGTGTATGCAACCGCATCATCGAACTCGATAATCGTCAGCTCTACACCTATCGCGGCAACTACGCTTACTATTTGGAGAAGCGTCAAGAGCGTCTTCAGGTGGCAAACGCCAATATAGACCGCGCCAACAACCTGCTGCGCAAAGAATTGGACTGGATGCGCCGACAACCTCAGGCGCGCGGTCATAAGAGCCGCAGCCGCAAGGAGGCATTCTACGAACTCGAAGAAAGAGCCCGCCGACATCGCGAACAGATGGAGGTGAAGCTCTCGATGAAGAGTAGTTACATAGGCTCTAAGATCTTTGACGCCAAAGGCATTTGGAAGAGCTTCCCGTCGCATACTCCCGGCGCCCCTGACAAGGTGATCTTACGCGACTATAATTACACCTTTGCTCGTTATGAGAAGATGGGCATCGTGGGCAACAATGGAACCGGCAAGAGTACCTTCTTAAAAATGCTGCTTGGGCTCGTGCAACCCGATCGAGGACACTTCGACATCGGCGAGACGGTGCGCTTCGGTTATTACAGTCAGGAGGGTCTTCAGTTTGACGAAGATAAGAAAGTGATCGACATTGTGCGCGATATCGCCGACGTAGTGGTTATGAGTGACGGTTCCAAGCTCACAGCGACACAATTCCTACAGAATTTCCTATTCACACCGGAAAAGCAGTTCAGCTTCGTTCGGAAACTCTCCGGCGGTGAACGGCGCCGACTCTATCTCTGTACGGTGCTCATGCGCAGTCCGAACTTCTTAATTTTGGACGAGCCGACCAACGACCTTGATATTGTCACGCTCAACGTCTTGGAAGAATATTTGCAGGATTTTGGCGGCTGCGTCATCGTTGTGAGCCACGACCGCTACTTCATGGACAAAGTCGTCGACCATTTATTGGTATTTCACGGCGACGGAGATTTACAGGACTATCCCGGCAACTATAGCGACTATCGCGAATGGCGCGAGCTCAAGGCAGCAGAAGCGCGAGAGGCGGCTCAGACGACGCCGATGAAAAACAATACCGCGGGTGCTCCCTCCGCCAAAGCCAAGCCCAAGACCGAAAAGGCGCCGAAGCTCACATTCGCCGAAAAGCGCGAGTTCGAGGCGTTGGAACAACAAATCGCAGCGCTCGAAGCCGAGAAAAGTTCCATAGAAAGCTCTATGAGTAGCGGCACACTGCCGCCGCAAGAGTTGATCGCCCAAGGTCAGCGCATGACGGCGCTCCTCGCCGAATTGGACGAGAAGGAGATGCGCTGGTTGGAGCTCTCGGAGAAAGCATAACGAAAGATTAACACAGACAAGAGTATATGATCATCAAGAACAACACCCTTTGGCGGGTCTTCCTGCTCGGCTTGGTTTGCCTACTGACGTGCGCGCCGGTAGGTGCACGCACCCGAAGCAGTCAGCCGGATGCAGTGGCTACGGCTAAATCTGAATTCCGTGGCGTATGGATTCAGACCGCGTTCCAAGAACGCTATCAGAAAATGAGCGCTGCCGAATGTAAGCAGTATCTGATGCATTTGGTGGACGATCTGTACCAGACAGGCTTCAATGCCATCATCTTCCAGATCCGTCCGGAGGGAGACGCATTTTATCGTTCCGATTTGGAGCCGTGGAGCCGTTTCTTGACCGGACGTCAAGGCAAGGCTCCAACACCGGTTTGGGATCCGATGGAATATCTGATTACCCTCTGTCACGAACGGCAGATGGAGTTTCACGCTTGGCTGAACCCCTACCGAATGTCAGCCAGCAAGAGTTTAGTGATGGATAAGAATCACCTGTATTATCGCCATCCCGAACTTTTCGTGCGCTATCAGGACAAGCTCTACCTCAATCCCGGTTTACCCGAAAGCCGTTCGTACATCCGTGAGGTGATCAAAGACATCGTGCGCCGATACGATGTAGACGCCATACACATGGACGACTACTTCTATCCTTATCCGTCGGAAGTTCCCTTCGATGATCAAGTCGCTTATCAGACATACGCCGAAATGATGGGCTTTAACCCCAAGACCAACGATGACCTACCCGCTTGGCGGCGTCGCAACGTCAACATCCTCATCAAATCGGTCAGTGCCGACATCAAAGCACTCAAACCGTGGGTGCGGTTCGGTATCAGTCCGTTCGGTATCTATCGCAACAGCTCCTCTTGGCGCGGCGGTAGCCGTACTCGTGGCACGCAGTGTTACAGCGATCTCTATGCCGACGTCCTCCTGTGGTGCAACGAGGGTTGGATCGACTACGTGATTCCACAACTCTATTGGGAGATCGGTCATTCGTTGGCAGACTATTCCACCCTCGTCAAGTGGTGGAACGCCAATGTGCCGGAGCGCTGCCACCTCTATATCGGACAGAGCATCGAACGTTCCTTGGACGAACCGCGCGACAGTCGCCCACAGCCCGATTTGCGCAAGAGCCATGCCCAGTTCTCTAACAAACTCAATTTGGCACATGAGTGTCGCAATGTGCGAGGCAACTGTTTCTGGTACGGTTATCAAATAGACGAGAACACCTTCCACGTGCGCGATTTGCTGCACAACGAGGTATTTACCCAACCCGCATTGCCGCCGGCCTTCACCACTCTCGATGCTGAGGCGCCGGCTAAGGTCAGGCAACTCAAAGCTACCCTCACTGGACGAGGATTGAAAGTGTCGTGGTCGCGCACCGAGGCACGCGATCCCAAGCAACAGGAGCGTTACTATTGCGTGTATAAGTTCCGCAAAGGGGAAAAGGTCAACACCGCCGACTTTAGCCACCTGTTGATGCGCACCACCAAGACCGAGTTCTACGATTACGACATCGAGGGAAGCCGACGCTTCACATACGTCGTTACGGCGGTAGACCCGTACAACAACGAGGGCAAGCCGGTCAAGACCACCATTAAAGTGAAAATCAAATGAAAATCCTTGTCGCTGACGGCGGTTCTACCTCTGTGAAGTGGGCATACGTAGACTCGGAACATCCTACCGCTTGGCGGCGCCTCTCTACTCCGCCGCTCAATCCTACCCATTGCACCGACGCCACACACGTCGTGTCTGTGCTTGCCGCTCTGCCCATTCAAGTAGACCGCCTCTATTTCTATGGTTCGGGGTGTACTCCCGCTCGCATTCCTTTCATGGAGGATTGCCTGCGGAGCGCTTTCCCCTCTGCCGTCGGACATATCCGTGTGGAGAGTGACGTCATCGGTGCGGCGCGAGCCTTGTGGCCCGGACATTCGGGGCGCGGCATCGCTTGCATCTTGGGCACCGGCGCGATAGCTGCGCGGGTAGATATGACGAAGGACGAGGTATTGCCGTTCCCCTCGTTGGGCTACATTTTGGGCGACGAGGGTAGCGGCGCTTGGTTGGGACGTCATTTGCTCAGCGACCTACTCAAAGCGCAGCTCCCGGAGCCTTTGCAAGAGGCGTTCCGCCGGAATCACCCGGAAATCAACGCTGCCAACGTCATCGAGCACGTCTATCGTCAGCCGGAAGCTAATCGCTACTTGGCTTCGATGGTGCCCCTGCTGATGGATTACGGCGAGCATCCTTATGTCGAGGCGCTTGTCAGTCGCGGCTTCGACGCCTTCTTGATGCGCAATGTTCGTCCGGCGCTTCAGAGCCTCACCTCGCAGCATGAGCAACGGGAATATGCCCGCGAGCTGCGGTTCGTGGGTTCCGTCGCAGCCCTCTTCCAGACCCCATTGGAACGTGCGGCGGAACGTCAAGGCTATCGGGTCTCTCTCGTTTTGGGCGATCCCCTCTCAGCGCTTGTCGCCGACGCGTTGTCTCGGTCATAACCACTCAAAATCTAAAACAAACTCTCTATGCGCGGCATCTACACCATTCTGCTCCTGATTGTCTCGAATATCTTCATGACCTTCGCTTGGTACGGCAATCTGAAGCTACAGGAGCTTAAGATCTCGACCGATTGGCCATTGTACCTCATCATCTTGGCGAGTTGGGGCATGGCACTGATGGAATACAGCTGTATGATCCCTGCCAACCGTCTCGGTTCGCGGATTACCGGCGGTCCCTACTCCCTGATGCAACTCAAGATTATTCAGGAATCGGTTTCGTTGGTAATATTCACCATCATTGTTTCGCTTGTCTTCAAGGGCGAGCCAATACACTGGAACCATTTTGCGGCCTTCGGCTGCATCTTGGCTGCCGTCTTCTTTGCCTTCTTGAAATAAAAGAACACAACACATAACACCTCCCGATCATGAAAGCTCGAAATATCCTCTCCCTGCTGAGCCTTGGCGCCTTTTCGCTCCCGGCGCTTGTATCTGCACAAGCCCCTGCAACCGACAAGCCGCAGTCTTTTCGCCAACTTGTGCGCACTGCCGACGACCGCTGGTTCTCCTGTCGCGAAGCGCAAAACATAGCCGACACCCTCTTGGCATATCAATTTCCCTCCGGTGGGTGGCCTAAGAATCACAAATGGAACAACCTCCTACCGGGCGCTGCCGAACAATCCGCTCGCGCCGAACTCAAACACGCGATGAGGACTACCGGCATCGGCGCGACCATCGACAACCGTGCCACGACCCTCGAAATGCTCTACTTGGCGCGTGCTTACAAGGCACTTCGCCGCGACCGCTATCGCGAGAGCTTCATGCGCGGCTTGAACTACCTCCTCGCAGCACAATATCCGGGCGGCGGCTGGCCGCAATTCTATCCTTTCAAGCCGGATCATAACGGACATACCGACTATTCCGTACATATCACCTTCAACGACGATGCCATCGTCAATGTGATGACCGTTTTGCGTGCTGTAGCAGACAACCAAGCTCCCTATGATGCGTTGCGCTTGCCGGAGACCTTGCGAAAGCAGGCGGCAGCAGCTTTCGACCGCGGAGTGGGTTGCATTCTGCAAACGCAGATACGCAACGACCGGGGCGAACGCACCGTTTGGTGTCAGCAGTACGACACCGCCACGTTGCAGCCTGCCGGCGCTCGCGCATATGAGCTTCCCTCGTACACCGGCTGCAACGAGACTGTGTCGATCTTAAAACTCCTCATGTCGCTGCCCAATCCTTCGGACGAGGTGGTACAATCGGTCTCTGCTGCCGTAACGTGGCTGCGCAACCATGCCATCCACGACCAAGCCATCGAGCGCTTTGTGGATTCCGAGGGGCAGAGAGATTACCGCTTGACCTATCAGCCGGGAGCGCCTCTCCTATGGGCACGCTATTACGATCTGGAGACCGAACAACCATATTACTGCGATCGCGACGGGATTAAGCGCGCCGACATCTCGCAGATCGGTCATGAACGTCGCAACGGCTACGGCTGGCTCAGCCACGCCACGCAGGAGGTGCTCGATGCCTATCCGTCGTGGCTCACAAGCGTTCGCCCCGGAAATTATGTGGATGGTGATTACGGCTACTTGTATTGCCACATGAGCGGCAATGGAGAGTGGACAGCCTACGCACTCAGTCGCGACGGCTATCATTATCACGACCTCATCAATGGTGACTCGATATTCAGCCCCACGGAGTTGGCTGGCATCGAGGGAGGCACGCGCGACGCCTATATCTGCCGTCGGCACGACGGGCGCGGCTACCTCATGGTGACAACCGATATGGCAAATCATAAGAGCCGTACGTGGTTTAATTACGGTATCAACCTCCTCACGAGCGACGATCTGATCAATTGGCGCTCCACAACGTTCGACTTCCGCCGCGGCGCAGAGATCTTCTCCGATCCCACTTCGCCCGACATTTACCGAGACTACAGCACTGTCCAGAGAGTTTGGGCGCCGCAGATCATTTGGGATGCCAATTATCGTTGGGCAGATGGACATCAGGGAGGCTACATGATCTATTATTCCCTGTGGAATCCTAAGGAATACGGCTACGATCGAATGTATTACTCCTACGCCGACACCTCCTTTACCACCCTTACGAAGCCTCGTCTGCTTTTCGACTGGGGGTACGCTACGATTGATGCCGACATCAACTATGTTGCTGCGGATGACCTCTACCACATGATGATCAAGAAGGAGGGCGGTCAACCCGGCATTTTCACCGCTACGGCGCCCACTTTAACCGGGCCGTGGAGTGAGCCGGTGGCTGATGATTACGTGAACTTCGAGGGCAACAAGAAATGCGAGGGAGTTTCCGCTTTTCAGCTCATCGGTGATAGCACATGGCGTGTGGCGTACATAGAATACAGCTCCAAGCCGCGGCACTATCGTATTTGCAAGGCTGACGCACACCTCCGCAACTTCACATCGCCCGTAGACATCGAAGGGGTCAACGGACCTCAACACGGCTCTTTCTTGCGCCTGAATCGCGAAGAATATGAACGTCTTCAAGCGTGGTCTGATAGCTTGGAGGCTGAGCACGTGCAGCCCAACGCTGCCAATCCGCTCTTCCCCGGATTGTACGCCGATCCCGAAGTGCTTTATTCCGAGCAGACAGGGCGGTACTACATATATCCCACTACCGATGGCGCTATCGGATGGCGTAGCCACGACTTCCACGCCTTCTCTTCAGCCGACCTCAAGACGTGGCAGGACGAAGGGGTTGTCTTCGACCTTCGAAGCGATTGTCCGTGGGCGGACGAGTATGCGTGGGCGCCGTGCATCATCGAACGCAGATATCCGCACCGTTTCCGCAAGGCTACCTATCGTTATTACTATTATTATGTGGCGGATAAGAAGATCGGCGTTGCGGTGGCAGATCGCCCGGAGGGACCTTTCCGCGACGCCTTGGGGCATCCGTTGCTGAGCGAGCGCCCCGAAGGCGCCAAGGGCGGTCAAGTCATCGACCCGGATGTTTTCCGTGATCCCGCCTCCGGCAAGTATTACCTCTATTGGGGCAACTCCTATTTGGCGGTTTCAGAGCTGAACGACGACATGATCTCTATTCGCGAAGGTTCCACGCGCCTGCTGATACCGCGCGAGGAGAAACGCAAGTACCACTACAACGAAGGCACTTACGTCTTCTATCGCGACGGGAAATATTACTTTATGTGGTCGGAGAACGACACCCGCAGCGCGACGTATCAGGTGCGCTACCTGATCAGTGACTCGCCCGTAGAACTCACCAACGCCGTCTCTGGCACCGTCGTCTTGCAGCAAAATCCTGCGTTGGGCATCTACGGCACGGGGCATCACGCCGTTTTCTGCAAGCCGAGCACCGACGAATGGTACATCGTCTATCATCGCTTTGCTCGTCCCGATGCCATCAAGTTAGGCTGGGATGCCGGTTATCATCGCGAAGTTTGTATGGATCGCCTCGAATTTGACTCCGACGGCAACATCCTGCCGGTTCGGGTTTCCTTGTAAAAGAAACAACCATGACACTCCGAAACCTTATCTCATGCCTTGGCCTACTGATGTGCAGCTTTGCGTTGCAGGCGCACACTGTAGACGACTTCTTCTTTCAGCAGAAGGACTGCGTACAGGAAAAGCTGTATCTGACCCTTGACCGTCCGCGCTACGAAGCGGGCGACACGATCTGGTTTCGCGGAACGTTGGTTGCGGCAGACAATCTGTCGTATTTGATCAAAAGTAATTATATCTACGTCGAATGGATCGACGAATACGGCACAGTCCTGTTGCGGCGCAAGGTGCGGCGTGAAGGACTGTGCTTTCAGCATAATATCCCACTCGAAAAGACGCTCTCCGCCGGCGTTTACACGCTGAGAGCTTATACCTCGTGGATGCGCAACTTCGGCGAGGCACAATTCTTTAGCGCTCAAGTCCCCATTACCAACGTCGAACTCCCTGCCGAGCGTTATGCTCCGCAGAGTTATGACGTTGAAGTCTCTTTCCTCCCCGAAGGGGGCAACTTGCTCGCCGGACAAGGTCAATGGGTAGCTTTTCGCGCTGTGGGCAACGACGGAAAGCCGGCGCAAATAGCCGGGACAGTGCACCTCGGTGGTGAGGGTGCTGTGTTGGCGCAATTCCGAACGGAGCACGACGGCATGGGACGCTTTTACTTGGGACGGGTACCGGAGACCGACTCCTTGTGCGTCTCGCTTCGAACGGAGGGAACGGGGCGCTATTGGCAAGGGCAATCGCGGATTTCGGTTGCCTCCGTCGGCTATGCGCTTGCTGTCACCCCGATGGAGGGTGGCGACAGCGTTTCCTATCGCATCCTGAGTGCGGGGGCTTCCAACTCACGCGGGGAGGACGAGCCGCTGCTCCTCGTGCTCCACAGCGGAACACGCATCGTGGAGACACGTCGGGTGACGGCGACAGACAGCGGGATGATGGATTTGTCACGTTGCCGTGCCGGGATCAGTCAACTGTTGCTGTGCACCCTATCGGGCAGAACCCTCTCCCGACGTCTCCTGTTCCGCTATCCCGTTGCGAACGTATTGAATCTCCGACCCGGTATCCTCCGAACACCGTTACCGCCTCGTTCCTTGCAGACCTTAGAACTATCTCTCTCGGACGGGGAGGGCAAGCCCTTGGTGGGCGATTTCTCAGTGAGTGTTGTCGATGCAGACTTTGTGGAGACCTCGAGCTACGGCGCGGCTCCCAACTTGCAGAGCTATCTGCTCCTGTCGAGCGATCTGCACGGCGTCGTCTATCGTCCGGGCTGGTACTTCGATTCGGCGGTGCCCATCGACGAACGGCGAGAAAAGATGGATTTAGTGATGTTGACACATGGTTGGAGCCGCTTCGCCACCGACACGTTGCGTGCCACGCCCCAGTTGTCATTGTCGCACCCGTTAGAGGAGCACGAATGGGTTTCCGGACGGGTGAGCCGTCTCAACCATCGCAAAGATCGGCGGCATCGCGACCGTGTAGCGATTTCGATCGTCGACACGGTGGGGCATTCGTGGGGCACGGCAATGTTAGACACTGTCGGCGCTTTTTTCGTGGGCGATTTGGATTACCCGCGCAATACGGCGTTGATGGTTCGGGTGCTCTCTTATTCGTCGCATCCCCATTATCATTTCGACTTACCCACGTATCCCGCGGTTTCGGCGACGCCTTACCTTGACCCCAACGTTCTCGTGGCGGGAACGGACGACTCGCGTTATCGCTTGTGGCTGCAAAGTCTCCGTTCGCAGACTGTTCATGTCTTAGACGATGTCGTTGTGACGGAGCGGCTGCCCGGTTATGGCAAACTGCGTTGGCGGGAACAGCTCGACGCCCCGATGCTCTCTCAAGAATATGATCTGTACACCTACCATACAGCCATGGATATCGTCAACGAGGTGCTACGTACGCGCGCTTGGCGATATATGGAGCCGTATGATGTCTTTCAGCCGATATCCGGTGCTGCTGCGGTTGGCAAGTCGATGGTACCTCAATTTATTTTGCGCAACGTGGAGCTCGGCGGTTGGAGCCGTGCCGATGCTTTGCAACGCTTGTATAGCGAAGATGTTGTCTCTATCGATCTCGTAGACCGCGGCGGGAAGTTCGTTATCGTGACGTTTCGACCGGGGACGGAGATCAGCGACCGACTACCGAATCGCCGCGCCTTTTCCTTCTACGGCTACGGTTACAATCTGCCGGAATACTTCTACCATCCCCGCTACGAGACGCAAGAAAGCCGCGAGGAGTGGATGCCCGATCTGCGCAAGACGCTCTATTGGGAGCCATCGTTGCAGAGCGACGCCGCGGGCAAGATTCGGCTGTCGTTCTACACTTCCGATCATTCCTTGTCCCGCCGCTTAATTCTCGTGGAGGGAGTCACGTTCGACGGAAATGCCGTCAGCGTCTGGTGCTCTGACGAGTCGTGATGTTGTGATTAGCTTTCAAATGTTTATCTTTGCTTCGTAAACCACAACCGCTTTCAAGTTTTGTCATGTACTTTTCAAGTTGTGATTAGCTTTCAAATGTTTATCTTTGCTTCGTAAACCACAACTACGTCACCTTTGCACCAACCCCATGATTCGTTGTGATTAGCTTTCAAATGTTTATCTTTGCTTCGTAAACCACAACAAAGACCCGGACAACGAAGAGAACCCGTTGGTTGTGATTAGCTTTCAAATGTTTATCTTTGCTTCGTAAACAGAACGAGAACATATAAAAGTGCAAAGATAGCGAAGTTGTGATTAGCTTTCAAATGTTTATCTTTGCTTCGTAAACCACAACCAACGTGGGAGGCTGCCACGTTGAATCTATGTTGTGATTAGCTTTCAAATGTTTATCTTTGCTTCGTAAACCACAACTCGCCGCGACGACAAATACCCAAACGATCAGTTGTGATTAGCTTTCAAATGTTTATCTTTGCTTCGTAAACCACAACCCTTTCCTTTATTCTTTCCTTTGCTTTAGAGTTGTGATTAGCTTTCAAATGTTTATCTTTGCTTCGTAAACCACAACCAGCAGGTTATATCGGAAGGGAGGGACACAGTTGTGATTAGCTTTCAAATGTTTATCTTTGCTTCGTAAACCACAACGCTGAACGATGCGAAGTTCAAGAAGTCGGCGTTGTGATTAGCTTTCAAATGTTTATCTTTGCTTCGTAAACCACAACTAGTCAATAACTTCGTATTCGTTCGAGATGGTTGTGATTAGCTTTCAAATGTTTATCTTTGCTTCGTAAACCACAACGTTGAATTGCCTAAAGAGATTAGCGCGGACGTTGTGATTAGCTTTCAAATGTTTATCTTTGCTTCGTAAACCACAACCGCACGGCGCACAGCCGACAACACCCAATGGTTGTGATTAGCTTTCAAATGTTTATCTTTGCTTCGTAAACCACAACTCAAATCGGTGGATGATCGTAAGATCGGGAGTTGTGATTAGCTTTCAAATGTTTATCTTTGCTTCGTAAACCACAACCGGCAAGCGCAAGGTCGTCGGCCCCGCCGGTTGTGATTAGCTTTCAAATGTTTATCTTTGCTTCGTAAACCACAACTCAATCTC
>CAZGZL010000007.1:28325-40133 GCA_964530595.1 uncultured Prevotellaceae bacterium | reverse complement strand
CCTTGTGTTGAACACACAAAATGGGAAGTTCCGGTTCCCTCCATGCCCGTTCTTATGGTGGCACTGCGCCCAATGGAGTGTACATTCTGGTAACATGCCCAACCACAACTAATACTGATAGGAGCACCTTGGCGACATCGAACTCGTTTATAGGACGTTTATTCTTAGTCATCGATCTTTTACGATCTAAAAATACCTTCTCCACCCCATTTTTAGCTCTCATTCCTCCAACAACGTCAGCATACTCTCGCAGACCTTGATTTGGAACTTAAAAGAATTGTTTGCGGTGAATTGAATGTAGAAGTTACGCAATTCAGGGATTTGGGCATCGACCTCTTCGCCCTCGATGATGCCCTCGCAGCCGGCGAACTCACCGGCGGTGAGACGTACCTTTTGCCCCACTTGGATGGTGCTATTCTCTACGATCGACATGGCGATGTCGTCAGTGAATTGCGAGATGGCGCGCTGAAAGTTCTCCATATCGTGTTGCGAGATGACGGCATAAGGGGACTGTTCCGAATTAGACTGACGGAAGATCCACGCCGAGTCGCGCACAATCCGAAACACCGGATTCACGTAGCGCTCCTTCGTACGGAAAAAGAGAACATCCTTGATGAAGGCTTTGGTATCTTGTCGCCATTTGCCCCGAACACACACCTTGATATCCTCCATCGGATAATAGGTCTTCAGTTGACGCAAGGCGGGGTATTGGGCGTTGTCGTATAGAGCGCAAAGTATTTTTTCGGGGGTAACATGGGTACGAAGTTTCATCGCATACCAATGCTCCGTATTATCCACGACGGAGTTACATACGCGCTCTATCGCGGCATCTATCTCCGTTTGGTCGGCCGAAACTTCGCCGGTATAATGTGTCAAGCTATCCACCCGTTTGTAGGCGCAAGCCGCCATCACCTCCGTCTCGATCTGCAATTCTCGGGCGACCGAAAGCCACGCCTTAGCCTCGGAATGATGGTCTTTGATCCGCAGCAGACGGAAACGCTCTCCGATCTCTTTGAGTTTATCCATATATGCCGACTCCGTCATCCCTTGGGCGAATGGGAACAGCTCACGGCAATCGTCGAGGGCATACTTTGAGAGTAAGGCTTGGATATTCAAGTTCAGAATAATCTTCACTCCCGTCGGCAATGTCAGATATTCACTCCCGACAGACTCACGGTATAAGGCACGAACTGCAGTATAGTCCAGCCCACCGCAATAGACACAAAACAAAAAGAAATCGCGCGCTTGCGTCAGATCTTCGCGCACTCCGAATGAAGCCTGTGCCAACAAGCGTAATTGTTCCAGATTCAATCCATGCGTCCGTGCGCCTCGTCGAACGGGCGAGCTCTTGAACGCCTGTTTGATCTGCGCTTCGGCTTCGGGACACGCCTCAGTGAAAAGGGTTCTCAAGGCACTACGATATAGTTCGATCGTCTTGGGCGAGGAGCCTTTTTTGACTGCCCATGAGAGATACTCGTCCACAAAGTCTTTGGTGAGTTCGTCGATCGACAAAACATCGCGCCCGACGTATATCTGAAATTGTCGCAGAGCGGACTTGTTCAATTTGGAACGACCTTGGCTTTTGTCGCACAAAGTTGAGGCAATCAGCTCCGGCAGAGAAATCGAAGATGTCATAGAATGTTAAATTCGTTCTAACTCACTTGTCGGCAGTGTATGCAGATATTCCTCTTGTAATGCCCACAAAACCAAGCTACAAGAGGTTATATTCGTCGGAACAGATATCCGATTTGATCGCGCACACGAGGTGGCGAAGTCATTATGTTTCATACACATCTCCCTTCAGAGATGAAAATTTGAGGGCAAAGATACTGATAATTGCCGGAACGAGCTATAAAAGGGGGAAATAACTTCACCGTCTCGACGCTCGATGTTGTCCATAAGAAACAAATAACTCCCGCCGCGACCGAAGGGTCACGGCGGGAGTCTCAGCTATGGTTAATTCGCCCGATAGTATATTCCCGATGGACGAGGATGTTACAACTTGCTATATTCTTCGTCCGTCACCGGCTCAAGCCATTCGTTGCTGGTGTTCTCGCCGGCAATCTCTACCGCCAAGTGTGCGAACCAGCTATCAGCTGCGGCGCCGTGCCAATGCTTCACATTCGCCGGGATGTTCACCACATCGCCCGGCTGCAACTTGCGGGCAGGCTTTCCCTCCTCTTGATACCAACCGTAGCCGGCTACGCAGATCAGCATCTGACCGCCGCCGCTTGTCGCGTGATGAACGTGCCAGTTGTTGCGACAACCCGGTTCGAACGTCACATTGTAGATAGCTACCTGTTCGGTAGAAACGGGAGCCAAGTAACTGTTACCGATGAAGTACTTCGCGTATGCGGTATTCGGATTCCCTATGGGGAAGATCATCTCCTGCTCAAACTTTTGGCGAGCGTCAGTGGCATCGTCCTCCTCTGCCCACACCTCGGTAGCTAAGCGAAAGGCGCCCCACGCCTTAGGCCATCCGGCATAGAAAGCGATCTGCGTTAGGATCTCGGCGATCTCGGTACGTGTGATACCGTTCTTCTTAGCCTCTATCAAGTGGAATTTCAACGACGTATCAATGATACCGCTACTTACGAGCGCTGTTACCGTCACCAAACTGCGGTCGCGCAAGGCGAGTTTGTCGGTACGGCTCCAGACTTGACCGAAGAGGACGTCATCGTTGAGTTCGGCGAACTTGGGGGCGAACTCGCCCAACTGAGCACGTCCTGCCGTTTGATTGATCTCTGAAGCCGTCTCAGTCAGCTTCGTGGGGTTCTGTGCATTTGCCATAAGAGTTATTGTTAGTGCGATACATGTCGCAATGGTTTTATTTACTTTCTTGGGCTTGAATACGAAGCGAACTAAAAGGAAATTGACCGGAATGGCGATGGCGAAAACAGGGATTGGGGCGAGAGCCTCCGGCACGCCGAGGGCGATGAACAGATTCAACAGGAGGAGGTGCAGCAGGAAATTTACCCCATGAGCCCCCATCATTCCGACAAGTTTGCGCCACGACGGCGCCGACTTAAAGGTAAAGTATGCGGTCAAGTAAAAATTGAGCACAAAGCTGACGCCGTAGCCGATGATATAGGCTATGTTGGCTGAAAGCACCGTATATAGGAGCATGTACAAACCGTAATGAACGACCGTACAAATTCCACCTACAATGCCGAATCGAACGATCTGCGCGATAACTTTAGAGTGTAGAATATTCATGTTTCCGTAGTAACAGTGAGGAGCTATTGACCAGCGCCTTTAGAATAGAGAAATCTCGCTGTAAGCCTTATCATCGGCGCAAAGATACCCAAATTCCTGAAATTTAGGTCGATCGGTCGCTTTAATTCACCATTTCACCTCAACGGCTCACAAATAACGACCGCGAAAGGGCGCCACAAGCCGTTAGGCAGACGGGCGAAGATGAATTTGTGAAAGCTACCTTTACTTGCCGATGCAGAAGCGTCCGAAAATGGTATTCAACACCTCGGAGCTGCTAACTGTCCCCAAGATGTCGCCAAGGTAGAAATTGCAGGAACGGAGATCTTGGGCGATGAGATCGCCGGGGAGCATCTGACGCAAACCTTCTGAAACACGGAGAATCGCCTCGTCGGCGTGTGTTAAGGCTTCGTAGTGCCTCAAATTGGTGACGATGACGTCGCCGGCGGGCACTTCGGGGAGCGTCGTCCACTGTTCCAACAAACCATAGAGCTGATCCATGCCAGCACCGGTCTTAGCGGACAAGGGCAAGACCTTCAGAGCGCCGTCGTCCGTTGTCGTCCGTCCCTCTAATGCGCGCAACGTCTCCTGTAAGCGCGGGAGCTGAAGCGATAAGGTGGCGGGGGAAATCAAGTCGGATTTGTTGACCACGAGGCAGAGGCGTTGCCGTTCGTGCAGATAGGGGTTGATCCGTTGATACATTGCGCTGAGATCGGCGATCAGAGCCTCTGTGAGCTGTGGATCACCCAAACGAGTACCATCTACCACCCACAGGACAATATCGGCGTGATTAAGCCGCTGATAGGTACGTTCAATGCCCATCGCCTCGATGCGATCTTGTGTATCGCGAATGCCCGCTGTGTCGATGAAGCGCAACAGGACGCCATTCATCACGCAGGTATCTTCCACCACGTCACGCGTCGTGCCGTGGATGTCGGAAACGATTGCTTTTTCATCCCCCAAGAGGAGATTGAGCAAGGTGGACTTGCCGGCATTCGTTTCTCCGATGATGGCGACAGGAATACCGTTGCGAATGGCATTGCCCGTGCGAAACGACTCGGTAAGCCGCACGATCGTCCGGTGAATCTCGTCTGCCAAGTCGGTGAGCTGTCGGCGGTCGGCAAACTCGACCTCCTCCTCGCTAAAGTCTAATTCCAACTCCAAAAGCGAAGACAAGTCCACCAAACGGCTACGCAATTCGGTCAGACGATTGGAGAAGTTGCCCTTCATCTGACTGAGGGCGACGCGGTGTGCGGCGGCATTGTCGGCAGCGATCAGATCTGCCACCGCCTCGGCTTGCGACAGATCCATCCGACCGTTGGTAAAGGCACGTCGGGTAAATTCTCCCGGCTCCGCCAATCGGCAACCATGATCGATCAAGAGCTGCAACAAAGTCTGTTGGATATACACGGAACCATGACACGAGAGCTCAACGACCTCCTCACCGGTGAAGGAATGCGGGGCGCGAAACAGCGACGCTACCACCTCGTCCAAAACCTCGCCCCGATCGTCTACCACCTGTCCGAAGGTCATCGTGTAGGCTGGACGTTCGGTCAAGAGGTGTTCTCTCTTGAACGGGCGAAAAATTTCACTGACAATCCGAATAGCATCCGGACCGCTGACGCGAATGACGGCAATACCGCCCATGCCGGGAGCTGTGGAGATAGCTGCTATGGTCATAGTGGGAAACATTGTTGTATATCCATGAAATCAATGTATCAATCCGACGTCGAACAGCGCCGGGAGGGAAATTCAATCCACCTCTTCGAAGTCGATATATTCGCCGTCGTTGGCGCCGTAGAGTTTGCCTTGCGTACGGCTCTCGTCCGCCGTAGCGCGGGCTTCTGAATATTCATTTCGACGAGCGTCTTGCCGATCGGCAGAAGCCGTGTCGAAGGGATTTTGCACCTTGCGGCGCTTTGCCTTGGGACGGAATAGGTTGCAAAGCGACTGCCACAAATAAGTCACCAACGTGCCGACCAAATTCAGCACGCTGCCCAACAAATTGATGGCGATCATAAACACCCCGACAAGTAGCAGGGTCAAACAGCCAAAGTACAACATGGGCTAAGAGTGGTGTGAGGGATTTTTATTTTTTAGCGTTGCTGCAAATGCTGAGCAACACGTAGAGCAACATTGCGACCGCTGCGCCGGCTAAGCCGAAGAGAGCAAAGATCACGATGCAAGCCAACACGAAACTGTAACGCAAAGCGTTGTCGTGCCAGCCCAAGTGGTTGAACTTGATCTTCAGTGAGAACATAGGAATCTCGCTGATCAAGATCCAAGAGCAACCCACTGCAAGCGCCAAAAGAATCCAACCGTTCATCACCCATTGCATGAATGAGACCTGACCAATGTAGGTCATGCCGATCCAGAAAAGGGCGTTGGCAGGGGTGGGTAAACCTATAAATGAGGTGGTTTGACGTTCGTCGATGTTGAATTTGGCGAGGCGAAGCGCCGAAAAAGCCGCCATGATGAAGGCTGCAAAGCAGAGGTAATGGTTGACCGCTGTCGAGCTGACACCGGCAAAACCACTCTGCGACATCAATGCGTAGCACAGTGCCGAGGGTGCGATGCCAAACGTCACCACGTCCGCAAGGGAATCAAGCTCCTTGCCGATGGGCGAAGAGACTTTCAGCAAACGCGCCGTCATGCCGTCAAAAAAATCGAACACGGCGCCGATGATGATGAAGAGACACGCACAGTCAAGACAATTCAGCGTGGAAGTAATGAGGGAATTGCCCGTAAAAACAGCCTTAAATGTGAAATATATCGCCAGACATCCGCTGAGTAAATTGAGACAGGTAATGCCGTTGGGAATGTTCAAGAGTTTCATTCTTACATTATTTGCGCGCAAAAGTACAGAATATCTCCTAAAGAAAAAAGGCTATTTCTATATATTCCTCCAAAATATTAGTAAATCACTCTGCGGCGAGCCACCCAAATCGGATCGCCCAATCCTTCAAGATAGCTTCGCGATGGCACGATATGGTGGATGCGCCCTGCCACGGCTGACTATAGTCCGGAACGTCTGTAAACCACGCCCCTCCTACTGCATAGGCTAACCGCGAAAGCTGTCCGCTATGGTTTCGATAGGTTTCTTTCCCCGGCCATTGCTTGCCCACAGTAAACGTACCGCTATACTCAGGAAAGCCCGGCAACGAGGAGGTAATGGTGTAGTTGAGCGTAGCCGTCGCCTTGGGCGCATACCGAACGGAATAGATTCCATCACCCATGTAATAGCCTCGCCAGTCTTGTCGATCGATGTGAAGCACAAAGCAGGCACTGTCCGACGAAAGCGGCAACCGAGGTCCTGCCAATCGCCATTCCATCAGGGAATAGATCGGCACCGTATCGTGTGCGGTAAGTGACCCACTGACTATATATTTATATAATGTATCCACAGGTGCAAAACGTCCACCCCAATGTTCAAGATCGGGACGTTCGGCATCACCATTCATTAAATACAGCAACGATGGAGTGTCGCCCATCTTGACAACGCCTTGATAGTAGTTGATGAAATCATTACCCATACAGCCGGCGCCCCTCATAAACGTACGCCAATAGGCAGCCTGATAGGTAGATTCGTCTTTCGCCGAACCAATGAAACCACGATAAGTGGCATTGTTTTCTATAAACCACACCGCAGGAAAGTGCTCTACAATATAATTGTAGGCATTACATCCCCACTTTTTGTTGGGCCCGCCAATCCAATAGATCCGAATCTTAGAGGCAATGTCCGGGGCATCGTGCAGCGCTTGCGCCACATCTTCCAAAGCTCCCCAAACGAGCACCCACAGGGGACGATCACACGCACGTCGAGCGCAGCGAACAATCCAATCCGATCCTTCGGTCGCTTCAGCATAACCACACCACGGAGCGGCACCTTGCCGTCCCTGTTTGGTGATCTGTCGCAGATGTTGGGGCAAAGGATAGCTGCCATGCGCATCGCCGTAACTTTGCGACAGTCCCCGCTGAAGGAGAGGCAAATCCGCCTCATAGAGGTCGATCATCCGCAAGATTTCACGCGCAGAACCTAAGCCGAACGACGGCGACGAGACCAACCCCTCAATATCGAACTCGTTGGCATACATCAGCAAGTGAATCATCGATTGGTTGTCATCGGGATCGGTGCCACCGATGTCTGTGCTCACCAATATTCTGTGGCGCAACGACTGCGCCACAGAATGTACTTGTACCATCATGCACAATAATACAAAAAGAATGTGCCGCCACATAAGCATCAATAATTATTTAGGAAGAACCGTAATGATGAATCGCGCATACGAAGTCAGTCGCGGTACCGTCATGTCATAAGCCTCCAAAATGATGTGGATCGTCTTGGACTCGCAAACCTCTGGTGCGACAAACCACGCCTTGGCTTCACGCTCTGAACCCATGTGCAAATCAATATATTCCCTGTAAGTACCCGCCGGATATTGTACCCAACCGCTGCGCCACGGAATATGATATTTCGAAGGATTAGCTTCTACCATTTCCTTCGTCGTTCCCTTCTGCTGCCACATATCACCCTTGGCCAGCCACAACGCCTCAACGTCTATGGGGTCTGGGTCCTCCACTTGTGCTTCAAGCCACACGGTATCGCCACTTTGTACCACTCGATCGAGTCCTGTCGGCACGGTAATGTTAGGCTTATGATTGGCAGCACTATAATCGGACGTGACACACCATTGCAATCGAGCCTGAAAGTCGTGCATGGCGGGTTCGACCCATTCACGTAGCTGACCGAACCCCGTGTCACGATATACGTGTTCGAAGCCATCTACTTTATAGAAACAACCGCCCCAACCGCCATACGTAGGATCTTCGTCGGAGCGTAACCCGTTAGAGAGCGCATACAAGAAGGCAGGCGTGTCCCCCTCACTGATATAGGGCTGAGTATAACAGTCGCCCAAGGGATTGTTGCCGTTGTGCATATATTGGCTGACAAAGGAGGTTGTATTCGTCATTGTACCATAATCCCAACTGCCGCTGAAGTGATGATTTAGCAAAATCGTAGCCAAGGGATGGTGTTGTTCAATATAAGGACCGGCAGCATCTTGATACCAAATGCAGTAAAGCACAGCCTTGCTGATTGCCCGCTCATAATCGTCCGGATATTGTGTTTGCAGTTTGTAGAAGGCTCGCGCTGCCGTATTTCCACCGCCCCAACATTGAATGAACACTTTGCGCGGATCGTGTTCCAACAAAACACTGACGATGCGATCGCTACCCGGAGTGTCCTCCCACGTTTCTGGGTGAATAATAGACGTCGCTCCCGGCAGGAGCATCTTGCACTTGCCGCCGCTGAGCATCACATGGTCGGGATCCTCGTCACCGACATAGACACGACTGCGCAAATAGTCGGGCGTGGGATAGTTGGGATCGTGCACTTTGAGGTTTGGATAAACCTTAGCGTAGGCATCTAATTGTTTACTGAGCCAAGGTTCATGGCTCCACCCGCGGCGCTGAAAGCAAGAATTGGTCTGAATGATGGCATCAACCTGCATATCGTTGGCATATAGCAAGAAGTGCACCATCGAACAACGATCGTCGGTCTCGGCATCGGTTAACACGACAACGCGCGGCAGATCATTGCGCACACCGGATGCGCGAAGGCTACCCATAAGGAGCAATACAAATAGTAGGCATAAACAAGTTCGTTTCATAACTTTACATCAGGATTAAAATCACGGTGCAAAATTAGCTCTGAGCCGACATTCGGAAGTGCAAAAGCTGTTCTTATGATTGCAAAAATGGGTCATAAAGGCTTATGGTATATAGAATTTCATTGCAGTCGCCACTGATTAGGCGTCATGTGATAGCGTTTGCGGAATACATTGCTGAAATATTGTGGCGATGAGAAGCCGCACTCATAAGCGATGGTAGCAATAGATGCGTCAGCATCTGCACGCAGAAGTTCTGTCGCTCGTTGTAGGCGCATCTCGTGGATATACTCGTTGGGGGATTGTCCTACAACAGACTTCAAACGACGGTAGAAAGTGGAGCGACTCATTCCCATAGCCGCGGCAAGTTTCTCGATGGAGAGTTGCGAATCGCTCAACTCGGCTCTAACCCGCTCATTGAGCGTCTCGATGAAGAACTGATCGGCTGTAGTAAGCTTGTCTTCGGATTTTATTTCGGTGATGGCAGCGCTGAACAGTGCCACTGGCTGGCTGTCGAGTAGCAACCGTTGCAATCGCTTCACTTTGAGCAACAGCACGACAATCGTCACCACAATGCAGGTGGAGAACAAAAACAAGAGGCTGCGAAACAGCGGAGTTTCATACCACCTATAAATGACATGAAATGGTAGGTTGCCTACCGCGTCTGCGTACCCTATGCCACCGCTCGCAGTCCGCACCTGTAGGGTATAATCACCCGGGCTGAAACGGGGCAAGTGGATGTGGTGCGATTGTGTCTCGTGCCAAGTGGTATCAGTCTCCACAATGCGCCAAGCGTAATGTTCGCGCCCCTTGACGCCGAACTGCAAGGAAGATATATCAACCGTGACGTTGCGTTCGTCAGGCTGTAAAATGATTAAACTATCGGCAAGGGAGAGCATCCGGACGTGATTCCACTTTACGTCATTCAGCTTGAGGCTCACAAAAGTGGGAGCCACGGCACGATCAACGGCTGGTGGTAAGAATGACGCAAGCCGTAGCACTCCATGCTGCGTGGCGAACCAGCAATGTCCCTGGTTATCGCACAAAGGGACGGTCTCAATCATGTCGAGCGAGGCATTGATGGGTAGGCTATAACAAGAAGTGCCTTGATACAGTCTGAGTGAGGTTTGTGTCGTCACCCAAAGAGAACTGTCGGGATTTTCTACCATCGAATACACAGCCTGACATTCAGCAATGTCGGCGGCGACAAAAGGAGCGAATGTTTCTTGCTGCGGTTGGTAGCGATAGATGCCCTTGCCAAAAGCAGAAACCAAAACACTACCATCGGATATACGAAGCAAGTGTATGAGTTCTGAGCGGTCTTGTGAAGCGTCCAAGGGGTGGAATTCCATCTGTGATGGATCCACCTCAACAGACACCTTAAGCAGTCCTCCATCCGTAGCGATCAGCATCTCCCCATCTACTTCGAGCATACTCCGCACACGTGCGTACTCCTCCAAGGGATATGAATCCGGACGCGTCAAGGTGACTTGTCGTGTGCACGAATCATAAGAGGCTAAATAAATGCCGTCGCCCAAGGTACCGATCCAGAGCCGTCCTTTCGCATCGGGCACGAGGGCAAAGATAGGGCTGATAGTGCATCTACACCGCTGAACTTGGTAATTAGGGTGCGCGTTTCCCTCAACATCTGGGCGTAGTAGAATAAGCCCCTCATTATGTGTACCCAGCCATATATTTTGCCGATCATCTTCATAGATGGCACACACCGCATTGCCTCGATAGAGCGTCTCGAGCGGCTGCCCACCTAAATCATAACGTATCAACTCTCCCTCGGACTTTCCACTCGAAGTACGATTGCTCCAAGCAATCAGGGCATTGTGATGCGCATCTTCATAGAGTACACGTGCCAAAGGGTACTTTTCGTTGACTACGTAATGATAATAGTCCGATTGAGGCGGGATGAGACGAAATCCCAACGCCTCTTTCTGCCAAAGATTGCCAGCGCGATCAACGAAACGCCTCTTAAACGCCACACACTTGTGTGGCATCTCGTCGAGCAATGTAAAGGTGTAGTCCTGAAGCGAAAACTGCCACGTTTGGTTTTGCGAGGTCTTGAGCAAGATCCTGTCATCGTCGGTAAGTGAAGCCTGCTTCAGTCGTCCGAGCAACGCCGGTTCTCCTTGCGGACGAAAACAATGAAATTCGTAACCATCGAACGCATCGAGTCCGTACCATGTGCAGATCCAAATGATGCCGCGACGATCTTGACAAAAGCCCTGCACTTGATTGTGCGACAATCCATCGAGGGTGGTATAAACCATCGAGGCAGCATCATTGTATATTCCTGTGGCAACGGCAGGCTGTAGTCCTATCGCCATGAAAAGGAGCAGATATATGCACGCAAAGAGTTTTTTCATGTATTTTCAAGGGATATTCCATATGCTACACTCAATCATGTTCCGATGGAGTGTAGCGATTCAATCAACCATTACTTGTCCTTCCGTCTCTCCATTTATGCAGCGACAAGTTACAATTTTGCCCCATTTGAGGTATTCTTCACCGCCGATTGAGCCGCGGCATCGGTAGCCTGCACTTCCGTCGCCGTGTAACCGATCTTGCCGAACGCAGCAATGATATTGGCGGAAGTATTGCTGTCCGCATCGTAAGTGATCGTGATGGTCTGCGAAGGGATGTCGGTCTTGATGGCTTTGATGCCTTTCTCGAACTTCAGATACCCCTTAATACGATTTTCGCATTTCGAACAGGTCATGACCGGTTTGGTCGTGACGATCAACGTTTGCAAGTCTTTGCCGAACGCCAACGTCGTCATCAGAGCGCAGAGACAAGTGAAAAGCAATTTTTTCATCGAGTTGTGTATTTAAGTTGTTTCGTTATTACTTTATTTCTAATATGTGCCGAGATGCCAGCGCACGCCGGCATAGAACATCGCGCCGTGAATAGGTCCCCA
>CAZGZL010000007.1:0-28225 GCA_964530595.1 uncultured Prevotellaceae bacterium | reverse complement strand
TGCCGAGATGCCAGCGCACGCCGGCATAGAACATCGCGCCGTGAATAGGTCCCCACACCAACGTCGGTTCGAAGCGCTCGCTCCACGGGTCGTCGGCAGCAAGGATCGGAGTATGTTGTCGACGTCCCGTAAGGTTTTCGCCGCCCACATAGATCGACCAACGGCGGAACCAGCGTGTGAGCTGCGCGCTCACCTGTTCGTAGCTTCCGAAGCGTGAGGGCTCAGCCGTCGGGATGCGACCGCCGCCGTTCAACTGCCCCGTGACGTCCAACTGCCAGAGGCCTAACCCCGGCTTATACGAAGCGGTCAAAAGTCCTTTGTAGCGATTGGTCAAAGGACGTTCGCGCAAGCGCCCGGCATAGGTCGCACGGACATCGTTATAACGATAGGCGGCTGTCACCGTCAACTGGTCGCCGAAGGGATAGGTAGCATCCACTTGCACCGTATGCGAGAAGGAGCGCCCTTGTAGATTGGTCAGGCGAATCTCCGACACATTGCTGTCGTAGTCCACCAACATTTGATGTTGAAAACGTGTGTAATAATACTCGCCATTCAACTGCAACGTCTGTCCGCCGATCGGGATGTTCCACGTTGCGCTCAGCCCGTAGTTCCATGCCTCTTCCTGCTGCAAATCGTCGATCACGAGCCGTCTGCCTGAGGAGAGCAGCTGATTGTTCTCTGCCAAGGGATGCACCGTGCGATAGCCTTTACCAGCCGAGGCGCGCAAGCTAAACTGTTCCGTCGGCGCCCACTTGAGATGGGCACGCGGCGTCCAGAATGTGCCGTAACGATCACTGTGATCTACACGCACACCCGCCATTGCCACCCATTGCGAACCGATGTGACAAGTATATTGCACGTAGGCGCCGGGGACGCTTTCTGTCTCATCCGCCTCCGTGGGAGTTGCCGTCGTATGAGTCAAACGGTAGCGCTGATCGTAGCGGTCGTAGTTCCAACTCAAGCCGGCGCTAAGATTTTGCTGCGGCGTCACGTCGCTCTCGTAGAGTAGTGAGGCGTAGCCGGTTTTCTGATCCACATCGTACAGTTTGTGCCCATACGTTCCCTCCATCGAGTGATAAGTACCCGACAAGATCAGCGCCACGTTGGTATTGTGTTCCGCGTTTAGGAAAACAGCATTCTTGACGAATGCTTCGTATCGGCGCGTTTTGAGACCGATCGTATAGAGATGTTCCGTCGGCATTGAGGCGCCGTGGGCAGATTGACCGCTGTTGCGTTCCTCGTCCAAGACTTTTAGCGCCGCCTGAAATTTGTCGCGCTCTCCCATCCAAGCCCAACGGTTCAGCAGATTGATCTGACGTATCTTCGGGCTATCCATGAAGCCGTCGCCGTTGCCGTCATGTTCGTTGCGTCGATCCTCGTAGTGGAGGAGCAGGGCGGAGCTCAAGCGGTCTGTGAAGTGGTGGTTGACGTCGGCATTCACCTCATAACGTCCTTTTGTATCGCCGTAGAGATTGGCGTCCACTTGTTCGTCAGTCTGAGGCTTTAGATACTCAATATTGATTTGTCCGGTGATGGATTCGTAGCCGTTTTTCACGGAAGCGCTACCCTTGGAGACCTGAATGCTCTGCATCCACGGGCCGGGGACGTAGCCCAACGCATAGGGAGCCGCCACGCCGCGGAAGTTCGGTATGTTCTCCGTCAACATCTGCACGTAGGTACCCGATAGTCCCAAAAGGCGAATTTGTTGTGCTCCCGTCGCCGCGTCGGTGTAGCTGACGTCCACCGAGGGATTGGTCGAGAAACTCTCGCCCAAATTGCAACAAGCGGCACGACACAGTTCCGCACGGGTAATGCTCGTGGTATTCATCAAGCCGGAGGACTTAATTTGCCCCGGCACACGCGCCGAGACCACCACCTGATCGAGGGCATCCTGTTCGCTCCGTTCGTAGAGGGTGATGCGCAGCGGACGGCGCAGATCCTCTACCATGACGGTATCGGTGACATAGCCTACATAGCTCACCACCAACTGCCGCACCGAGGGGAACGGGGGCAAAGAGAAAGAGCCGTCTTCCGCGGTCAGCGCTCCGCGTTGCGTGGTACACCATACGACGTGCGCCCCCACGATCGGATCGCCGGACGCAGTAGTTACTTGTCCCGACACCTCCCCCTCCGTTTGGGACGAGGATTGCGCCATGAGGGGACAGAGCGCCAAGCTGAAGACTGCTGTATAGAGGGTTCTATTGAAAGGATTCGTTATATTTATGGACATATAATTGTCTTAATTTATCGAGGCGGTGCAAAGATATGGAGCTTTCGGAATACGTTCTGTACACAATGATCCGTAAATGATACAACATGATCCGAACACACTCCTCACTTGCCTTGCACAATAGAGCTGAAGAGGTCGCAAGCAGCGCGTACACTCTTCACGGGACGGAACAAGATAGAGCGCTTGCCCTTCAGCTCGCGCAACTGGCAGTTCTTGGCATGTGCTGCCACATAGTTCAATACCCGTCCAAAGGTCTCGCTCTGGAAATAGAATTGTGAGGTGGAACAGAAATAGGCAGACATCATCCCCTGTTTCAGCGTCAAGCGTTCGAAGCCCAACTGCTTGCCCATCTGACGCAGTGCGACGACGCGAATTAGCTCCTCCCCTTCCGGAGGAATCGCACCGAAACGGTCTATCAGACGTGCACAATAGGCGTCGATCTCTTGTGGGCGAGTGATGTTGTCCAACTCCTGATAGAGACTGATGCGTTCACTGCTGTCGGGAATATATTCTTCGGGGAAGAACAGTTCCAAGTCGCTATCCAACGCACAATCTTGCACAAAGATCTGTCCCGACAATGCCTGCTGCCGTCCTTCGCGCTGTGCGGCGTGTGCCGCGGCACGGGCATCGCGTTCCTCTTGGTCTGGGCGTTCTTTCTGCGTGCGAATCTCCAAATTACTGAAGTCTTCAACAGTATTCAGCGTGCCAGCCTCTCCTGCCTCATCTGCCAACAAATCTTGGAACTCTTGCGTCTTCAATTCGTTGACCGCCTCGCGCAAGATCTTCTGATAGGTCTCGTACCCCAAGTCGGCAATGAAGCCGCTCTGTTCGCCGCCCAAAAGATTGCCGGCGCCACGAATATCCAAGTCCTGCATTGCCAAATGGATGCCGCTACCCAACCCGGCAAAGTTCTCGATAGCTTGCAGACGACGACGTGCATCTTGCGTCAACGTGGAGAGCGGAGGCGAGAGCAGGTAGCAGAAAGCCTTCTTGTTGGTGCGCCCGACACGACCGCGCAGCTGATGTAGCTCGCTCAAGCCGTAATTCTCGGCATGATTGATGATGATGGTATTGGCATTCGGAATATCCAAGCCCGCCTCTATGATCGTTGTGCAGACCAAGACGTCAAACTCGTGGTTGGCAAAGTCCATGATCAGCTGTTCCAAAAGATCGCTCTCCATCTGTCCGTGTCCCGCCGCGACGCGTGCATCAGGCACAAGGCGATTGATGCGCGCCACGATGTCGGGCAGCTGACTGATCCGATTGTTGATGACGAATACCTGACCGTTGCGCGAGAGTTCGAAGTTAATCGCCTCACGCAAGATGTCGTCGTCATCGTGATGCAACTCCGTCTGAATAGGATAGCGATTAGCGGGCGGAGTAGCTATGATACTCATGTCGCGTGCCCCCATCAGCGAGAATTGCAGCGTGCGCGGTATAGGGGTTGCCGTCAGCGTCAAAGTATCGACGTTGACGCGCAGACGTTTAAGCGCCTCCTTGGTTTTCACGCCGAACTTCTGCTCTTCGTCGATGATCAGCAGTCCGAGGTCGTTAAACTTCACCTCCTTGCCGATCAATCGATGGGTGCCGATGATGATATTGATGGTTCCATCCGCCAAATCTTTGAGTAGTTCCTTGGAGGCTTTGGCACTCCGGGCGCGCGTCAGGTAATCCACCCGCACAGGGAATTCTTTGAGGCGATCACTGAACGTCTTATAGTGTTGGAAAGCCAAGACAGTGGTAGGGACGAGCACCGCCACCTGCTTGCAGTCGGCACAGGCCTTCAGCGCCGCACGGATTGCCACCTCGGTCTTGCCAAAGCCGACGTCGCCGCACACCAATCGATCCATCGGACGGTCACTCTCCATGTCGTGCTTTACGTCGATGGTGGCTTTGAGCTGATCGGGAGTATCTTCGTAGATGAATGATGCCTCCAATTCTTGTTGCATATGGGTGTCGGGACTGAATGCATAGCCTTTCTCTTCGCGCCGCTGAGCGTAGAGTAGGATCAGTTCGCGCGCGATGTCCTTCATCTTGCTCTTGGTCTTATCGCGTAGCTTCTCCCACGCTCCCGAACCGAGCTTATTGAGTACCGGCGGCGTCGCGTCACGACCGCGGTATTTAGAGAGCTTGTCTAAGGCATGAATGCTGACAAACAAGATGTCGTCGTTACGATAGATCAGCTTGACCACCTCTTGGGTCTTGCCCGGACTGCCCGTTACAGGCAGGCGCACCAAGCCGCCGAATTTGCCTACACCGTGATCTACGTGGACAATGTAGTCGCCGATCATGAACTCTTGAAGCTCTTTGAGCGAGAGGGCGATCTTGCCCGATCGGGCGCGGTCGCTCTTCAGGTTGTATTTATGATAACGATCAAAGATCTGATGATCGGTGAAGTAACAGTTGCGTGTGTCGTCGTCGGCAAAGCCTTCGTGAATGGGTTTCAACACGCGCAACAAATGGATGTCATCATCGCCTCGATCCGCCAAGATCGCTTCGATGCGCTCGATCTGTTGCACGCTCTCGCTCAGGATGTGTATGCGGTAGCCCTCCTGCACGTAGCGATGCAGGTCGGCACTGATCAGGTCGAAGTTCTTGTGCCAAAGCGGCTGGGGTGTTGTGTGAAATTCGATGACTGAATCGTCCGCCACGGATGGCGCCTCCTTGTTGTTGATGACCACCCGACTGAAAGTGCCGAAAGCAGCAACAAAGCCTTGCGGGTCGATCACCTTGCGCAGCGCATTCATATCCCCCTCCTCGCTCTTGATCAGCTGTTCTGAGAGTGGCTGCGCGCTGATGGCTTGTACCTGCTCGACGACCCATTCGGGATCGTTGCAGACCACGATACTCTCCGGCGGCAGCACTTCGACGAGCGAAAGACCGCGCACCTCTGCCTCCGCCAAGTCGGGAATCACCGTGATCGTGTCGATCTGCTCACGTGAGAGTTGCGTATCAACCTCGAAGGTGCGCAGCGAGTCAACCTCGTCACCAAAGAAGTCAATACGGAAAGGATATTCACTCGAATAGGAAAAGACATCAATGATAGAGCCACGCACGGCAAATTGTCCCGGCTCGTAGACATAATCCACGCGCTGGAAGCCGTAGCCGTTCAGCACGTCCACGACGTGAGAGATCGCCACCTGTTCGCCGCGGCGAATGTGTAGCATGTTCTGTTGCAGCTGTTCGCGCTGTACCACCTTCTCCGCCAAGGCTTCGGGCGACGTCACCACCATCAAGCCCCCCTCGCCGGGGTGTGTTGCGTGGGTCTGAATGGCACCCATGACCTCCGTGCGCAGGATCTCGTTGGCGGAATCCAACTGACCGTATTTGATAGAGCGCTTGTAGGCGGAGGGGAAAAAAAGTACACGCTCCTCCCCCGCCACCTGACAGAGGTCGTGGTAGAAGTAGCTTGCACTCTCGGCATCGTTCATGATGCACAAGAAAATACACCCCAAACTGTTCTTGATCGGGGCTAAAAAAGTGGCGGCGGCTGAGCCACACAGACCTTTCAGACGGATCTGACGCCGTGCATCGGGCGATAGTGCGCGCAGCTGCTCACATAAGGCATTGAAACGGGGCTTAGCCAAAACCAAGTCCGCGATTTCAGATTGATCATTCATTCGATAGATGGTGTTTGTACAAACGTCGTCGGGATGTTTAGTTACCGCGGACGATCAGGTAATGTGTCTTTTCGCCTTTGATCTTCTGACCGCGCAAACGCTCCACCAAGGCGTCAATCACTTCGCGACGGATGGCAGCGTAGGCGCAATGTTCCTGAATGTCGATGCGTCCGATATTGCTCCCCTCGATCTCTCCACAGCGGCTCAAGAAACCCAAGACGTCGCCGCGCGAGATCTTTTCGCGCTTGCCACGTCCGATGTAGAGGGTCTCCCACGGCGAGACAGCAAAGGGGGTCAACGTGGCGGGCAAACGGTGGTAGGGCAAGTCGGCTGGGACAAATTCAGGCAGATATTCATTCGGACCAAGCAGGAAATAGGCGACGCCCGTAGCACCCGCTCTGGCGGTACGTCCATTGCGGTGGGTGAAGGTCTCTTGATCGGCAGGCAGGTGGTAATGAATGACGTGTCCCACCTCCGGTATATCCAAGCCGCGCGAAGCTAAGTCGGTCGAGACCAACACGCGAATGCTTCCTCCGCGAAATCGGATCAGCGCCTTCTCGCGCAAGTCTTGAGCCATGCCGCCGTGGTAGAGGGCATTCGCCACCCCCTGCTCGCTCAGATAATGAGCGATGCGTTCCGAGCTTTCGCGGTAGTTGCTGAAGACGATCATCTGCGCATCAGCCGGCAGTGAGCAGACCAGGCGAAGCAGCGTCTCCAACTTGTCGGCGATGGGTGACTTGACCTGTCGCATTTCCAGACGCCCGGAGGTTTGCTTTTCCTCTTTGGGGAGGAAGTCTAACATTTCGAAGCGCTGAATGCCTAAATATTTAGCCACCGGCACCGCGTGTGTAGCCGAAGTCAACAGTCGTTGACGCACGCCACTGAGGGCGACGACGATGCTCTTCATCTCCGCCTCGAAACCCAATTCAAGACTCTTGTCGTATTCATCCAAGATCAGGAGCGTGAAGCGTTCCGGCGAGAGGTTGCCGCGCTCTATATGGTCTTTGATGCGTCCCGGAGTACCGACGACGACAGCGGGCGCCGGAGTTGCGGTGAGGGCTTGCTGCTCCATCCGCACATCGTGTCCACCATAACAGCAGACGGCACGCAGACCGGTGTGCAGACGTCTAAAAACGTCGACAATCTGCAACGCCAATTCACGCCCCGGCACGAGGATCAAAGCCCCACCGAAGTCGTTGCGCTCTGTTGCAGCCACTATAAGAGGAAGCAGGTACGCCACGGTCTTGCCTGTACCCGTGGGTGAGAGCAACAGCACGTCATGCCCGGAGGCAGCGGTTGTCAACATCTGTTCCTGCATCGCATTTAAGCGGTCAAAGCCTAATGCTCGAACCGCTTCCTGTTTCACTTCTTCGATATTCATGTGGCAAAGATAACAAAAAGATCCTCCCCACAGCACGATGGATAGGTGTTGTGGGGAGGATCTTATATTTTCTTAATAAATCAATGACAAGATTTCTTCCGGACGATCGACGATGTGCGCAGGAGCATACTGTTCCAACTCGGTACGAGGACGGAAGCCCCATGTGACGCCGCAAGCACGGACACCGGCGTTGGCAGCCGTCTGCATGTCTACTCCAGAATCGCCGACGTAGAGCACTTCGTCAGCCGAGACGCCGGTCTGTGCCAAGATGTCATGAACCACGGCAGGATCGGGTTTGGAGGGAACGCCATCACGCTGACCGAACAAAGCGGCGAATGGGACGGGGAAGTAGTGGTGAACGAGCTTTTCTGCCGCCGCTTGATACTTATTGGAGGCTACCGCCAAGAGGATGCCTCGTTCCGCCAAGGTTTGCATCAACGGAAGGATTCCTTCATAGGGAGCGCTCAGATCTGCGTTATGGGCATCGTAGTGAGGCACGAAAAAGGTGCGTAGCCGCGAAATTTCAGATTCGCAACGCGACGCTTCCGGCAGCGCGCGTTCAAGCATCTTGTTGACACCATTGCCCACCATAAAACGATATTCATCGGTACTGTGGGTGGGAAATCCCAATTTTTGCAATGCGAAGTTGGTGCTGGCTGCCAAATCACCGATGGTGTTCAATATGGTGCCATCCAAGTCGAAAATTACGAGTTTTGTTTTCAATTAAGTAAAAAGAATTATCGCGCCGTCGAGTGAGACACTCGGCAGCGCGTGTTTAGCTTATTTCTGTTGATTTTGAAACCACTTCAGCTGTCGATGGCGCGTATCTTCGGAAACCCAATGTTCGTTGATCGGGGTGATGAGCGATTCCTTGGGACACGTCAACGTATTCCAAACGCAATAGCTGGTGGTCGGAGGACATACGTTGTCGTTGAATCCCCACGTCATGTAGACGGGACACTTGACGAAACGGGCAAAGTTAACCACATCGTAGTACGCCAAGGTACGAACCACTTGATCCGTAAGTTTCACATCCTTGTATTTGCGACCGAAGTGCGGATAGCCACCGGTGCGCCCCTTTTCGACATACGCCGCCATGTCGCTCAACGCAGGATGATTGACGGAAGCGGCTGTAACACGGGGATCGAGCGCCGCAAGGATCACCGTCAAGGCGCCGCCCTGACTGCCTCCCTGTACCCAGACGTTGCGACCGTCCCACTCAGGCAGGCTGACTACGTAATCCACGGCACGCACACAAGCGGCATAGACCTTCTTCATATAATAAGTGTCGCGGTCGGTAATGCCATTGGCTAAATAGCCGTGAGCGTCGTGGTCGCCGAAAGCATGGGTAATGCCGCTATAATCGGCAGCGGAGAGTGCCGGATTGATGCCGTGGATCTCCATATCGAAGCGGATGCACCCCGACTCGGCGTAGAACAGCGTCTTCAACGGATTCATCGGCTTGACACCGGCACCCGGAGGACAGACGACGACGGGATAGTGTCCCTCCTTCTTGGGCTTAGTGAGGTAGCCGTAGATGTAATACTCACCGGAGCGGAAGCACTTGAGCTTGACAAGGTAGCAATCCACAAGGTCGTTAGAGTAGCTCGGCTCATAAGTTACTTCGGGCTTCATCGGGACAGCAGCCTGCTCCTCTAATACCCCCTTCCAAAACTCTTGGAAGTCGGAGGGTAACTTAGTATAGGGTTCGAGACGTTCGGGGGAGAATCCCACTTTGAGGTGGTTCTTATAGGTTTTACCGTCGATGGTGCACTGCATCCGACAGTCTCGGAAACCGGGCTTTTTCATCGTTCCAACCGGGATTACGGCACGTCCGTCCTTAAGGGTGACGGTACCGTTTGTGTCATCGTCCAACTCATCTTGTCCCAAGCTGTAACGGATCTCAATACCATCCTGCGGCATACCGTGAAGCAGAACCTGCACGTTAATATAGGCTTTTTCACCAGTTTTGTAGAGCCAATCGGCATGATCTGGGGCGGCAGCCCACTGAACGTCCGCTTGATCTTTAAAATTCTGAGCTACCAACGGCTGTGTAGTTACGCTATCGACCCCCGGCAGGCACAAAGCGCCTGCCAAGAGTATTGCGTAGAGGCAATGTCTTGTTTTCATTCTATTTGTTTTTCAATGATGATAGTCTGATGTTATTGCCGTTCGGTGACGGCAACGCGAAGAATGGGCGGCAATCAACGTTTGGTGCGACGCTGACCGGGGTGAGCGTTCTTGCCACCACGCAGAGAGGCGGCTTTGGGATTGAAAGCGTGCTCTACACGACGTGTCTTGACGTTCATCAATTTCTGTTTGTCGCTCAGAGCTTCGCTGAAAGTCTTGGCTTTCTTGTCGGCAGTTGCGGTAGCTTTGGCAGCCGACTTGGTAGCAGCGGTGCGTTTGACGCTCTGCTGTTTGGGTGCTTGTTTCTTGCCATGGCGCAAGAGGCGGCTCTTGGGATTAGCCAAGCGCTTCTGTAACTCCTCTTCACGACGACGGTCGCGTTCTTCCCACCACGGTGTTTTCTGCTGTTCCATGAGGAATTCCAAAGTGATGGCATTCTTCTCCGGATGTTCCGGGTCAACGGTCTGTCCGTCGACGGTGACGTTATCGCGTTCGGTGTCGATCTGCATACCGATGCGCGCCGCTTCTCCATTGACCTCCACTCGTCCCTCGCGGATCAGGGCGTCAACATCTCGACGTGAGCAAACGCCGGACTCACTCAAGTATTTATTGATGCGTTCCAATTTGTCCATAATTCGATTTATCTATAAGTATGTATATTTCAGCTGCAAAGATAGGGTTTCTGAGGACATTCTGCAAATCGGAACAACGAAAAAGCGTGCAGCAGGGTGTCACCACCCCTCTGCACGCTGATCGGTGAAATTTGTTTTCCGTTTAACGAACGATCATCTTCTGTCCCGCTTGAAGGTAGATTCCACCCTTGACAGGACGTGTAATGCGGCGTCCGGTCAAGTCGTAAATCGGTGCATCGGGATCGGCTGCATCGTTGGTGACGTTAGTGATCGCCGAAGAGTTGACATCGTTCCACGGACGTCCCAAGAGGTAATAGGCAGCGTGCTGGAACGTGGAGGTCTCCTTGATGCGCAGGTAGGAGGTGTTGTCCCCGATGGTTTGCCCATCGGACGAGATCAAGAAGAAGCCATAACCCAAGGCGGGGTCTTTGCGGAACTCGTAGAAGTATTCGCCGCGTGAAGTGCCTTCGGCGGCCGAAGTTATGGTCGACTCGTACTGTACACCACGCAGGAAGTTGGACGACATCGAGACGTTCACTGATTCCGTGGTGGGCTTCAATCTATAGGTCTGAGCCTCAGCTATTTCGGGCACCTTGAGCAAGACTGGTTGTCCGGCAGGAATATAGGTGCTCTCCAGTTTCTTGATAGCTACGGTGTCGTTGCTACCCGTCTTGGAATAGTTGGAGACGTAGTAACACTCAACGCTATCGGGCAAAGTCGACTTGCTGGCATTGTAGTAGGGGATCCACTCCTCGCCCACCTCCGCGATCTTCTTGACCGTGAAGTAGTCGATCGGACTGTAGCCCAAATGGGGCGGCTGATTGTAGCCGACGTTCTGCCAGACGATGGCCATATCGTAGACGTGGTCGTCGCGCAAAGTAGGCATTGCGTAGTCCGAAGTGGCTGTGGTAGTGAAAATGGTCAACGCCTGTGTGCCGTCCGATTCCGTTACCCAATAGATAACCTCTTCACGCCAGTCACCCAAGAGGTCGGCTTGCAAGTTGGGGTTATATTTCGTGCTGTTGATGGAGCTTGCACCACCCATGTTGTAAAGGGTAGCTTGACGACCGAAGGATTGCGTCTCGCTATCCCATTTGTCGATATGCTGACGGTCGTGATATTCGTCGAGGAGGTCTCCGCTCCAATAGATGCGGTAATTGATCGACGACGAACTTACGGTACCTTGCTGCCAAGCACAGATCTCCTTGCCGTCACAAGTGAACAATCCACTCTCGCCGGAGGTCATAAATTCGCTTCCTTCGTGCAAATCGTCGCAGTCGAAGATCATGCCACGTCCCGTATCACCAGACGACTTGGAACGGCTCGTCAGAATCTTGCCCGTCTTGGCGTCACGAAGGGTGCAGTGATAGGGGCAAGAGCTTTCCTCGTAAACCATGAATACTTCCAATCCGGGATTATCCAAATCAAAGTCGCCCAAGTGGAGCGCATCGCCATGTCCGGTGCCGCCGCGCCAGAGCGTAGAGCCATCGTCATCGATGCAGGCGCTGCCCACCACGATTTCATCCTTGCCGTCACCATCTACGTCGCCGACAGTAACCGAGTGAGCTCCTTCGCCCCATGTGCCTTGATTCTTGGTGGTGGATTGGTGGTACCAACGTTGCGTCAGTTTCTCGCCGTCAAAGTCGTAGGCAGCGGCAAAAGATCCGCAATAATAGCCACGCATCATCACGGCACTGGGGTGCTCGCCGTCCAAGAAAGCGACACACGCTTTGTAACGATCCGAGCGGTTGGCTTTCGTGTCGCCCCAAATGGAGGTTGAAACGTCACCGTAAGCTGGCTGATACGCTACGGTGTTAATTTCCGAGCCATCGGTACCGTCAAAAATGGTGAGATACTCCGGACCGGAAACAATATGTCCGCTACTGTTGACGTAAGAGGTCGTCGCATTATCCGATCCCATCAAGACGTAATTACCCTTGCCATCCACGGTGCCGGGTGCCGTCTTGCAGACCATTTCGCCGAAACCGTCGCCATCGAAGTCGTAACAGAGGAATTGTGTGTAATGGGCACCCGCACGAATGTTCTGACCGAGGTTGATGCGCCACAACAAGGTGCCGTCCATCTTGTAACAATCTATAAAGACGTCGCTCGTCACACCGGACGAGGCACTATCTTTGGAATTGTCCGGATCCCATTTGACGATGATCTCATATTCGCCGTCACCATCCATATCGTAGGCGGAGCAATCGTTCGGCGTGTAAGTAGCACTCTTGCGCGTGCATGTCGGGGTCTGCAACGGGATGTGCTTATAACTATTTTCCCAGACTTCACTAAGCTCTTGCGTTTCGATCACCACACCGTCACGTAATACTTCGAGCTTATAGGTAGAGGTCGTCGAGCCGCCGGCATCGACTACATTCGTCTTGGTGGTAAAGGGAGAACCCGATACGAGTGTTCCGTCACGATAAAGATTGTACGAAGTGTTGTGTCCGTCTGCCGCACGCATACGCCAGCTGACAAATACACCTGACGAGACCTTGACTGCCACTAAACCGCGGTTCAAAGCCACCGGCTGTGCGACAGACGAGGTTCGCGCCCAAGCCATGTTCTGAGGTACCTCTGAAGCCATCGTGAGGCTCAAGGCGAGGCTGGTACAGATAAGTGTTCTTGTAAACATAATATTTGTGTTGTGAAGTAATTAGTTTCCGTCGGGTTTCTCGATTTCTACAAAAGGACTGTCGTTCCAATGGAAGGTAGCGAATGAGTCGGGATGAGCCGGATCATAGCCCGTGAAGTCGGCGTTGATATGTTCTGCCAACGGCAGCCCGCTCTGCTGAATGCCTAACAAAACTAATTTGGAAATCTGATAGGCGCCGTAAGGATTGAAGTGGGTATTGTCTTCGAACGCGACAGTCTGTCCGGGATAAGTACCGGCTGGATAATGTACAAAGGCGTGCTTCGAATCCTCCTCGCCCAAGGCTTCGTAGAACACTTTGGTCATGGCTTGAAGGTCAATGACCGGCAAGCCTTCGCGCTCGGCTACGAAGTGAATGGCTTCGGGATAATCTTTGTGCGTGGCGGTGTTCTCACCATTTTCGAAGTGTCTGCGCATCGTCGGGGTTACGAGCACGGGCTGTGCGCCACGTTTGCGCGCCTCGTCAATGAAGATCTTCAGCTGATGTTGGAAGGAATAAAAAGCGCCGGCACCGGCAACACGTCCATCTTGTTTCTGATCGTTGTGACCGAACTCCATAAAGATATAGTCGCCCGGCTTCATGACGGTGAGTAGCTTCTTGAGGCGACCGCGCGCAATAAATCCGTCGGCTGTCTCGCCCGACTCGGCATAGTTGGCAATGGCGACCTCATCATCCATAAATCGGGTGATCATCTGCCCCCAACTTGCCCACGGTTCGTTCTCCTGATCTACGACGGTCGAGTTACCGCAGAGGAATACTGTGGGCACTTGCTCTACACGTTCTATCTTCAAGGCGGTGACACACGGAGCGTCCCCATTGAATTCGAGGGTCAGTTTGTCGTCCCAGTTGAGCTTGCTCTTTTCGCGATCCTTGATTTTGACTTTTTCTTTGTCATTGATCCACAGATTGCGCTTGTTGACGATGAAACTGCGTGTCACGGTCTTACCCTTGGCGGTAGCTTCACTCTCGACAAAAAGGCGGCGCGATTCACCGCGTACCGTGGTAACGCCCGCCTTGCGCTTACTACCCAATGTGACCGTGACGCGATAGTTCCCATCCGGTACATTGACAGAAAAATAGAAGGGGGTATTGGAGCGACCGTCCCATGCAGGCTGTAGATCGTAGCCGTAGCCGATGCTGTCGGCAAATTGGCTGTTGGGGGTAACGGAAATAACTCCGTCCGCGCACTTCTTATTGACAAAATCAAAGGCATACTCTGTGCGTTCGACGCGCTGAGCCCATGCACAAGTTCCCAACGCAGCAGCGATAGCAGCAGTCGCGCAGAAACGATTCATGGCAGAATGTATCATTGTGTGTTATTGTGTGAATTTCGTTAAAACGGCGCTAAGGTAAGTCTTTTTGACAATTCAACTATTTATGTCCAATGGTTTTAACACAAAACCGCATTGCGCAAAGGGTTGTATTTGAGCGACTCTCTGCGGAATCTACCGGAGATTCGATGTTTTTCCGTCACGTGACTTTCTTGACCTCCGAAAACCCAAAGTCCGAGGCTACGGCAGGTGCCGCGCCTCGGACTTTGTTATTTTCGGAGCGAAATATCGCCCACGCCTCACCTATCAAAGGAAGAACAGGAGTTGTGCGATGATGTAGATAGGCAGCAAGATGATGAGCGAAAAGCGCACCATGTAACCGAAGAAGGAGGGCATCTTGATGCCGCTCTGCTCGGCGATGGCCTTGACCATGAAGTTCGGACCATTGCCGATGTAAGTCATAGCGCCGAAGAATACAGCACCCGCAGCAATGGCTTTGAGCAACAGTTCGCGCACACCTGCCACATACGACACGCCATCGAGTACAGCAGTACCGCCGTGAGCTGTTGCAAGAGCATTGGCGATTTCGCCGGGATTCAAACCACCCGCCACGGTGTGGAATGCTACCGCTGTCGGGGCATTATCCAAGAAGGAGCTCAGCAAGCCGGCGCTGTAGAAGAACTGCCATGGCTCGGTCAAGCCCAATGACTGTGCGTGTGCATTGAGGAACATTAAGGCGGGAGTCATCGTAGCAAAAATGCCGACGAAGAGCACGGCAACCTCGATGATCGGCGTCCAAGAGTAGTTATTCGCAACGCGGGTGGCGTGACTGGTCGTTTTGAGCGAGAGCAGGATGACGATAGCCAACGCAATCTCGCGCAACAAGCGGAGGTACATCGGAGCCTCTTCTGCACCCATCGAGGGAATGTAGCCGGGGTTGATAAACATCACACAAGCGATGATGCAAAGCAGCCATAGGATGTTGATCTTGCCATCGAATGAGATGGGAGTGATCTCTGTATTGTCCGCCAAAATGCACTCTTTGGGTTCGCGCTTATAATAATAGGTATCAATGAGGAAATATAATCCCAATAAACATACGCCCGTGAAAGCCCATACCGGCAAGAGGTTGAGGAACCATCCGAACGATGCGCCGCGCAGATACAAGAGGAAAAGCGGCGGGTCGCCGAGCGGGGTCAACAGACCGCCACAGTTGGCGACAGATGCGATAAAGAAAAGGATGGTGTGCGTCTTGAACTTGCGTTGCTGATTGGTCGAGATCAACGGACGGATCAGCAACATAGCTGCGCCCGTCGTTCCCATCAACGAGGCCAACAAGTAACCGATGCCTAAGAAAAGGGTATTTACCTTAGGTGTGGCTTGAATGTCACCGTTGACCTTGATGCCGCCGGTCACTACAAAGAGCGCCATGAGCAAAATGATAAACGGCACATAATCGTAGACCATCTGGTGCATCAAGTGTTCGGCAAAGTGGTTAGACTCGGTGTTGGTAGCTAACATCCATCCGGCGACCGGAAGGCCGAGGATGAGCGAAACGTAGAGTTTGTGCAGGTTGCTTTCCCACCACTTCTCCGCGAAAAGGGGAGCGATCGCGATGCAGAGCAGCATCACGACAAAGGGGATCAGCGCCCACACGGGGATCAGATTTTCCATTGTTTACTGTGCTTAGTTTGTATAATTTTAGAGTTAAACGTTAGTCTAATTTCAAGACGGCGAGGAAGGCTGTCTGCGGCACTTCGACACGTCCGATTTGCTTCATACGCTTCTTGCCTCGCTTCTGTGCTTCGAGCAGCTTACGCTTACGGCTGACGTCGCCACCGTAACACTTGGCAGTAACGTCTTTGCGCACCTGTTTGATGGTCTCGCGAGCAATGATCTTAGCGCCGATAGCGGCTTGTACCGCGACGTCGAATTGTTGGCGCGGAATGAGGTCTTTCAGCTTCTCGCACATTCGGCGACCGAAAGGCACCGCATTATCTATGTGCGTCAGCGTGGAGAGAGCATCCACCGGTTCGCCGTTGAGCAAGATATCCAATTTGACCAAACGGCTGGGGCGGTAGTCATGAATGTAATAATCGAACGAAGCGTAGCCTTTGGAGATGCTCTTCAGCTTGTCGTAGAAGTCGATCACGATTTCGCCCAACGGAAGGTCAAAATAGATTTCCACGCGGTTGCCGCTGATGTATGTCTGCTTGACCAACTCTCCGCGCTTGCCCAAACAGAGGGTCATGATCGGACCGATGTAATCGGTCTGCGTGATGATGGTGGCGCGAATATAGGGCTCCTCGATGTGCTCGATCAACGTCGGGTCGGGCATACCGGAGGGATTGTGGATTTCGGTCATCTCACCTTTCTTGTCGAAGATGCGATACGAAACATTAGGAACGGTCGTGATCACCTCCATATTAAACTCTCGATCCAGACGCTCCTGAACGATTTCCATGTGGAGCAGACCGAGGAAGCCACATCGGAAGCCGAAGCCCAACGCCAACGACGATTCCGGGAAGAACGTCAACGAAGCGTCGTTGAGCTGCAACTTTTCGAGCGAGGAACGCAAATTTTCGAAGTCCTCTGTGACGATGGGATAAATGCCGGCAAAGACCATCGGCTTGACCTCCTTAAAGCCGTCAATAGCAGCGGCGCAAGGACGATTCTGATGGGTGATGGTATCGCCCACCTTAACTTCGGTCGAGGTCTTGATGCCCGAACAGATGTAACCTACATCGCCGGTCGTCACCACGTCGCGTGGTTCGTAATCCATGCGGAGGATGCCCACCTCGTCGGCGTCATATTCGCAGCCCGTCGCGACGAATTTCACCTTATCACCTTTCTTGATCGAACCATTGACGATCTTGAAGTAGGCGATCACGCCGCGATAAGAATTGAAGACAGAGTCGAAGATCAAAGCCTGCAACGGAGCCTCCGGATCGCCCTGCGGCGCGGGGATGCGTTCGATGATGCGCTCCATGATCTGATCCACCCCCATTCCGGTCTTGCCGGAAGCACGGATGATGTCCTCGCGATCGCACCCCAACAACTCTATGATTTCGTCCTCCACCATCTCCGGCATGGCACTTTCCAAGTCGCACTTGTTGATGATAGGAATGATTTCCAAGTTATGTTCGATGGCCATATAGAGATTGGAGATCGTCTGCGCTTGAATACCTTGGGTACCGTCGACAATCAGTAGCGCCCCCTCGCAGGCAGCGATGGAACGCGACACTTCATACGAAAAGTCCACATGACCGGGAGTGTCGATCAGATTGAGTACGTATTTCTCACCTTTGTGTACATAATCCATCTGAATGGCGTGGCTCTTGATCGTGATGCCACGTTCGCGCTCCAAATCCATATTATCGAGCACCTGATTCTGCATCTCGCGTTGAGCTACGGTATTGGTGTACTCCAACAGTCGGTCTGCCAACGTGCTCTTGCCGTGGTCAATGTGCGCGATGATACAAAAGTTACGGATATTATTCATAGGGGCTAACAATTTTTAGGGTGCAAAGATAGGAAATTCGCGAAATATCAGGACATTCTCGGCGCAATTTTCAGGAGATTGCCACGTGCAGCGCAGGACATCGGCACTTTCAGCAGCGAAATCTTTCCTAACGGTTATCCCATCAGCATCACATCGCACGAAATCTTTTCTTTCGGCATGACGACTCTAAATCCTTGCCGAGTTCGATTGGGGAATATTGTACGCTGCAACTTTGCTCTTTTTGAGCTATCAAACCCATGGGCAATACCTTTCTCTTGAAAAGGTTCGTAAAAAGCACTGCGAAGCATTAAATAAAGAAAATGTTCACTTTTTCGGGGGTATTTTGCACAACTTTAACAACTTTCTCTATATATTTGTCGCCGAAGAAACAATTTGTTGCGAAAACATTCCTCCGAGAGGATGTAACCTGCTATGATTCTTTCATTATACAAAACCTTATCTATGTGTGTACGTTCGCTCAATCTGTTCGGGGTACATAACATACCTTAAAGCCAAATACAATATGTTAGACGTTGGATCTGTATTTGCAGATAGATACACCTTGGTGAAGCTCTTGGGACGTGGTGGATTCTCAGCTGTTTGGTTGGCCGAAGATAACAAGACTGGGGTCAACGTGGCGGTTAAGATATATGCGCCCGGCATGGGGCTGGACGATGTGGGCATCTCACTATTCACCAAAGAGTTCGCATTGGTGTTCGATATGAATCACACCAATCTGTTGCACCCCAGTTATTTTGACTGTTGGGAGCGTATGCCCTATTTAATTCTGCCTTATTGCAAGAACGGCTCGGCATTCAAATACGTGACCGCTCCGGAACATATTCCGGCTGCAGAGGCTTGGCGTATGCTCTTCGACGTAGCCGATGGGTTGGCTTATCTGCACGCCAAGCAACCCCCGATCATTCATCAAGACATCAAGCCCGACAATATCCTCATCAGCGACGAAGGCGAATATATGGTGACGGATTTCGGCATTAGTGCCCGCGTGCGCAGCACGATACGCAAGGCGCCCGGTGCCAAGAACGACGAGGTGAGCGGAACGTTGGCATACATGGGGCCGGAACGTTTCAGCGCCTCGCCTGCCCCGATTATTGCCTCTGATGTATGGTCGTTGGGAGCGACTATGTACGAAGTGATGACCGGTAATCCACCCTTTGGGGAACATGGCGGCGTACTCCAGAAGAACGGCGCCGACATTCCGCTGATCGAAGATCCGCAATATCCGGAGGAGTTGAAGCAGGTGGTGTATCAATGCCTCGCTACCAATCCGTGGGATCGCCCGACAGCACGCGAGATCGCCGATGCGACAATGCCCTTTGCCCGTCATGAAGATCCCAATCACACCAATCCGTTGAGCAGCTCGCTCAGTCGCTCGTTAGGCAGTTCGTTGGATCATTCATTGGGATCCGGCATCCACGACTCGCAGGGGAATCCGATCTCCACCACGCAGGGAGAGGCGCCCAACGCCCCGAAACCCTCCCCGATCGTGACGTGGATCGCTACACACAAGCCCATAGCCATCGGCGCTGCCGCTGCCGTGGTGTTGCTGGGCATCATCATCGGAGTGATTTCCGGCAGGGACAAATCCGAAGTGATGATTACCCCGGAACCACTCGTCCACTACCCCACCACGGGACATCTGGACACCTTGTGTCGTAATCGCATCGAGTTGGGGATGGAGGATTTCACCACGGGCGAACAGTACTATAGGGACGAGAAATACGATACAACGGAGACGGGGAGCGTCATCGAGGATTATTATATAGATGCCTATGCCGCCTTTGTCGAGGCTAAAGATTCAGCTAACTATACAACGGCAGACACAACTATCTTGGCTTCTGCGGTGGTGCTCAACGAGATTCAGCAACACGTCGACACTACGCGAGCTCGTCTGATGCATATCCATGACGGCTTGAAGCACAGGGCGGAAATCATGGCAAAATATGATCAGAAAGAGTTCCAAGAGACCTTCGAGGTCCGTATGCACAAAGTAGCCGTAGCAACAGGCATCGACCCCAATTAAGTAGATACCAACACCTCAAATCTGAATAATGAATTATATAAATTATGAGTATGATCAAAAATGATTGGATGAAGCGCGTGGCATTGTCCCTACTATTCGTTTTGTGCACTTATGGCTGCGTCTATGCACAGTGTCAAGCCCTCTATCAGCAGGGCGTCACCCTGATGGATAAAGGAAGTTGGCGGTCTGCCATCACCAAGTTCAATGCCGCCAAGGAATGCGACAGCAAGTTGGAAGCCGATTGCAATCGGCAGATCAAGATCTGTCGAGAGAAGCTCTCTTCATCAAATACCCCTAAGACAAAAACGGTCGAGCAAGAACCCAAGCTCATTTTCACCCCCGGAACCGTTGAATTTGGCGCCGGCGTTGCCGGTCGTTCTATAGACATCGTGGTTTCGAGCACTCCTGAAGATTGGTACATCAAGGAGGGCAAGACGTCACAATGGTTCAAATCGGTGCGTTTGGATTCGTTGCTGCGGGTCACCTGCACAGCTGCCAACACCGACGCCGAATTGCGCAGCGGTTATATCGTGGTGCGCAACGGCAAGATGGAACGCACGATTTGGATCCGTCAGCGCGGCATGGTCGTCTTCAGCTGCGACAAGTCCAATTTGACGTTCAATAAGAAAGGGGACATCATCAAAATCCAACTCAATACCAATGTGAAAGCCAATGAGCCGGAACACCCGGATTGGCTGCACGTGGATTGTACTCCAGACAATCAAGTCTTCATCACAGCTCCCGACAATTCCAAGGGAGATAGTCGCACCGGCACCATCCTCTTTACCAATAATGAGGATGATAAGGTGATCCGCATCGAATGTACCCAAGAGGGAGCCTCTGTGGGTGCTAAATGGTTGCAGAAAATCCGGAAATGACGACTTCGTGGTGGAATCTTGGTAATCATATTACTCACTGAGAAATCTATACCTCTAAATACCTTAGCTTATGAGATGCTTGAATTGCGGATGGGACAATCCCCAAGGCACACTCTGCTGTCTGAAGTGCGGTCAGCCCATCATTCAGAGCAGTCCGGCTGTGGCGCCCTCGGAAGTCAACGTTGCGGCGACACCCGAAATCTCCGGACGCGCCACACGTGTGGTGTCCGACGCTACAGCCGCCGAACCACAACCCAAACCGACGGTACTCAACGTGCAGGTCGAGGAATCACGTCATCGCGCTACGATGCTCCACAATCCTATGCCCGAAACACCGGCAACAGGAGGAGAAGCTGCCCCCGCTACCCCCGGCGTATGCCCGAAATGCGGTTATCCCGTAGTGGCAGGTTCGCGCGCATGTCCAAATTGCGGCGCCGAGATCGCAGAGGTGTCAACGCCGACGCAGGCTTCCACGCCGCCCCCCTCCCCTTCCCCCATACCCGCCCCGACCTCCGGACGTTCGACGATCCGTCTTTCGGTGGCAGATCTGCCGTCCCTCGAACCGCAACCCGAGCCTAAACGTCACTGTTACTTGACCCCTATCGGGACGGATGACCAAGTGCTAAGCGATCAAAAGATCACCTACGAAGGTGACGAAGTGATCCTCAACCGGAATAATACGGATCCTGCCAATCGTTCCATCACATCCCACGAGCAAGCTGCATTGAAGTTTGCCGACGGTCAGTGGTCGATCGAAAATCGCAGCGACTTCAAGACGACATTCCTGCAAGTCGAGCGTCCGTTAGGTCTTCAGCCGCGGGACATCATCGTCCTTGGCAATCGCCGTTTCCTATTTGAAGTGGATGAGCAATGAACACGCAGACCGTCGACCGATGCGATTTTAACATCGGAGAGTCCGTGGCAGGCAAGTATGTCGTGTCGAAGGTGCTCGGCGAGGGATCGTTTGGCAAAGTCTACAAAGTGACCCAACCAAACGGCAACGTCTGTGCACTCAAGATCTTGCGTCTTTGGGAAGTACCGCCGGACATCCGACAACCCTTGATGGATCGGTTCGAGATGGAGTTTAAGACGGGGCAAATCGACAGTCCTTACTTGGTGCGCTCGTTGGACTATGGTACAGTGGGAGGCAATCCCTACATCGTCATGGAGTTCTGCTCCGGTGGGGACTTAACCCCCTATGTCGGCTCGAACGATCCGCGCATTCCGATCTTTTGCCATCAAATACTCTTAGGGCTCCAAGCATTGCATCAGGCGGGCAAAGTACACCGCGATCTGAAGCCCGAAAACATTCTCTTCAAAGAGAACGGAGATGCCGCCCTAACCGACTTCGGAATTGCAGGCGATCGCAACCGACGAATGACGCAACGCAACATCTTCGGCAAACCCAATCAGATCTTTGGCACCTACGCCTATATGCCGCCCGAGCAGGCGAATCGCGCACGCGGAGACGCCACAGTCTTGCCTACGACCGATATATTTTCGTTCGGCGTCTTGACCTATCAACTCCTGACGGGGCAACTGCCTTTCGGTCCGCTGACGAATCACAATGAGTTGGCGAACTACCAGAAACATTGCAAGAACGGCGAATGGGATCGGCATCGTTTGTCGCACCTCAACGACGGCAAACAATGGCTCCCGCTCATCGAGGGTTGTCTCCAACCGAACTTCAAGGAACGTCTACAATCGGTGCGCGAAGTTTTGAGACGATTGCCGGAGGGTAGCGCACTCCCCACGCCACCGCAACCTATCTACGCACCGCAGCCCCATCCCGCAGTGGGTGGATTGCTGCTCCGAGTGATGCAGGGCGAAGAGTATGGTCGCGTCTATTATCTGAAGCAACTACTCCCCACCGGACGCTATATGCTCACCCTCGGACGCGAGGAAGACAACCCGATCTGCATACGCGAATACAATAGTTCCTACATCTCGCGTCATCATTGCACGCTCGAAAACGCGCCCGGCACAGATACGTGGATCGTTCGCGACGGTTGGTGGAACGCGGCGGCACGACAATGGGAAAGCTCCAGCAACGGCACTTATGTCGATTCTACCGAGGCTACCCCCTCAGGCTGTCCGCTTCCGGTGGGCAGTATTCTCTCGGTGGGAGATGTTAAGATCCGCGTTGAACAGGCTTGAATGTACCATATCATAAACACTACACATGCTATACACCTAATTATGATTTAATATTTCAACTAAACCCCAAATATAATTTTATGGAAACACAGAATTACAAACGTACACTCGCCGGATCGGTGGGTGCCGGCGTCGGAGCCTTGGTAGGTTCAGGACGAACCTATTTCATCTTGGAACACAAAACGACCTCGAAGTATCATCAGGCAGGAGAGTCACAAAAGATCATCGTCGACGAGGTAGAGCTCGGTCGTGACGCCTCGTGTCAAGTGCGTTTCGACGAAGAGTTCGAGACCGTCAGTCGCAAACACGCCGCTATCGTGCGCGAAGGCGAGAACTTCAAACTGATCCACCTCTCGCAGTCCAACCCAACGTTGGTCAACGGCAAGCCCATCAACGGCAGCTATTATCTACAGACCGGCGACGAGATCCAACTCTCGGTAGGCGGTCCGCGCATCGGCTTCATCGTGCCGCAAGGTCGTCAGGCACTGACCTCCAGCATCGGATTGACAGAACGCATGAGCCTCTTCAGACAACAAGCTTTGCGTCCCTACAAGACCGCTATCACGGTGATGGCTATCGTCTTGATCCTCGCCATCGTGGGACTCGGCACATGGAATTACTTGCTACATTCCGACAATGTGGAGATCGCCGGAAAGTTGGACGAGACGCAAGAACAGTTGGCTGAAGCTCAACGACAACTCGATGACACCGGACGCGAGATGAGCGAATTAGCCAACCAGAAGAACGGTCTCGAGAACGACCTTCAGCAGCTTCAGCAGCAAGTGGCTAATGGAGAAATCGCTCAGGAGCAGGCTCAAAGCCGCGCCAACGAGTTGAATGCACGCCTCAACCAAGTGACCAACCAACTCAACGCTACCAGTCAGCGCAACTCGGAACTCAGCGCACGTGTCAGCAACCTCACCAGCCAAGTGCAGGAACAAACAGCCCAGAACAATGCTCGCTCCACAGCTGCCGAAGAACGTAACACCGCGACAGCAGCTGCCGCCACCGCAGGGGCTTCGACCTACACTTCTAACGCCAACGGCGCCACTAATAGCACTACAGCTGTGGCATCCAACGGCTCGGACAATCTGCGCGACTACTACGATCACATTTACACGATGAAGATTGACAAGATCGAAGTGGAATACAACGGAAATAAGTTCGATCCGGGTATCTCTGTCTCGGACATCATCTGTGGTACCGGCTTCATGTTGGACAACGGGACATTCGTTACCGACCGCCAGAACGTTGAGCCTTGGATCTACTCTAACACCGAATGGAAAGAGCCGTGGCGTAAGTTATTGGCCATCTACAAGTCCGTTCCCGGTTGCCGCGTGATCATTCACTATCGTGCATACAGCACCTTAGGAACAGGCAAGCCGTTGACCTTCACCAATACCGACTTCAACCAAGACACTCGTCTCGATGTACAGCGCAGCGAGGTCGAAGTAGAGCGTGCCCTCCGCGTTCAACTCAAAGATCAGGGCATCCGCATCGACTACACCTCACACCACCGTGTTTCGGTCAGCACGATCGTGCCCTCGGCTACCAGCTTCGCTTACATCCGCGGACTCGGCGCACGTGGTACGGGAATGCCTTACGACCTCAGTGCCGGCACCAATTTGCCCGGCGGCACCGAAGTTCACATGGTGGGTTATGCCGGATATGCTAACATCCACAATTTGACGCCTGCACACTTCAACGACCACACCAACATCGCCGACACCAAGTATCGCTGCATCATCTTGCAGAACCGTGTGTCTGAACGCGGCTATTACGGCTCACCCGCCTTCATTCAGAAGGACGGCAAGTATGTAGTCATCGGCATTATGGTCGGTAGCGTCGAAGGCAAGGATCGTCTGGTGCCCATCAATAATATATTCTAAAAGAACACAACATTATGATGCAATATGAGTTGGCCGCCGGCACTCATGTCGGCTTGGTACGTACCAACAACGAAGATAACTTCGTGGTCAATGCCGATCTGTCGAAAGATGCTTGGGTCGTGCCCACCACCGACGACCCGCTCGATTTAGGCTCTTACGGCACATTGTTGGTCGTAGCAGACGGTATGGGAGGTGCCAATGCGGGCGAAGTAGCCTCGGCAATCGCCATCGAGACCATTCAACGAGAGTTTGCTGCCGACAAATTGCAGGAGCGCTTTCCGATCTCCGACGAAGGGGTCAGCACCTATGACGACGAGGAGTTCGTCCAATTTATGTGCGCAGCCGTAAAGTGCGCCGACATCAATATTGTCAACCATAGTCATGAAGACAGTAGTACCCAAGGAATGGGTACTACTGTGGTCATGGCATGGGTATTGCATGGCAAAGTCTACGTCGTCTGGTGTGGTGACAGCCGTTGCTATCTCTTCAACGAGAAATCCGGTCTGATCCGCCTTTCCAAAGATCATTCTTATGTTCAGGAATTGGTCGATGCCGGCAAACTGAGCGAAGACAACGCTTTCGACCATCCCTATAGCAACATCATTACCCGCTGTTTGGGCGATCAGGAACGGCGTGCCGAACCCGACTATCGCATCCATACCCTACAACAGGGCGATGTGCTACTGCTATGTAGCGACGGACTGCACGGTCTGTGTCGTGACGAAGAGATCATGATGCTGATCTCCGAACAGACGGCACAACCCTTGGAAGTCTGTCGCGACGCACTAATCCAAGCTGCATTGGACGCCGGAGGGCACGACAATGTGACGGTGGCACTCTGTCGCATCACAGACATCAAGGGGGACGACTCGGACATTCAGCTCGGTAATACATTGCCCTTTCACAGAAGTACGAAACGTCATCTCCCCCTTTGGCTCTTTATCGCACTGCTTGTGGTGTGTGCTTCGGTATATTTTTTGACTCGATACGGTGACGTTGTAGCCTCTTGGCTACAACGTTAATCGGTTGTAAATACTCTCGACGATGAACTTTCAAGTAGGAGATTTCTTTGCCCAACATTATCAGCTCAAGCAACTCTTAGGACACGGTAGCTTCGGTCAAGTGTGGCTGGCGCATTACAGCGTGGCAGATGTCGATGTGGCTGTGAAAATCTATAGCGCCGTCGATGACAGCGGGCTACAAGAGTTTCGCGACGAGTTCAAGATAGCCTACAAACTGCGTCACCCCAATCTCCTGCATATCAACTATTTTGACGTCTACGAACAACAGCCATATTTGGTCATGCCCTATTGTTCGCGCGGATCTGTGGCACGCTTGGCAGGACACATGACAGAGCAACAGTTGTGGCTCTTTGTACGCGACGTAGCCAATGGATTATCTTACCTACACAGTCAGCAACCACCCATCATTCATCAAGATATCAAGCCGGACAATATCTTGCTGAGCGATGATGGTAAATACGTCATCACCGATTTTGGCATCAGTCGTAAACTCGACCAGACGCTCCGTTCGCGCACCAACGTCCCATCGTCCTCAGGATCGGGCACCTTAGCTTATATGGGTCCCGAACGCTTCTCGGAAACCCCGACGATACAACCGGCGGGAGATATTTGGGCGTTAGGCATGAGCGTCTATGAACTCTTGACTAATTCTATCCTATGGGGCGGAATGGGCGGTTGTGTCCAACTGAACGGCGGGAAAATACCGTTGATGCAAGGTACCTGCTCTATACAGATGGCGCAGTTCATCCATTCCTGTTTAGCACTCAAGCCGGAAGATCGCCCCTCTGCCAACCAAGCCTATGAATATGCCAACTATATGCTTCAGCATATTCTCCGCCCGGCACCCCAGACACCTACAATTACGAACTCTGCCGCAGTGGTTTCCACATCGGCAGAGATGCAAGAACCTTCGGAACATTCCACAGCAACCATTCGCCCAGCGGGAACAGCGACATACGGTGCTCACGCCAATTTGAAGAATGGGGGCAACCCACCTCGATGGCAACGGCTTGTGTGGGTAGGATTGGCAGCAATCATTGCAGGAGGCATTGTGCTTTTCAGTCATCTGTGGCAAGAGCGACGCGAGCTGCAAGCCGTCGACGATGCCCTAACGGCGTGTCACACGTTGTCGGACTATCGCGCTTTTCAGGCTCGTTATCCAGACGCTGTTACGCCGGTCATAGCACGTCGCATCAGTCGCCTGCAGAGAGATAGTGTACGCCAAGCGGAAGACAGCATACGCATCGTGCGTGCCGACAGCATCCGCCGTGCAGCACGCGCTGACAGCATAGCGCGCGTTCGACGCGAATTGGAGGCACAAATCCAGACGACAGAACTAATAACGTCTCCCACTTCGACAGAGACTCATTCCACCACTACTTCCGTCAAGGCGAATGCAACCCTCTCCTCAAGCGCCGCTACACCAACAAGCACGAACGGTAACCATTCCGCCAAGAGTAAAGTCGTCCCACAAAGCTCCACGACGCGCCCCATCAAAACGATAGACGAAGAGGAGCGCTTTGCACGAAATTGCCGCACCTTGGCAGACTGCGACGAATATTTTCGTCGCTACCCCAACGGTCGTTTCGAGCAACAAGTGCGCCGCTTGGTACAACAATTAGAAGCGGCTCGAATGCACTCCGAAACACCGGGCAACGGTGGTAGCCCCCCCGTGACAGAATCCGCATGGGATTTAATGTTCGAATTTAATCGCTGATTCGGTTATAGCTGTAGTTGCAGCTGAGCGATGTCGGCATTGAGTTTAGCAGGAAATCCCTCAAAATTCACACATAGAAATTTGTTTTGATGAAAATGGTATCTATCTTTGCGGTGTCGGGTGGTTTGGATGACTGGGGAACGGCTCCAATTTGGTGGTTCTTAGAAACCACGCCACGCGGTCTAAGGGGAATCCGGTAAAAGGATTCCCTTTTTCGTTGCATAAACTTTTAGAGTGGGTCTTTTCCGATTAGTCGGGCTGTCAAGATCGAAGCTTTTCGGAGTGAAAACGGTGATTCTTTATTCTCTTCGCCTTCCAATCACGCCTATGCGACGGAATACCAAGAGGAACTCTTTGCGAAACGCAAAAGTTTGGAAATGGCGCAAAGCACAATCGAGTTTCGTACCAACACGCCCACGTGAAGCCTCTGAAGGGCTTCACGTGGGCAAGCGCGCTGCAACGGGTGGAAGAATAGCACTTTCCCGCTAAAATCAGCGCAGAACAGCGATAGAGCCACCTTCGGTCGTTAAATTTTTCCTCATAATATTTTGAATTAAAGAAAAAGTGCTATATTTGCAGCGAAAGCATTGGATGTGTGGGCGAACCTGATCAATTAATCTAATCTCGTCGCCATCCAGTGTTTTTGCAGCAACGATAGATCTGAGTCTCTTATAGACGTTTTGTGAACGCCACCGGGACTTGGATCTATTGTTGCTTTTATTTTGGCAGAATAGAGCGTTTCAGCTTTGTTATTTACTACAAAGTTAAGAAACAGACCCGCGCGGTGTGCGTGACACCGCTGCAGTACTATTCGAAACGAGCTCTGCAAGGACGTAATGTACTGCACTTCCCGTAGGACAACGAGACGGAGAGTCACCCACAGCAAGAGGAGACTAAAAGGTCTTAATAAAGATCCTTGTTGACGGCAGCAACATAGAGTAGCCAAAAGGCGACAGATCCAATTATGCAACTACCCATACGCAAGGAGAGGTCACCAGTCAGAAAAGAAACGGCGAAGGCGAGCAGTGCACCCAAAAGGATGGCGAATAAGCACTCGTGAAAGAAACGGCGGAATTTTGATAGTCGCATAGGGCA